>JBAUII010000053.1:0-70156 GCA_049682815.1 Thermodesulfobacteriota bacterium | reverse complement strand
CTCCAAAATTAGCACCTAAAGACGTTAACATTTCTTTTAACTCAAATAACGTACGGCCTAAAGTCGGAGATAATACCTTCAAAATTACTTTGACAGATGCCAATGGAAATCCAATAAAAAATGCTAGTGTTGATGTTCTATTTCATATGCCGGCTATGCCTTCAATGGGAATGCCTGCAATGAGCGTAACGGCAAAAGGAAACCACTTGAAAAATGGACAATATTTTGTTGAGACCGAAATCCCAATGAGCGGTTCATGGCAAGTAAAGGTCGTCGCAACAATGCCTGGAAAACCGCCTGTATCTAACCTCTCTGAAATTAACGTTAGGTGAACCGTAAAGGAGAAAAGACATGGTCGATAAGATAATTGAATTTTCTGCTCGAAATCGCTTTATGGTACTTCTTATTATATTCTTTCTGACAGTCTGGGGCATTTGGGCCCTTAAAAATACCCCTCTTGATGCCATACCAGATCTCTCCGATACCCAAGTCATCATTTTCACCGATTGGCCAGGAAGGAGCCCCGATTTAGTCGAAGATCAAATTACATACCCAATAACAACATTGCTCCTTGCAGCCCCAAAAGTGACAGTTGTAAGGGGTATATCCATGTTTGGATTCTCTTTTGTGTATGTCCTATTTGAGGACGGAACCGATATATACTGGGCAAGAAGCCGTGTGCTCGAATATCTAACTGGACTCCAGGGTAGATTGCCCGAGGGCGTTAATCCAATTATTGGGCCTGATGCTACTGGTGTTGGTTGGGTTTACGAATATGCTCTAGTTGATGAAACAGGTAAATACGACCTATCAGAACTACGATCTTTCCAGGAATGGTATTTAAGATACTGGCTACAAAGCGTGCCAGGCGTTGCAGAGGTCGCCAGTGTTGGAGGATTTGTAAAGCAGTATCAGATAAACGTGGATCCTAATAAGCTTTTAGGCTATAACATACCCTTAAAAACCGTGATTGACTCGGTGAGAATGAGCAACAATGATGTTGGAGGAAGAGTAGTAGAGTGGACAGGTAGGGAATATGTTGTAAGGGGAAGGGGATATATAAAATCACTTGACGATATAAGAAATATTGTTGTGTCCGTGGATGGGGAGGGAACAGGTACTCCTGTGCTCCTTAGAGAACTAGCCGACGTACGACTCGGACCAGACATTCGGAGAGGCCTCGCAGAACTCAATGGAGAGGGTGAAGTAGCCGGTGGCATTGTCGTCGCCCGATTCCGCGAGAATGCCCTGAATGTGATAAATGGTGTAAAAGAAAAGCTTGAAGAAGTTAAAGGCGCTTTTCCCGAGGGCATAAAACTGGTCACTACCTATGACCGTTCTGAACTTATCAAGAGTGCCATTAAAACCCTTAAAGAAAAACTTATAGAGGAAAGCATCATAGTCAGTATAGTCTGTTTGGTGTTTTTATATCACTTTCGATCGGCACTCGTAGTTATCCTAACGCTTCCATTTGCGATTTTATTTTCCTTTATTCCTATGTATTACCTCAAGCTCACATCCAACATAATGTCCCTTGGAGGAATTGCTATAGCAATAGGAGCCATGGTCGATGCTGCAATAGTGATTGTCGAAAATGTACATAAGAGACTTGAACACTGGGAAGAGGAGGGAAAAAAAAGAAATAGATTAGATGTAGTTATAGATGCCATGAAAGAAGTTGGAAAGCCTATATTTTTTGCATTACTCGTGATAACCGCTTCCTTTATTCCTGTTTTCTCACTTGAGTATCAGGAAGGAAGGCTTTTTAAACCACTTGCCTTTACTAAGACTTTTGGCATGGCATTTGCGGCAATTCTGTCTATAACCCTCACTAGTGCTTTGGTTACAATACTCGTTCGCGGGAAGATTACACCGGAAAAGAAAAACCCCGTGAGCCGAGTCTTAATACAGGCCTATGACCCAGTAGTTAAGCTTGTATTAAGATTCAAGAAAACCACAGTGTTTATAGCACTAATTATTCTTGTCGTCACGATTCCTATATTCTTTAAACTGGGCTCTGAGTTTATGCCCCCGCTTTATGAAGGGGTCTTAATGGATATGCCGGTTACGCCACCCGGAATCTCAATAACTGAAGCGGGGAAATTCATACAAGTTAGAGATAAAATAATTAAAAGCTTTTCCGAAGTTAAAACAGTATTCGGAAAAGTAGGCAGATCTGAGACGTCAACCGACCCAGCTCCCATTTCAATGGTTGAAACAAATATAGTCTTAAATTCCGAGCATGAATGGCGAAAGATTCCGGAGAATCGCTGGTACTCAGGATGGACACCCGAACCGTTTAAAAAGGTTTTTCGACTTATCTGGCCCGAGGAACGGACCATCTCTCCGGAGGAGCTGATTAATGAATTAAATCAGGCACTCCGATTTCCAGGCTATATAAACGCCTGGACAATGCCAATAAAAGCAAGGGTTGATATGCTTACAACAGGTATTAGAACTCCCATAGGAATTAAGATTTTTGGACCGAACCTTACAAAAATCGAGGAGATCGGAAAAGAAATTGAAGGAGCGCTTCAGGGAATCCCAGGGACTAGGAGCGTTTATGCTGAAAGAGTAACCGGTGGATACTACATAGATTTTTGGGTCAAACGTGATGAAGCAGCACGTTATGGATTGAGGGTTGAGGATGTAGAAGATGTTATAGAAGCAGCAATAGGGGGGAATAACATTACCCTGACTATCGAAGGTCCTGAGAGATATCCTGTAAATGTTAGATATTCAACGGAACTACGCGACGAGAGTAGAAAGCTTGAGAGAGTCCTCGTTCCAACTCCTTCCGGGGCACAGATTCCCATAAATCAACTAGCTGATATCAGTATCGTAATGGGCCCTCCAGAGATAAGAACTGAGGAGGCGACTAAGGTTGGTTATGTATATGTTGATATAACTGGAAGGGATATCGGAAGCTATGTTGAAGAGGCCAAAAAGGCTATTGGTGAACACGTTAAGCTGCCTACGGGATATTTTCTCACATGGAGTGGACAGTATGAATATATGCAGAGGGTAAAAGAGCGTCTTAAGCTAGTTGTTCCACTCACCCTTCTGATAATCTTTGTTATTCTTTACCTGAATTTTAACAATGTTGTGGAAACCTTGATAATTCTTCTTTCGGTTCCCTTCGCCGCAGTCGGTGGAATATGGCTCATGCATCTTCTGGGTTATAACATGAGTGTTGCCACATGGGTGGGATTTATTGCACTTGCAGGACTTGCAGCCCAAACGGGTGTTGTAATGATAATCTACCTTGATGAGTATTATGAGAAGATGATTAAGGAAGGGAAAAATGATTCAAAGAGCTTGGCAAAGGCTATACACGACGGAGCAGTACAAAGGGTTAGACCTAAAATGATGACCGTTATGGCAATGATCATGGGGCTTCTTCCACTTATGTGGAGTCACGGTGCAGGTGCCGACGTAATGAAACGGATTGCGGCCCCTATGGTTGGCGGACTAGTAACCTCGACTATTCTCACACTCATCATAATCCCTGCGATATATGAAATCTGGAAAAGCAGATCTTTAGAAAAGTAAAGTAGGTAAAGTGAGGCATGTTGATAAGGATGGTCAATAACGAAAAACATTTGATAAACAGTGAAGAATTGGACTACCTCAAAAAACTTGTGATTCAACATAAAGTGTGCCGGGAGGTCTGGCCGGAATACCTTATAGATAAGAATGGGAATAGAGTACAGATCGGTTTTGAACTAGACCTGACGGGAATCCATTATCATCCTGTACACCACCCTACCCCTGGTTGTGATGAATGTGTGAAGGTATATAACGATCTAAAAAAAATTGCTCAGTGGATAGTGCCAACGGAAGAACGCGAAAGTAAATATGATATAGGAATTTTCGATAGATCCATTCATTCAGCTCCAATCCGTAAATTAAGAGACGAGGTAACACTCACTTTAAAAATCGTACACCGGACGGGTTTCGATCGCCCAGTAGACGCTTGCGAAGTTGAGTGCCTAAAAGAAATGGAAGAGAAACTAAAAGAGCTTGGAGTAAAGAAGGGACAGTGGCGTGATTCGGCTAAAGACAGTGAAAATTAGCAAATTCGTATGCCAAAGATTTAAGGTTTTTATAAAAATGGATAATTCACTAAAACATCAAGCCATTACATAAGGAGACAAAATAAATACAATGTGTCAAAAATATAAAAGCAAAGGAGGTGATACAGATGAATAAGCTTTTCCTGGTAATCATGGCTTTGATTGCGTCAGTTTTGTTTCTTCCATTGACAACAAACATATCAGTTAATGCTTCCGAGGAAGAAGACATTAATGTTCTTATTTTAACTGCAAACACGCCTGAGAATCATATGAGGATAGTGGAATATTACCAAAAACAGGCAGCTAAAATGGAGAAAATGGCTGAGCTTCATGAGTCAATGGGCGCGGCTTACAAAAAGAGAAGCAAGCCCTGGCCTTCGATGGCAAAAGGCTGTGAGAAGCTTAGGCAGGACGACACTGATGCTGCTAATGAATATAAAGCACTTGCGCGGGAACACGAGAAGATGGCACAGGAGATGCAACAGAAGTAAACAGTTTACCTGCTAGGGTTGTTCACCTAACAGGTAAAGCATAAAAATCATGCCAGAGTTAAGACAAGACTCCACTACAAAGGAATGGGTGATTATTGCAACAGAGAGGGCGAAACGACCCCATGATTTTAAGATTACAGAAATGAAGGAAGTCCTACCTCCCTTTGTGGACTTCTGTCCCTTCTGCCCGGGCAATGAATCGGAAACACCTCCTGAAGTCCTGGCTTATCGTGACTCAGGGAAAGCTAATGGTCCCGGCTGGCGAGTTAGAGTAACTTCCAATAAATATCCCGCCCTGGTTCATGGTGGCTCCATAGTGAGGAGAGAGGAAGAGAAATTGTTTAGAAAGATGGATGGAGTCGGTGTTCATGAGATAATAATCGAGACTCCGTATCATAATGGACTAATCCCGCTTATGAAGGATAAAGAAGTTGAGGAAATACTCCTGGCCTATAGGGAAAGATACAATGTTGTAAAAAAGCATCCTACCGTCAAACTGATTATAATTTTCAAAAATTATGGCAAATCAGCGGGAATATCACTGGATCACCCCCATTCACAGTTAGTAGCAACTCCTGTTGTTCCAGCGCATATAAGAAGAAAATTCGAAGTTGCGACGTCCTACTTTGATGATACGGGAAGATGTATTAATTGTGATATTGTACTAGGGGAGCTTAGAAATAAAGAAAGAATAGTTTTAGAGGAAGATAAATTCGTCGTATTCCATCCCTTTGCTTCCCGCTCCCCCTTTGAGACATGGATTGCTCCAAAAAGGCATCTTTCTTCCTTTGGTAACATCCCTCCCGAAGACATTCCTGACCTTGCAAGAGTATTAAAAATCACCCTCTTAAAAATTTATAAGTCACTCAATAATCCTGACTTTAACTTGGTGATCCATACAGCACCTGTCGATGACGAAAATAAGAGCTATTATCTCTGGCATATTCAAATCATACCAAGACTTACTACGGTTGCCGGGTTTGAAATTGGCTCAGGCATCTTCATAAACACCTCTTTACCCGAAGAAACAGCGGAATTTATAAGGAATGTAAAGATCTAATTTAATCTTACCCTATCTTATGAATCGCAGCCGACTGTGAAAACGCATAAACTAGGTTTGAGCCGATAGCACTACATAAAAAAGAATACTTTCTTATTATATATTTCATTTTTCCCTGGATCTAAATGATAACTAATTATCTAGCTGTAGTATGGAAAATGTTGCAATTCTTCCACCATGATCTTTGATAAATTTTTCCGCGTCTTCTTTGGTGGCAAAGGCGAGCACCGTAGGTGTGTATCGGCTCCAATCCAAATAAGATGGAACCCTAAGCTCAGAGGCAAGATTGCTATGCAAGTATTTATCAAAAGGATTTACATTGCTTCCTACTACATAAAATGCCTTTTGTGGGTTCAAAAATTTTCCAGAGTAAAAATCAGAAACGCGTAGAAATTTAATTTCCTTTCCAGTTGTTCTATGATAATTGAGGACGCACGTGATGCTACAGGCCATTTTAGGCGCCGATTCACCTTCAACTAAAACCATCACCCTCGCGTCGTGCGGCATTTTTACGTAACAAAATGGGCAATCCCCTTTGTCAGCACTGCAACTAATCAATGCAGGTGCTAGGAAAATAATATACGATGATATTACCACAGTGTATTTCAAGGCTTCTATGAGATGCATCTGTTATCATTCCAATGAACAAAACTAGCCTGCATAATATTCTACCGAATTTTGGATAAAGCTGCTTTTTTGAGCCATTATGATGAGATTGATAACAGTAAATCAGCTGTGGCACTAACGGGTTGGAGGACTCGGCAACTATGATTTCAAATCCTTTTATAATTCCTCCAGCTACTTGCGATTTCGAAGCGAACAAGGGCGAGCATTTAAAAGACCATAATTTAACAATTATTTAATCCTTACAGGTCATTACAACGCATTCATAAACTATTACTTTACTACACAGAGTAAAGCATTTTGGACCTTTGATATTCTATTTAAACTCGAAATCAGCATCACTTGTAATTTTTACATTTTCTCAGATCATTTATAAAAAGCCGAAAAAACCATATCAGCCTCTGAATAAAGAAAATGCGCCCAGGTCGCTGCTCTTTGGATTGCCATTCACCATAAGGCCACCGTGATACCATTATCAAATAAGTTCATGGCAGGTAACAAAAACTTCGGATCACCTTACTGATGAGTCCATTACAGTCTATTTGATAATAAATAATCATATTATGGTAATATGAATCAAGATAATAGATAATGACTCTGCAATAAGGAGGCAGGAGATGAAAGTTATATGGACAATCTTAATTTTTATTATAGTTGTTATCGTAGCCTTTTTTATCTTCATCTATACAGGGCAGTATGATGTCGCAGCTACCAAGCCCCACACAAAAATTACAGAATTTATATTGGACATCGCTACGGAAAAATCAATCAGATCTCATGCTGCCGGGATTGCCGTTCCTTCCCTTGATGATAAATCAATGGTTAAGACGGGGTTCAATCATTATGACGAAATGTGTGTCGGATGTCATGGTGCTCCAGGTATTAAACCTTCTGACATAGGCAAAGGACTATATCCCGAACCGCCAGAGCTCCCAGATGAGATCGACGAATTTAGCTCAGAAGAGCTTTACTGGATTACCAAGAATGGAATTAAAATGACAGGAATGCCAGCCTTTGGATCGACTCATAGTGAGGAAGAATTGTGGTCAATTGTGGCCTTCCTGAAGCAGCTCCCCGACCTGACTCCTGAGGAATATAAAGCGATGGTAGGGAGTGAAGAGACACAGAATCATGAACATGACCATGGAGCTGATGATGAGCATCATCATGAGCATTAAACGTGACAGCAACAGCAGCAATGGCTCTCTGGGCAGGAATATTCTTTGACTGAGGCATGGGAATCCGATAATTTTTTAATACCGACATGATCCCTTGTCCGTGCCTTTCGTATGCGCAGGTGGAGGGCCTAGGATGTGCGGTTTTAGCTTATGTTATCGAGAGTCCGGAATTAAACGAACCGGTCACACTGACTAAGTCAACCTCTCAACAAAAACGATTTAAATGCTGTCCAGGGATAGCATACGCACGAAATGGAACACAATAAGGGTAAAAATGATCAAATGGATCAAAACGATCATAATGAATCCGACAGGACGTATCACAGGCATGATCGTCATGATCACCATTCACATATGCTGGATGATTTCAAGAGACGATTCTGGATTTCCTTGGTAATTACAATACCAATACTAATTCTTTCCCCAATGATTCAGGGTTTTCTTGGTCTCGGGGATTCTATCAGGTTTAAGGGAGATCTATTCGTTCTCTTCGGTTTCTCTTCCATCGTTTTTTTCTACGGAGGCTATCCATTCCTCACCGGCCTGATCGACGAATTGAAATCTGCCAATCCAGGAATGATGACCCTAATTGCGCTAGCAATTATGGTCGCGTATTTCTACTCAAGCGCAGTCGTGTTTGGACTCTCTGGTAAAATATTCTTCTGGGAATTGGCCACCTTAATCGATGTGATGCTGCTCGGACACTGGATTGAAATGAAGTCTGTCATGGGTGCTTCTAGGGCTCTGGATGAGCTGGCAGAATTAATGCCATCAACTGCACATAAAGTGATGGAAGACGGAAGCATAAAGGATGTAGACGTGAGAGAATTGAACGTGGGAGATAGGATTATTATCAAGCCCGGAGAAAAAATACCAGCGGACGCGGAGATTATGGAAGGAGAGACTACGGTGGATGAATCGATGTTAACGGGTGAATCAACGCCGGTTTCCAAGAAAATAGGAACACATGTAATTGGAGGTGCAATAAACGGCGAAGGCTCGATAACTGTGGAAGTAAAGAAGACCGGAAAGGATTCTTATCTATCTCAAATGACGGAACTGGTCAGGGAAGCACAGGAAAGCAAATCGAAAACCCAGGATCTTGCAAACAGGGCCGCACTCTGGCTTACCATAATCGCTATCTTTGCCGGTGCAGCAACTCTTTTTATATGGCTAGCTATAGCTCAAAGGGATTTTGCATTTTCACTTGAGAGGACGGTAACCGTTATGGTTATCACATGCCCTCATGCGTTGGGACTCGCTATTCCACTGGTTGTCGCAGTATCAACAGCTTTATCTGCCAGAAACGGATTACTCATCAGAAATCGCGCTGCCTTTGAAAGAGCGAGGAATATTCAGGCTATTATCTTCGATAAAACCGGAACCCTTACCGAAGGAAAATTCGGAGTCACCGATACAATTGTATTTGAGGAGGGTTTTGAGCAAGGGGAACTTCTAAAATACGCCGCCTCAGTAGAGGCTCGTTCGGAACATCCCCTTGCAAAGGGAATAACATCGTCTAGCAAAGAAACTTTCCCTGTGAAAGACTTCAAGGCAATTACAGGTAAGGGAGCGGAAGGCAACATAAACGGAAAAGACGTAAAGATAGTAAGCCCAGGATATTTAAGGGAGCAAAATATCAGTGTAGAAGACGACAGAGTCAAGAAGTTATCTTCACAGGGAAAAACCGTAGTATTCGTATTAATTGACGGAAAACTAATGGGCGCGCTCGCCCTGGCCGACATCATCAGGCCAGAATCGAAAAATGCCATTAAGAAGCTAAAAGAGATGGGAATCCAATGCATGATGCTGACAGGTGACAATAACCAGGTCGCCAAATGGGTCTCGGAGGAGATTGGGCTTGATGAGTATTTCGCAGAAGTCCTTCCACATGAAAAATCGAAAAAGGTAAAGGAGGTTCAGTCCAGAGGACTGATAGTGGCCATGACCGGCGACGGTGTGAATGATGCCCCTGCCCTCGCCCAGGCCGACGTTGGCATTGCTATTGGTGCCGGAACAGACGTGGCGGTTGAAACCGCAGACATCATTCTTGTAAGAAGTAACCCTCTGGATGTAGTTTCAATACTAGACCTTTCACGCGCGACCTATAAGAAGATGGTTCAGAATCTCGCGTGGGCTACCGGCTACAATGTGGTTGCTATCCCTCTGGCTGCAGGGGTTCTATATCCTTTGAGAATACTTCTCAGTCCGGCGCTTGGCGCTGTGCTAATGTCACTGAGTACAGTAATCGTCGCCATAAATGCGAAATTTCTCAGAATTGAGAGATGAACAAGCATAAATGAGTAATCTTTATCTCAGAACGGATTTACAGAAAATGTAGATGGAGTGAGATTTCATGAGATTGAATATATTGACATCGTCACACATTAGGTTTAAATGTAAATAAGTGGAATAAGAGCAGTTTGAAAGAGTAATATTACTCAGGAGGTAATAAATATGAGAAGATTTATAATTTCAATCGCTGTCATAATATGTTTGGCAAATTTCTCATTTGCCCAAAGCCCGATGCAGCAAAAAGTGGGACAGAAGGGCATGCCTGGCCCAGGTATGATGGGTATGCACGGAATGATGGGGGGAAAGCACACTTCGATGTATGGAATGATGATTCACCATCTTCTTATGAAAGCGAATAATCTGGAACTTACGGACCAACAGAAAAATGAGCTATCAAAGATAAATGAAATGTATCTGTATCCAATTGTTCAAAAGGAAGCTGATTTTAAAATCTCTCACTTTAAAGTCATGGATATGTTAAATGATCCCAATTTTGACCCCTCGAAGGTAAAAGAAGAAATCAAAAACTCTAACGATATCAGTCTTGCCATGGCGGATCTCTACGTAAACGGGCTTGTATCAATAAGAAAAACAATCGGTTTGGAAAATTTCAAAAAAATTATGGCCCCGATGCCGATGATGCGTGGTCAAATGATGAAAATGGAGAGCAAGGAACAAGTTCCTGTAGAAAAACAGGAAGAGCATAACGAACATAGCCACGATCAATAACTCATCGGCGCCAGTGAGACACGAGTCTGAGATTGCAGAAAAAAAGTGATGAAAAATTTTATTCAGACGATCGCTGAATCCACTAACACGACAAGCTATTTGGCTACTTTGACGACAGGACTAAATTTAACCCCATTACGTGTGGTATCAGAAACCGGTGAATACTGGTATCCGAGCATTGCGATCTTCTTAAGAGTTTCTTCATCTGAGTCGCCGGCTATAGTAATTTCCATTCGCATATTCGTTACACCAGGCCTAACATTCGGATCTAAGGCAAAAAGACCATGGAGGTCTAAATCGCTTTCTATGTCAACATCCAGACGAGTTAGTTTAACACCCATCAAAGCCGCGTTTGCATTAGCTGCCGCAATAACACAAGTGGCTAAAGCATACATAAGCTCTTCCACTGCCCCAGGGGCAGTGTCTGTCCCACTCAGCTCAACCGACTCATCTCCGAGAAGAACAAATTCACGAGTCTTTTCGTGAACCATCTTCCCATCTATGCTATAGCCACTAAATCCAGAAAAGCTTCTCATTCCATCTTGCCAGCGAGACTTAGAATAAAAGGTTACCCGTCCCTTCTCAGGATTCTTCTTCAGGGTCTCGATAAGTCCGTTCAGGGTAGCTGTATTCAGACCATTGACCATTGTGTCGGTTTGGGCTTGCGCTAAACCTGAGTAACTTATAGACAACATTCCAAAGAAGACCACCGCGACAGCAAAAAGAAGACCCTTTGAATATTTTACGTTCAGGTACGACATAATAAACACCTCCTTATTTTTGGGTTATTTTAAGGAACGTAAAAATTGATGAAGCTTTATCCATTATGATTCTTCTTAAGCTAATTCTGTTTATAAACCTGGGGTTAAGGGAATCCTGGCTGGTTGTAATAAATATTGAGTTGCTATTTCGACTAAAGTAATCTACCCCATCTTGAGTAACTCCAACTGAATCAGCTTCAAATTATAATAAACCAAATCGTACACTGTAGTCAAGCAACGATAAATAATTCTTATTTTAAAAATGCGGAATTAGAGTTAAAGTATTAATTGGGGGAACAGTCTATGATTCAATCCAAACTGAGAATTATTCTTAAAAATGTAACAATATTATTTCTTGGCTGCATGTTAGCGAATTTATTCTATGAATGCTTCCCTTTCACATGCAAGTCCAATGCACAAACGGTGTCACCTGCGGTACCTGAAGAAGCCAGTTCTACCGATTATAGCAATGTCGAGAAGATACTAAACACAACTGGGCAAATGAAGGAGGGAGTCTTTGTCGTCCAGTTTCCTCGAAGCGACCTCAAGATGAAGATAAACGACGAACCCATGCCTGTAGCCCTAGGTTTTACATCCTGGGTTGCTTTCAAGAAAATAACTAAGGGCTTCATCATCATGGGTGATCTTGTTCTATTGGAGAAGGAGATTAATCCTGTTATCTCTTCGCCGACAAAGGCTGGCATCAAGATAACTGCGCTGCATAATCATTTCCTGGGAGAAGAACCACGCTTGATGTATATGCATATCTACGGCGAGGGAAACGCCGATCAGTTATCACGGGGAATAAGAGAAGCACTACATCGTACCGCAACGCCTAGCCAACATACTGTTCAAGATGCACCGAATATATCAATCTACACCAACAAACTTGAAGAAATCATCGGCCACAAGGGACAGAAGGTTGGAGGTGGGGTTTTCAAAATAACCGTTGGACGTAGTGGCGTGAAACATAACGATATTGAACTAACTTCGAGCATGGGAATAAATTCCTGGGCAGCGTTTACGGGTACCAACGAAAGGTCACATGTGGCAGGCGATATTGTAATGACCGCAGAAGAGGTCAACCCTGTCATAGGCATACTACGGCAAGGAGGGATAGAAATTTTTGCGGTTCATAATCACATGCTGGATGAGAAACCGCGTATATTCTTTCTACACTACTGGGGAACCGGCCCGGCAGAAAAATTAGCGCAAACCGTGCGTAAAGCCTTTGACGAAGTGAAAAAACCGATAGAATAGGATAACATCTTGAGCTATTCGATGAAGATAATTATTCTATTTCTAATGACTTATACTATAACCACCTTAACATCAAGAAATACCTTTTTCCCATCTTATAGACGTTTTCCTTTAACAATCCATTGATAAAAGGAGATTAAAAGTCCTAGAAGGAAAACCCTCCCTAGAAAAACTCATTGAAAGCCAGGATTTTGGATTAGAGATTCTCCATCCAGGGGGATTGGAAATAACAAAAGAGCTGTCAAAACTATGCCATATAGGAATGGGCGCGAAAGTCTTGGATGTAGCTTCAGGGACGGGCGAAAGCGCCTGTTATTTCGCAGAGAATTTCTCTTGTCAAATATTAGGGGTAGATGCTTCCGATTATATGGTCGAAAGAGCCAAGAGAAAAGCAAAGGGAAAAAATTTAAATGTGGAATTCAAAAAGGCCGATGCTCACAACTTACCCTTTGATGATAACACTTTTGATGCTGTAATTTCTGAGTGTACAACATGCGCTCTTGATAAAAGACTGGCAATTCATGAAATGGCAAGAGTAGCGAGACCTGGTGGATACGTAGGAATCCACGATATCTGCTGGAAAGAAGATACACCTGAGCAGATGAAGCGAAATCTCGATGAAATCGAAGGTGAAAAACCTGAGACCATCGAAGGATGGAAGGATCTATTTGAAATAGCCGGGCTTATGGGTGTTAATACAGTGGATAAATCTTACCTAATACCGGAATGGATAATAAATATAAAGCATAAATTAGGAGTAAAGACACGTTTTAAAATCATATTGAAAGTCTTAAGGACATGGGGAATAAATGGATTTTTGACTATAAGGAAATCGGAACAAATTCTCCAGAGTAAGTACGTCGGGTACGGGATAATAATTGGCAGGAAACCTGAATCTATCCCATCCTTATTGGTTGATAATAGAGTTTGATAAGGAAAAGTAAGAAAACTCAAAAAAAGCTTGAAACTTTTTTCAATTTTATATATCATAATATTTAAATATATTAGATATATAAGATTAAGGACGGCCGTGAAATGAAAACCCGAAAAGCTGAGATACCGACACCGCTTGTCGACGAGCTTCTCCCTAAGTTCTTTAAGGCATTTTGTGATCCCACTCGTATAAAGATAATTCAGCTCCTCATAGAAAAGGAGAGAAATGTTACTGATTTAATTAACAATCTCGGTACCTCTCAAAGCGGTGTGTCCAATCACCTCGCGTGCTTAAAGTGGTGCGGATTTGTGACGTCCAGAAAAGATGGAAAGAGCATTTACTATAGAGTTGTGGATAAGAGAATTAATGAAATAGTAAACCTAGCAAGCAAAGTCATTTCTGACAATGCTGAACATATATACGCATGCACAAGGATTTAGTAAAAGTTTTTAATTGGGAGTTGAAATATGATTGATAAAAATGAAAAAGTGACAATTTTTGCTTCACTTGGCTCAGTAATATCAGGTTTAATAGCATCCCTATGCTGTATAGGTCCCCTGGTATTTGTAGTTCTTGGACTAAGCGGAGCCGCGTTCTTTACAAAGCTCGAACAATATAGATGGATCTTTGGAACGATAGCTTTTGGGTTTTTAGCATTTGGCTTCTTTTTCGCTTATCGAACTGGAGAAGAATGCAGTCCCGGCACAATCTGTGCAGTAAATCCCGGCAGAAGGAAGCTAAATAAAATCCTTCTCTGGATAGCAACAATCTTGGTTATTGCCTTTATTTTTTCACGAAACATTATCGGATTTTTTATGAGTTAGAAAATTATAAAAAGGAGGTTAACGTTATGAAAGCTTTAACCAAAGTCTTAGTCGCATTGGTAATACTTTCAGGAGTTGCATTCGTGAATTTTTATGTTTGTTGTCCCACAGGTAAGGCTCTAGGTAAAGAAAGTACTGCAAATACGAAAAAAGCCATATTCAAAGTGAAAGGTATGACGTGCGGGACGTGCCCCCTTACCATAAAAGCTGCTTTAAAAAGACTGGACGGTGTAGTAAATACTAATGTCAGTTACGAAGATAAACAGGCTAAAGTAAGCTATGAGGAAGGCAAAGTTACTGTGGATGAGATAGTGAAAACTATCGAGAATGCCGGCTTTAAAGCAATTCCTCTTGATAAGGAAGGGAAGTAAAGCAGTTACTTAAGTAGTCGTGAAGTAAGGATAGAATCGGAACAGCAGGAGGTTCAAAAATGAATGACCAAGACCTTGTAACTACAACACTAAAGATAGATGGAATGACTTGCTCACATTGTGATAACTCAGTTGAAGCTAATTTAAAAACAATAAATGGAGTAGCGGAAGCAAAATCAGATCATAAAAAAGGTAAAGCAGAGGTTAAATATTTTGAGGGGAAAACAGGAGTCCAAGAAATAATAGATACTTTTAATAAACTTGGGCACTACAAAGCCAGTCTGCCTGAAGCTGAAAACAAGCCACAAGATAAGAAAGTAATACCTTTCACTAAAGAAAAAAATAAAGTTGATTTCGATCTAATAGTCCTAGGAGGCGGTTCTGCTGCTTTTGCTGCTGCAATAAAGGCATCAGAACTTGGGGCAAGAGTAGCCATAGCAGAAGAGAATGTTATCGGAGGTACTTGCCTTAACAGAGGATGTGTACCATCAAAATATCTGATTAAAGCCGCTGAAGTCTATTATTCTCCTAAGAAAAACGGTTATGAAGGTGTGGAAACGCATCAGGGTAGAATAGATTTTGCAAAACTCATTGCTCAAAAAGAAAGCTTGCTCAATGAATTTAGACAGATGAAATACCGGGACGTGCTTGGAGCCTATCCCAATATTACTTATCTTCCTCACAATGCTAAATTTGTATCAATAAATGAAGTCAGAATTGGAGATAAAATTTATAAAGCAGAAAAGTTTATAATCGCTACGGGGTCATCACCTTGGATACCACCGATTGAAGGGATTAATCAGGTTGATTACTTAACAAGCACAAGTGCTCTTGAGTTAAAAGAATTGCCAGAATCAATTTTAGTTCTTGGTGGTAGCGCAATCGGACTTGAATTTGCGCAGATGTACAAACATTTTGGCTCAAAAGTTACGGTTCTTGAAGTTATGCCGAGACTCCTCCCAGGAGAGGAAGAAGAAATTTCCGATGCATTAAAAGGTTATTTAGAGGAGGAAGGGATCGAAATACATTCAGGTGCAAAGGTATTAAGTGCAAGTAAGAGGGAGCGGAATAAAAAACTTGTAGCAGAGTTAAATGGAGATAAGGTAGAGTTTGAGGCTGAGGAGCTTCTTGTGGCTACCGGAAGGAGACCGAACACGTTTCAACTAGGCCTTGATATCGTTGGGGTAAGAGTTGATAACAAAGGCGGGATTATGGTAGGTGATGAAATGAGGGCCTCAGCTTCTAACATATGGGCTGCCGGAGATGTTGTGAGCGGAGTACCAATGCTTGTAACTGCTGCTGCAAGACAAGGGAGCATTGCAGCAGAGAATGCCCTTACCGAGAGCCACAAAAAGATAGACTACTCGTCAATTCCCTATGCAGTCTTTACAACACCAGAAGTCGCAGGGGTAGGACTTGGGGAAAAAGAAGCAAGAGATAAGGGTTACGAAGTTAAAGTGTGCTATTTGGATTTTATGCATGTTCCCAAGGCCGCTATAATCCGAGACACTAGGGGACTTATGAAAATGATCATAGAGGAGGAAACCAACAGGATCGTAGGAGTTCATATGGTTGCTCCAGAGGCGGCGGATATCATTCAAAAAGCTGCCCTCTATGTTAAGTATAGAATGACCATTGAAGATGTGCTTGACACTATAGATGTCTACCCTACCCTCTCGGAGTCCATAAAGCTATGTGCCCAGTCGTTTAGTAAAGACGTCGCAAAGCTCAGCTGCTGCGCTGATTGAAGATTCTACGCAAACTGGAATCCAAAAAATATAATATGATATCAAAATTCATAGGTTCACTTGGATCAGTATTTGCTGCTCTTTGTTGCATTGGAACGCCGGCTCTTTTGGCTTTTCTATCAAGTATAGGCGTTGGATTTTTAATTAATGATAAGATCCTGATTCCATTTCTTGTAGTTTTCCTTGGAATTAACGTTTGGGGTGTTTATAAATCGTCCAAGTTCCACGGAAGGAAAGGAAGTCTAATCCTTGTCATAGCAAGTGCAGTAGTTGTTTTTGCCGCTATCTGGTTTTCAAAGACTTTGGTTTATATTGGACTTGTGGGCTTGATTGCAGCTTCTGTTTGGGATATTTACCTTAAAAGAACCTGTGAATCTGAAGCTTGTAAAATATAGAAACGCCTAAGGCTACTTTTTGCAAGGTTAATCGAATTACCGAGCAAGAAAAGACCAGATATAAAAGTACTAAGGAGGTGATGATCATGGCTAAAAGAAATCAAATTATAATACGAGTAGAAGGGATGACCTGTGATGGGTGTGCAAGGCATGTGACTGAAGCTCTGAAGAACGTGTCTGGGGTGGAGGAGATAATGGTCCCTAGCTGGAAGTCAGGACAGGCAACAGTGATTGCTGAATCTAAAGTGACCGATGAAGTTCTAATCCGAGCTATTAGGGAAGCTGGCTATCGCGGAGTCGTACGCGAAAGACATACTCTTGAAGAAGAACGTAGGGCACCAGTAGGCGAAGGGGCAGACTATGATCTTATAGTTATAGGTGGTGGGTCCGCTTCCTTTGCCGCAGCTATTAAAGCTTCGGAACTCGGTGCAAAAGTCGCTATAGTTGAGGCAGGAACCATTGGAGGCACCTGTGTCAATATTGGTTGCGTGCCTTCTAAAACACTTATTCGGGCAGCAGAGATCTGCTACAAATCCGCTTATCCAAGATTCGAAGGTCTTACTGCATGTCCCCCACCCTCAGAATGGCAGCGAGTAATTCAGCAAAAGCGCGAGCTGGTAGCGTCACTACGTGAGGGTAAATATGTGCATGTGTTAGACATATATCCGAATATTACTCTAATCCGTGGTCGTGCAAAGCTTACAGGCAAGCGTAGCGTATCAATAGATGGAAAAACCTACACGCCGGGAAAAATCGTTATAGCTACCGGTTCTCGTCCCTGGGCTCCTCCTATCACTGGCCTTAAAGAAGCAGGTTACTTGGATAGCACCGATGCGTTGAGCTTAGAGGCATTGCCCCAATCAATGCTTGTCATAGGAGGCGGTACTATAGGTCTTGAACTTGGACAGCTCTTCTCACGTTTTGGTGTGCTTATGACAATTCTTCAAGCCGATCCTCATGTTGCGGCAGCAGAGGAGCCTGAGATAAGCGAGGCACTTGCTAAATATCTGGCTGAAGAGAAGGTACGAGTTTATACAGGTGCCCATATCAGTCGTGTAGAAAAAGTAAATGAAGGACGTCGTGTATATGCTGAAATTGAAGGAAAAGAGCATACTTTCACGGCTGAGCAAATTGTTGTAACGACGGGGCGGATTCCTAATACAAATGATCTTGGTCTTGAGGTGGCTGGAGTTGAAATAGGAAAACGAGGGGAAATAATCGTTAATGAGCATCTTCAGACCTCTAACCCTGACATATACGCAGCAGGGGATGTCATCGGTGATCCCATGTACGTCTATGTTGCAGCTTATGCCGGGGGATTGGCAGCGGAGAACGCTATTACCGGCGCTGGACGCATTTATGACCTTTTTGCTCTTCCCCGGGTAACTTTCACGGATCCACAAATAGCCAGTGTTGGCTTGACAGAAGCGCAGGCAAGTGAACGAGGGTTAAAGGCAAAAACATTGGTGCTTAGTCTGAACGATGTACCTCGGGCGCTAGCTGCTCGCGATACCCGCGGTCTTATTAAACTGGTAGCGGAGGAAGAAACAGGTCGTCTTCTTGGTGCCCATGTACTTGCTGCGGAGGCTGGCGACGTGATTCAGGAAGCTACTCTTGCTATCCGATTTGGTCTTACCGTGCAAGACTTGGTTGAGACCTTCCATCCTTACCTCACAATGGTAGAGGGACTAAAGCTTGCAGCCCTTACTTTCGAGAAGGATGTTACTAAACTCTCGTGCTGTGCAGCATAAGGAAGTGCAGCAAAGCTTAGATGATGCAAAGTCTCGTTATCTCAGGCTAGCTTTCTAATGTTTCTATCTTCAGCATGATATATGTAAAGGGAGGAATGAAGTATGATGGGAAACGGCGTGATGGGTGAAGGAATGTGGGTATGGATGTTTTTCAATATAATCATATGGATTGTCGTGATTCTGGGTATCGTTCTGCTAGTAGTATGGGTGGATCAGAAAACTAGATTAGGTGAAGGGAGTAGAGTTGAAGAGTCGGCCTTGGCGATACTGAAAAAACGATATGCGCGTGCTGAAATTTCTAAAGAAGAGTATAAAGAAGAAAAACAAGACATTTCATAGATGAAGAGAACAACTTTGTATCGGACTTTCGATTTGCTCGTAACTTCTCTTTGGAATATTGACATTCATTAATGAAATCTGTAGTTAAGAAGCAGTAAAGATAAGGAGGCGTTATTATGGCAAAGAAATTTGATCTCATAGTAATTGAACGTGGTGGAACGACAATTATACCGCATGGACGTGAAGATAACGGCAAGTTGTATTCTTATACCTCTGGAGGTTATTAGTAATGAGTGGAGTGAATCGAGAGCAAGAGATAAAGGCCCTAGTATTCGATGCTTACGGAACGCTCTTTGACACCAACTCAGTTATCTCTATCTGCAATGAGCTATTCCCGGATCATGGCGAGGCACTGAGTCAGATCTGGCGCACTAAACAATTAGAATACACCTGGCTTCGTAGTCTGATGGAACGTTATGCAGATTTCTGGAAAGTAACAGAAGATGCCCTTATCTTTGCCTGTAAGACTCTGGGTCTCCCATGCGAATCATCCATACGTGATAGGTTAATGGAAGCCTATCTCCACCTTAATCCCTACCCGGAAGTCCAACAAGCGTTGAACGCTCTTTCAAACTATACACTGGCAATTCTATCAAATGGCTCTCCACGAATGTTAAAAGCTATGGTAGAAAACGCCGGGCTTGAAAGAACTTTCACGCATATTATCAGCGCAGATGAAGTGTGTGTTTACAAGCCCAGTCCACGCGTATACCAGTTAGCACTGGAGAAGATAGGTTTAAACCATTTCTCAATTGGCTTCGTATCTTCCAATTCATTCGACGTCAACGGAGCAAAGTCCTTTGGTTTCTGGACATGTTGCGTAAACCGCTCGAATATTAATACTTGGGATGAGCTTGGCTTTTCACCAGATGTTACAGTAAATAGTTTAAAAGATTTAGCGAATATCATCAGCCTATCTACTAATCACTGAGAGTAAGAGTCAAAAAGAATGGAATTGCGATGCGCAAACAACTGTCCAAATTGTGAATTTGAGAAGGAAGAAACGATGCCCGTTGATGTCTGCCGGTTTTTTAACGAATATACGAAATGTAAAACACTAATTAAACTCAAACCGGGTGAATGTTGTGTTTTTTGCCCCTATAGAAGTGGAAAATGTCCTCCAAAACAAAATGATTGCTGCTAAAAACCAAAACCGAAACGGTATAATAAAGTGGTTCGGCATCTCTAATAATTTTTAAATTTACGAACTAAGGAATTGAGCAGTATGGCTGAGAAATTTCAGTTAGATAAAATTAAATCCGAACTGCAAGAAGGAATGGGTCTTGAGAAGTGTAGAAAATGCGGATGTATGAAGCAGACATTGGGGAACCTTCACACCGCTTTTCCCTTGGACCAGACTCAGGATTCCTCGGAAGTGCTTAAAAACATAGAACATTGGCTCAAGCTTATGGAACCCATTAAGTATGAGTGTCTCGGTTGTGAGTATTGTTACCCTGCAGAAGCTATGAATATATTTGCTCATGAATTCCCTGAAATAGCAGAGCCGAGATCTTTACGTTGTGGATTTGAGATTAGACAACAAACCTGGCCTCCTGTTCCAGGAGATTATTTTTCCTTATGTGATGATCAGAGTTGTCCAATTGCAGTTTCTACTCTTGCCAGCGTAGAACTTTCTGAAAGGCTTGCCAGTATTAAGCCAAAGGGGCTTTGCATTGTCGGAAAAACTGAGACAGAAAACATAGGCATTGACAAAGTCATCAAAAACACGATTACCAATCCGACAATACGTTATCTTCTGCTAACTGGAAAAGACTCGAAGGATCATCTGCCGGGAAAAACTTTCCTTGCTCTTGGAGAAAATGGAATTGATGAGAAAGCTAGAGTTATAGGGTCTCCTGGGAAGCGTCCATTTTTAAGAAATGTGACTCAGGAAGAGGTGGAAGCCTTTCGAAAAGATGTTCAGGTTGTGGATATGATAAGCTGTGAAGACGAGGCGATAATAATAGAAAAAATCAATGAGCTTTCACAAATGATAATTTCCTCTTCTATTTGTGAGGAGAATTCTGATAAAGCAGAACGTGTTCAGATTTCGTCTGTGCCGATCATAAAAGCGAAATCACATGCAAAAATCGAGCTAGACAAAGCTGGTTACTTTGTGATTATTCCCCGACAGGAAAAAGGTATCATCATGGTAGAGCATTACTCTTACGATAACAAACTTCAACATGTAATAGAGGGTCAAGATGCAAAAAGCATCTACTCGACGATTATAGAATACGGGTGGATTACGCAATTGAGCCATGCCGCATATATCGGAAAGGAACTAGCAAGGGCAGAGCTTTCAATGAAATTTGGATTCAAGTATATCCAAGATGGTGCATAGAATACGAACGCGAAGAGCCTAAATGTCTAAAGAATTAGACTTTCAGAACATTTATGACACCTTTCAGCCTAAGATACACGGCTACCTTTCACGATTAGTTGGTAAGGCTGAGGCTGAGGACCTGACCCAAGAAGTCTTTTTTAAGGTCAACCAAAAATTGAAAAGTTTTAGAGGCGAATCTCGACTGTTGTCCACCTGGCTGTATCGTATTGCGACCAATGCCGCTTTGGATAGACTTCGTAGTCCGTCTTTTCAAAAGATGGTTCGGAATAGATTATCAAAAGATTCAATTGCAGAAGGCGAAGTAGCAACTGAGGTTAATGTGGTGTGGACAGGAGAAAAGGCGCCTTCCGTTGAACAACAGCTTATTCGAAAAGAAATGAATGAGTGTATTCGGAACTTTGTTGAGAAGCTCCCGGAGAATTACAAGACTGTTCTCGTACTCAGCGAGTTGGAAGGCTTAAAAAATCAAGAGATTGCTGAAATCCTAGGGTTAAGTCTCGATGCCGTCAAAATCAGGTTACACCGTGCCAGAGCAAAAATAAAGAAAGAACTGGAGACTCATTGCAATTTCTATCGTGATGAACGAAATGAATTGGCTTGTGACCTGAAGAGCGCCTTTAGGGAATTTAAGAAGACTGATTAAAGTGTATCCTTTCACCTCTGACCTCCGTCTATAAGATTAGAATAGATAGGAGGGAACGCAAATGCTTGGATGGGAGAGTTTCGGATATGCCTTCTGGTGGATATTTCCGATCATAATGATTGTCCTTTGCCTTTTTATGATGCGAGGATCGATGGGCTGCATGGGAGGCAGGCATCGGAGTAGTTCATCTGATCCATCCCTGGAGATTCTGAATAAACGATATGCCTTAGGTGAAATCGACAAGAAGGAATACGATGAAAAAAAAAGTGTTATAAGTCAAAATAATGAATAAAGTTTTTCTGGTGTGGATTCATACTTAAAAAAGAATTGATTATCACCGGAAAAGGAGGCTTTTATGAACAGTTCAACACCGAATTTTTCCCTCGAGGTTGAAGCGGTGAAAGGGGTTTGCCCCGCAGGTGAAAACTGGGCAAAACAGAATATCGTCGACAAGAAAACCCCCGTTCTATCTTGCGAGGGGCCTTGCATTCGAGGAGAAATCGCCCGGCTTGCAGCTAATATGGTTGCTAAGGAACAGCCATACGCACGATGTTGCTATGCGGAAGTAGCTTTAGTACCCCATTCATCTATGGCACAATGGGTAAAGGAAGCCGAGAAGATCATTATGATTGATGGTTGTTTCTTGAAGTGTGTCGGTAGAATCCTGAAAAATCTAGTCGATGAAGAAAAGATAGTCCAAATCGATGCGCTCCCCTTATACAAGAAGTATACGGATGTTTTCCATATGGACGACGTTCCAGAAGTTGAGCGGAAAGAGGTGGCGCAGGAGGTTGCTGATAAAATTCTTGTAATGCTAAAAGAAAAAAATGAACCGCTAAGAAGCGAATGCCAGCGGGGTTAGTATTAGACAGGGTGACAAATATACCCATATTCATCATATTTGATTTGCTAAGTATTTATCAGAAGCTTTCTATGAAATATGAATTCTCTGTCACAGTGTTTAGATAATTTTGCGCAATTTAGGGAAATGACATAACTTTAATGGAGGGGTGATTATCATGAGTCATGAAGGAAAAAATGACATGATGGGAATGATGTTTAAAATGATGCAGGGTGATAAACCTGAGATGATGATGGAGATGATGCCTAAATGTTTGGGCATGATGCTTCAAAATATGCAGAAGAAAGATCGCATTGCTTTCACACTTAAAATGGTCGGTGCTCTTGTGGAACAAACCTGTGTCGGAATGTCAGACGACGAGAAGAAAGATTTTATGGCGAAGGTAGTCGAAAAAATAAAGACTTAAGATTCGAGCGAATATAAAATCTTTAAAAGATTTTTCCTAGATTTCTCTTGATTTGCCTATACTTATATAATTCTCCTTCTGAATATATTGCTATTTTCTTTAAGTTTTCACAGTAGAGAATATCGTATTTTATAACAATTCTTCGATTTGTAACAATCGTCTTCGCAAGACCCCCTTGACATTCCCCTTTACTGTAACGTGTACAATTAAAAATAAAACTCCAAAATTTAGGAGGTGAGAAGAATGGAGCCAAAAGAAACAGTTTACCTTTGCCCAGCATGTGACTTATGCCCCGAGGTAAAAATCTACGATAATCATGCGACAATTGGAGAAGTGGGTAATATGGTGACGCTCAATAAATTCGAATGGAATACACTTGTTGAGAAGATCATTAGCGGCGCACTTGGACAGCTTTAGCCCATTTTAGGGGGAGGTGGCCGTCCCCCACCTTCCTCAATTTAGCCCATGTGGAGGATAAAGAAATGAAAGAGAAACCGCTTTTTATTGGTCATGTAGCAACGCAAACTGGTATTAATTCTAAAACCATTCGTTACTATGAAGAAATCAACCTTTTACCAAAACCCAGACGAGAAAAAAACAATAACTATAGGATCTATTCTCAAGATACAATAAAGCGGATTAATTTCATAAAGAAAGCCCAAAGCTTGGGGTTTACCCTGAGGGAAATTAAAGAGGTCCTTGCTTTAAGGGATAGAGGGTTTAAGCCTTGTAGCCATGTTCGAGGGATTTTAAGACAAAGAGTCATTGATCTCGAGCAGAAGCTGACCGAACTAACCACGCTCAGACGAGAGCTTACAAAACTTGAAGACGAATGGGCAAGTATGAAAACAGTAGAAGACGATAAAGGTGAGGGAATTTGCCCTCAAATTGAGAAGGTTACCGTTCGGGTATCTAAAAATTCTTCTAAGAGATCGTTATTCAATAAAAAATAAGCATAAGATATGATTAGAAAACGAATCGAAGTTAAAGACCTTAACGAACTCAAAGCGAATGGGAATGTAAAATTAAGCCTCGGAGCTCTCTTCTTTTCTATTCCCTGGTGTTGCATAACGCCTGTGGGTCTATCTCTTCTCGGGTTTTTCGGAGCCGCAGGGGCAACAAGGTTATTTCTTGTAGAAGTCCTCTTTCCACTTTTTATTGTTTCCCTTCTTCTTTTAGGAAGAGCGCATTACCTAATCTATTATAAAAGGCATGGAAGCAGGATAAGTAAGACTGTGACCTGGGCATTTACAGTTGGAGCCCTGGCTCTTTGGGCCTCTAGATTTGGTTTAATGGCTATCTAAAATGGTCTAGCCCGATCATTCGTTACAAAGCAAAAGCAGAGGGGTTTTATGAAAAGAGTATTAAAATACCTACCCCCTTTAGTACTCTTAATTATTATAGGATTTCTTATTATAGAACCTAGTATAAAATTCGGAGAAACTTCTCAAGTCAAGTTTCTACTACAATGGGGAAAATATGGGAAGGGTGATGGAGAATTTAATCAACCTATTGGAATAGCTATCGATAAACGAGCAAATGTCTATGTCTCGGATTCGGGAAATGATCGAATACAGAAGTCCTCAAACGACGGGAAGTTCGTCTCATCCTGGGGTAAAGAAGGGTCAAAAGAAGGAGAGCTTAATATTCCAATGCACATAAGTTTAGATGGTAAGAATAATCTTTATGTCACTGAGTATGGGAACGACAGGGTTCAGAAATTCACATCCGAAGGGAAATCCCTCATGGCTTTTGGAGGGACTGGAAATGGCAAAGGTGAATTTGATGCACCTTCAGGTCTAGCAGTTGATAAAAGCGGCAATATTTACGTTGCTGACTTCTATAATCATATAGTTCAAAAGTTTTCTCCAACTGGGGAGTTTCTTACACAAATAGGAGAACCAGGCCGCTGGTTTAGTGGGAAACTTCACTATCCAACTGATGTGGCAATTAGTAAAGACAACAGTATTTATATTGCCGACGCATATAATAACCGTATTCAAGTCTTTAGTTCTGAAGGAGAATTTTTAAATAAATGGGGAGGCCCCTTTGGCCTTGGAATTCAGGGAAGCAGGAAAGGATGGTTTCACGTGGCAACGGGTATTGATACTGGTAGTGAAGGAAGAGTATACGTCGCTGACTTTTATAATCATCGGATTCAGATATTAAGCCGGGAGGGGGATTTTATTACTTCCTTTGGTAAACAGGGCTCAGCCCCTGGGGAATTTGAACGTCCTACCGATGTGGCAGTAGACGATGATGAAAATATATTCGTAGTAGATTGGGGCAACAATCGAATTCAGAAGTTCTCAATAAAATGGAAAAAGTAAAATTTTCTCTTGACCTTCCATTATACTGGAATGCTTATACTAAGAATTGTAAGCACAAAAAAAACTTAAAGAATAAGGAGGTAATATAAAATGGCTCTAAAAGAAGGCGAAGTTTATGTATGCCCTGATCCAAAATGTGGTTGTGAAATAACAGTGACTAAGGGTGCTGTACCTGGTGGGGGAGGCGACGAAGCCCCTCGCTGTTGTTGCGGCAAAGAGATGGTCAAAAAGTAAATAGTGTTCAATATCCCAATCCATACCAGAGCTGCAGGTTGGTTTAATAAAAATTCAAACTGAGACCACGTAATTAGAGGATTCGTCTTGAATCACGATAGTAAATATGTTTAATAAATGTTTTATTGCGATTATTACAATTGTAGTTCTCTTTGTTTTTACTAGAGATCCAATTATTAGTGTTCTTGCAGCTCCAATAAACTCCAATGTTGCACTTCCCGTAAGAAAGGGAGGTTTCGTTTTCCGCTCACAAGTAAGATGGCTCAGAGCTACCAAAAAATTAAACGTCGTCGCAATTCCTAATGTGCTTGTTTATGGGGCTACGCCTGACCTGGCTCTTTTTGCTATCTTCCCTTACATCTTTAGAAACGAGGAGTTTTCAGACCCTTCCTCTGGAAAGAGATTCGATAAAAATGACAATGGCATAGGAGACCCTACTCTCATAGCTCGTTACACAGTTTTTGCCAGGGACTACCCGTCGGGAACTGCAAGATTAGCACCCTTAGTAGGTATTAAAATCCCTACAGGAGACGATGACTTAGAGCCGATTACAACTGACTCAGTTGACTTCGAACTTGGAGGAGTATCAACTGTAACCTGGGATTTTGGCAGACATGAAATCGACGCAGATGTAATTTATAGAATCAACACAGAGGCGGAGAATTTCGAAATGGGAGATGACTTGGTTTATGACCTTGCATATGAGTTTAGGGTTTACCCATGGACTTTACCTGATGTCGGTGTCCCTAATTTTCTGTACTTAGTGGCTGAAGCAAATGGTATTTTTTCACAAAAGGGTAAACTCAATCGTATGACAGTAGATGACTCAGGAGGAAACATTCTATTTCTTTCTCCAGGTCTTCAATTTGCTACAAAGCGCTATATTATTGAAGCATCAATTCAGCTTCCAGTAATTCAGGACTTAAACGATAATCAGTTGGAGACAGACTTTGTCCTTACCGGAGGCTTTAGGGTCAATCTGCCTTAAACGACCACGAAAATGAGGGTAGAGGGTTGGGCATTTCCATCAATAACATGAATTGCAGTAACAAAGATGCAAGATACAAGATAAAAAACGGATTAGATTACGCATCGTGCACCATGGATCATGAATCATGCATCACTACAAAAAAGGAGGCAAATAAAAATGTTAAAGAAATTCACATCGAGTTTAGGGATATTAATTCTTCTACTTGTGTTTATCAATCCTGCCTTTGCAGAGATACACAGTGTCGAAATGCAGGTGGATGGTATGACCTGCCCTTTTTGTGTTTATGGAATTGAAAAGAAACTTGAGGCTTTAAGAGAAGTTCAAGAGGCTAGTGCAAATTTAAAAAAGGCAACGGTGGATATCAAATTAAAAAATAATGAGCCGATCGATATAAGGAGGCTTAACGATGCAGTTCGCGAAAGCGGATTCACTCCTGGAAGAATACAGATTAAAGCTGCAGGGAAATTGACCGATTATAATTTGGAAGGCAGGAACCAGGCTGCGCTAGAAGTTACCGGCCCCAATCAGCTTTTTCTTCTTATATCGACGCCTAATCATGGGAAAGAGGAATTTCTGAGTGATGAGAAATTAAATGAGGTGGAGAAGGCAACCGGGGGAGGGAAAAAGGAGATTACGATAACAGGGTATATCCATTCACACCCAGAAGGCTTTCCCCCTGCGCTGAGCGTGGAGAGTTTTGAGTCTAAGTAGGTTTAATTTATGCCTTGAATGGGAAGTTATTTGCCCCAATAAGTGAATAAACCCGTGGCAGAGACGTGGGACATTTTTTTTAAAGTCAAAAACACACTGCTTATTGTCATGATACTGTATATAGCGAATTAGCAGTTGGACAAGACAGTGTAGTCCTCAAAGACCACATTCCGGTCTAGGATATAAGACTCTAATGGAAGTATGGGATAATAAAAATTCCAATTTCAAGCCACAACTCTCACTAAATTATTGTCTCCTAAATGGGGCATTTCATCTACTAATTCTAATTGTCGGAGAGCTTCTTGATCTATGCTATATCCAACAGGCATTTTAACAAAGGTTTTTTAAGTTACTCCAGCTATTATGAGCAAAAGATTCAATGAGACTAAAACATGTCCTATGTAAGAGAATCGTACAAAGGTCTTACAATATGGGCCCTAAGATTACAAAGAACTATTGAATAAATTCTTGGCATATTAATTGCAGCATCAATGAGAAAACTAAAAGCAAAGGGGGATTTGATATGTCTCACAAAATAAGAGCACTAAGAAAAAGGCCTATGCCGAACATAGAATATCCAAAATTAGGCTTATGCTTATTGATGCTTTTCAGCGTATTTCTTATCACTGCTTGTGACGGAGGGGACGACCATATGGATGGAGGTACACCAGGAACACAAAGCAGAGAAGTTACTGGAGTTGTCAGTGAAGGAACAGCAAGACATCTTTATCCCCAATCTAATAAGACAACTATTTTAGCGTTGGATCTTATTGACCTTATAGCCCCTTACAGCGCGCATGCAACCGGTCAAGCTGGGACATTCATAGTAAGTGCAATGGGGAGAGACGGCTCTATCCATGAAACTGATACTGACCCCGCAACCGGAGGGTTCACTCTTAATCTTCCAGTTGACGATTGTTATACAATGAGTTTTGCAGCGCATACCGGTCCTGGAATGATGGATGAATTTTCGGATTTTATGGTATTTCAGTGTGGTCCGGAGCATACAGGAGATCTTGACGACCAGTTTTGCCTATCTTCGGGGAATAATCCTGTCGACTTGGGAGTGATCACATTACATTCCGACCATAGCTTTGCCATGCCCATGCATAACCCGCTTGAAGAAGTAGACACGAATGGCGACGGAACTATGGATTTCCATGATCCCGATTATATATGTGGGAACGTTGAAGACGCTAACCACGATGGATATTATGACGACGACTCTGATCGAGATGGTTTTCACGACGATGACATGGACCATGACGGCTTTCACGATGACGACATGAACCACGATGGCTTTCATGATGGAATGGAGCCAGATCACGGTATGGGACCTGGAGGAGGCATGATGCATCGTTAAGAATAGCGAAGAAATTTTATTCTTTAAAGAATTGGGAGAGTAGTCAAAGCTATTCGATAATCTTCGATTTGGATTCACAATCTGGCGTTGCTTCAAAATAGGTAAGCAAGCAAAACAGGTTAAGTCAAATTTAACACCAATTAAAAAGAACATTTGAAAATCATGGATATCACTATATTGCTCTAATTTCAGGAAGTGAAAGCCAAGCTAAATTTGAACTTTTCCTACAAGACTGAAAGTTTCTTTTTTCTTTCATTACTATCCAAATAGTTTATCCACTCCTCTATTTTCGCTTTGATTTGATTCTTAATTTCCCGAACCTGCTCAATCTTTTCGTCATCGGTTCCAACAAATTTTGATGGGTCTGGAAAACTCCAGTGGGATCGCTCCTCACACGAGGGGAATACCGGACATGCCTCTGCCGATGTTTCATCACACACAGTGATCACATACGTGTAACGTCTTCCTGCTTTTAATAAGTCAAAAGCCGATTTCGTCTTCTTATTTGTTATATCTATTCCCTCTTCCTTCAGTACTTTTATAACATAAGGATTCAACTTGCCAGGCTCTAAACCTGCGCTTTCAGCGTCAAACCTATTTCCGGCAATTTTTCTCAGCAATTCTTCGGCCATTTGACTACGCGCGCTATTGTGAACGCATACGAATAGAACCTTTTTCTTGATCATGTCATATTCTCCGGGACGAATTCTCTTTACCCTTAAATCCTTAACGCCGCGGCAGCCTGACTCTGGATTATGCTCATAAGTTCCGATTAAATTAGAGACTGTTTAGGTTTTCGAGCGCGTACAAATGCACTCATGATTCTTCTATCTACGAGTGTTGCAACATTATCTAAATCTATTCCCGAATTTGTGAGGAATTCCCTGGTATCATCAACGTTGTAAACACGTGTGGGCTCAATACTTATATCAGTGAAACCCGCTTTCTCCAACTTGACGCGGTAGTCGTTTTCTTCTAAGGCACCTGCCATGCAACCTATCCAGAGTTCTATGTTTCTTCGAATCTCGTTAGGCATTGTCCCTCTAAACACTATATCTGATACCGCAAGACGGCCGCCTGGTTTCAGTACACGGAAGGCCTCTTCTAAAGCGCGATCTTTGTTTATGGAGAGGTTAATAACACAGTTTGAGATAATGACATCGACAACAGAATCCGGAAGTGGAATATTTTCAATTTCCCCTTTCAGGAACTCCACGTTGTCAATCCCGGCTTTTTTTTGATTATCACGGGCTAATGTCAGCATCTCATCACTCATATCAATTCCATACACTCTGCCACCTTGCCCTACTCTCTTCGCTGATATTAAGACATCTATTCCACCGCCTGACCCAAGATCGAGTACAACCTCGCCTTGATTAAGCCGAGCAAGCGCAGTCGGATTTCCGCAACCAAGGGATGTTAGTAAAACTTCGCTTGGAATCCCAGCCGATTGATCAGATTCATATAAATTAGACGTAATGGGATCACACTTTGTTTGCCCCGCAGAACCTCCGCAGCACGAGGAACTACCTTCAATAGTAATCTGTCGCGCTAGTTTACTATATTTTTCCCTTACTGCATCCTTAACGCTATTATCAACTCCTGATCCGTCCACAGGTACTTCGTCTTTAATAATGTAACTCATGAAACACCTCCTATTGCTATTTACACCTTGATACTATTGTCTCAGACTTAATCGCATTACTACGGGAACAGCACTCGGCGAACAGAAACGAGAGTAACTCCTCCAGTGCTTTGGAGTTAGCCGAATACCAAAGAAACTGTCTTTCACGCCTGATCTTAACCAGATCGACATGTTTTAATTTTTCCAGGTGATGAGATAGTGTCGATCCCGGAATTCCGAGTGACGACTGAATGTCGCCAACCACCAGGCCATCAGGATGAGCTGAAAGCAAAAGCCTCATAATCCTGAGACGTGCCTCGGTCCCCATAGCCGATAGCATATCTGCATAATCTGTTATTTTTTCGTTTCTGGAAGGTAATTTCATATTTCTAGAATAATAGTAATATCCTGAAAGTCAAGTGCCGATTTAAAAATTATTTGATATTAATACTGAGAGTCACCTAAACCGGTTCACCGGGAAAGTTTGATCAAAATACCTTTAATTGGCGAATTCCCCCCCTAGCCTACCGCAGATAGCGATTAGGCATTTGTGCTTCGACTTACTCCGAGCAGGTTCTAGCCCGACAATCTGCCACATCATTATTTTAATGGGATGTAGAATGAAACGCAGTGGCAATACCGAAGGAGATTGCTTCGAGACTTTTTAAGTCTCTCGCAATGACACCAAAACTCCATTGATCCTAGACGGGACCTGTACTGAACGCATGGGAAGTGTTCCTCCTGCAATCACTCTCATCCGGCTGGTGCCCAGAGTGTCATCGCGAATGAAACGAAGCGATCTCCTCGGCGATCGTGCAAGAGGCCGCTTCGATCCATTCGACTCCCCCCTTTCGACGAGCTAAAGACAGCTTCAGGGCAAGGCTGTCCAGCAGCTCAGTCAAAATTAGACAGGTCAGTGTGGATCCCCGACAACTGAACTCGGGGCCGACAAGCTGGACGTCATTCCCGCGGATGGTAAGCGGGAATCCATGTCTTTATTTCTGGATCTCCGATAACCGAATTGAGAACGATTAAACAACTAAAAATTTAATCCAGCCAGAATCAGTAAATTTCATTAACGTCTCCATTTTTGATAGCCACAAGTCCACGACCACCCAGAAAACAAGTGAGAAGCAAGATAGAAATGTATTCTTATCATGTACAATCGAATATTGTTCAGATGTTTATGATTTCGAGCCAGATATAAGTTGGACAACTAGCAGCTGCAAAGTTTAGCCTCTTTTAGAGTCTTATAACCTTCCCTTATTAGGAATACTACTATAATAAGACCGACCAGCGGGTCTGCCCACCAGAGGCCATACAGGTAGTTAAGCCCCAGTCCAACCAGCAATGCAATTGATAGAAAAACACAGGCAAGCGTTTGTTTTGAATCCCCTAACAAACTCCTGCTCTCAATCATTTTAGCGGTTTTGTATTTCATATAGAAGAGAATGGGCATTACTATAATAGAAATAAATGCGATGATAATGCCCAAAACACTTGGATCAGGGATTTCTTGAAAATATAACTTCTTTGCAGATTCATATAATACATACGCACCGAGAATAAAGAATGCGAAGGCAACAAATTTCGTAGCCTTAGCCTCTATCTTAATCTCTTCCTCTTCCGACACCTTCCCATGTTTACTGAACCTCCAGATCATCACCCCGCCTGAGAAAGATTCTATAAAGCTATCGAGACCAAATCCTACAAGAGCAATACTCCCCGCCAGAAGGCCTGCAAAAATTGACACTATTCCTTCCAGGAAATTGTATCCAACTGTGAAATAAGAAAGAAAAAGAGCCCTTCTATGTAATCCAGAATGTTTTTTATCAATTTCTTTCGCAAATCCAGATGTGCTTGCTAATGAATTATTAGAACAGCTACAAGATCCACCACAATTGCATCCACTGATTAACGCTATTTGAACTCTCATTTTTCTCTTAATTTTTTTCAATTGCCATCGTGCAATTGGAACTATTTTTACTATTATACCATCTTATATAATTAGATTTCCAAAAAATTTTGGAAATACGAAAAATGCAAAATAATAAACAGTGAACAGGGCGCTATTAAATTTCAAGCTCTCAACACAATCCGCCATTTCCGCTCGCCATCCGATTGCGTCATCGTGTCGCGAGCATAATTCGGGAATCTATTTCCTCACTCTGCTTGCGGTCATCAGGTACACGATCTATATATGGAACACATATGCTTCGGCCAAGCTCAGGACACGGCTGCCCAAGAATTCGCTAAAATCCTCCTTGATCCTCCTTTAGAAAAGGGGGTGAGACCCGAATTATGAATAAAAATGCAAATCTGTCAGTAAAATCATGTAAAATCTAAAAAAGACCAAGAACAGGAGATTAGTGTGCTGCTACAGAAACTGTATGAAAATCAACTCATTAAAACTCCGGATAAAAAAGCCATAATCTTCAAAGGGAAATCGATTTCCTACCGAGAGCTCGACCACTCAATAACGAGATCAGCGCACGCCCTAATTAATCTCGGGATTAACCGGGGGGACAGAGTGGCGCTATTTATGAACAACTGCGTTGAATTGATCGAACTTTATTTTGGCTGTTTCAGGACAGGTTCAATAGCGGTCCCGTTAAACCATCGTTATCAAATCGATGAGGTTATATACGCGACAGGCCATTGTAAAGCAAAGATTCTGATCGCCGACAGTGATTTATTTCCAAGAGTCGAAGACATCCAGAGCTCTGTACCCTCTATACAGGGTATCTACGAGGCTGGGCCAGAATCTAAAAATGGCGAAAATTCGTGGAATAGCGCTCTGGAGCAAGCCCCGATTGAGGCCAACTGGCCGATAGTAAATAAGGATGATCCTGCAATGATTTTGTACACATCCGGAAGCACCAGCAGACCGAAGGGGGTCACCCATACTCATCATTCAGTCTTCAGTACCAGTATCAGCCGAAAGATGACCCAAGAACTCGAGGAAGACGATATCTCGCTGGTTGCAACCGCAATATGTCATGTTGGTGGTTCAGTCGGAAATGCCTTTCCCATATTATATTCGGGTGGAACAGCGGTTATATTAGAAACAGCCGATCCGGTGCTTTTCCTGGAATGTGTGAAACTCTACAAACCGACTCGCGCTCTTCTACTACCCGCCCAGTTGCTAGACGTAGTTGAACATCCAATGGCTCAAGAAGTTGATTTTACTTCGCTAAAAGAGGTTGCAGCTGGAGGCGATCAGATTTCTCATGACTTGTACGACCACTTTAAGCGTGTAACCGGATTTGAACTTAGTCAGTTATATGGACTAACCGAATGCGAAGGTAGCTGTTTGACGCCCCGATCAAGTCCTATCAGGCGAGGTTCGATAGGTCTACCAAGGCAAGGAGTCGAAATTCGTCTGGTTAATGATGAGGGCAAGGATGCGAAGGCAGGAGCCCCCGGCGAAATCTTGATTAAAAGTGACAGTCGAATGATCGGATATTGGAATGACTCTGACAATACAGAAAAAACACTAATAGATGGATGGCTTAAAACGGGGGACATCGCCCGAAGAGACGATGAGGGATACTACTATTTCATGGGTCGAATAAAGGAAATTATTATTAAAGGGGGTTCTAATATTGCGCCGGGGGAAGTAGAAGAGGTTCTCGATGATCATCCGAGTGTTATTATAAGTGGTGTTGTCGGAATGGCCCATCCACGTTACGGGGAGCTTATACACGCGTTTATTGAACTCGAACCGGGATTGGAAAGCCCTCCCGACGGAGAGGAGCTCAAATCATACGCATTGAAACGTCTAGCGGCATACAAGGTGCCTGACCGCTGGACATTTGTTAAAGAATTACCAAGAAATGAAATTGGAAAAATCGATCGCAGGGGTCTTCATGCGCTCGCAGCTAAGCTTGATTCTTAGTGATTAGCCCATTTCTCCGGGTGAACTCGTGTATTCACCCCTGCCCCCGAGCTTTTCTGGTTACCTGCAATCCACAAGGACGCCATCGCGAGAGACTTAGTTTCGAAGCAATCTCCTCTTTTAAAACAGTTGCTGCGAAGGGCGAAGCCCTGTGGCAATCTCGTTTTTATTTCTTCAAGAATTAGGATACTTCGATGGAAAGAAAGAAAAGGACAAGAAAGAGGTAGCTGATGATGAATAAATTAACAAATATAAATTAAGAAACAACGGGGGAAGAACAAGAATACCTTATAAGTTCAATTTACATGCCTGGCCCGAGTTTTCCTAAAGAGGTAAAAACTCCACTCGATTGGCGATATCATCAAGCTCTGCCGCCTTAGCGATAATTTCTATATCACGGATGCAGCTTCCGATGGAAACGCGCGAGGGATGAGCATAAATCAGACCAGTAAAGGGATTACCCTCTAATTGCCGTTTTGTAGCTTCGATCAGCAGGTCATCGTCGAAGGTGAATAGGACTCGATGCAAGGCAGTAGCGCGCCCCAGCAACTCTGGGTCAGCGAGATTGGCCCAGTTGTCTTCTTGTGCGGTAACAACATCAACACCACGAAGCCGTAATCCGAGTGTAATGGCTCTGGGAATGTGGGCATCCATGTAAATGGCGATAGCCATTACAGTAAACCTTTGGATTTTAACCTGGCAACTAAAGGTGATGGTCCGCTGGCTTGCCTGATTTTCTCTACGTTTTGCAGCCGACGTTCCAGGTCTGTATTGAGTTCCTCCAAGTGGTCCCAGTAATAAGCCAGGGCTGAATGGATTTGCCCTAAAGTCAAATAAGGGTGCTGAAAGTGTAGTTCCTCCGGACTCCAGCCGTAAGCAATTCCTTCAGCAACAAGTTCGACCACCTTCATAGTTGTGCCGGAGATGATGGGTGTTCCATCCTCACCAATAACAATATGCTCGTATCTGGTTTCTGCGACGGACATTAATAACTCCTGTTTCATGGAACAGTTTAAGCAAAAGCCTCCAATATTCCAAATCCTCGAATCTCTCAATCTTGTAACCTACAATCTTCTAATCCTCTCTCCTCTCCGCAATCGCAATCTCCTCCGGCGTCAGCCGGTTCAGTCCATACGCCCACTGGTCGATCTGTCGTTCGTAGTCTTTAATTTTTGCCTGTTTCTTTGGATTGAGTTAATTTGCATGCCAGGCACCACGCATACAGGCACCACGCATACCAAGGAACAAAGCAGGTAGAACAGTGAAGAGGCATCTGAGGCAAGAGGAGATTAATTATATGAGGAATATAGCAAAATCCACATTATCTAAGAAAGATATAAACACGAGGCAGCATTTGATGGAGAGGTCGTTTGCAAGGTCTGTGAGATATGGGTTTGGGAGGGCTAGGTGGAGGCGGTTATGGAGGGTGAGAATACAGGAGTACCTCACTGCAGCAATTCAGAATATACAGATACTTATGAGATATGGGAATGGTCCGAGAAGGACAGTATCTAAAGTAAAAGAGAGTATATATGAGAAATTATTACGTTCGATTGCAAATAGCGAGAGATTCTTATTAAAATTTATCCTCACTTTAAAAGCCGAAGTTAAAGTTGATTATGTATTTTTAGACTAACGATCTATCGAAAATAAAATCTATTTGCGCAACAGCCCGTTCACAATTGACAAATGCTTAGGAGACAGGAGACAGGAGACAGGATAATTTGAGAAGCTCACCTAAAAATCTGAACCAACCCCTACTCCAGATTTTTCCCGACGTCTTCGTTTCTGATTTCCTTAATACTGAAACGAGTTCAGCACAAGCCGCTATATTTGGAAGGCCGATCAATCACCGTTGAATAATGACGGAATTGGAGATTGCTTCGAAACCAAGTTTCTCGCAATGACGTCTTTATGGACTCCCGGTTACTGATTTCGGGAATGGCAGAAAGGGTTGGATCCCCAATCACTTTTGTACCCGAATGTTGCCATCTAAATCATGCACTCCAAGGCTGTAATCGTGTGACCTGGGGGTACAGGCTCCATCGGGTAACATATAGAAACGAGAGGGAGGCTTGACTGCCTGTAAGGCTGCTTTGTCCCCTTCTAGATAGCGTTCCTCGCGGCAACAGTCAAGAAAAGATCTCTCGTTACACTCGAAATGACCGAGGTGAGGCGGAGTCTCTTTTCGAACTCAAGCATTTTCAGGTCTAATATTTTACAGTCAGAATATATTCAGCAAAAATGCGTTCTAAGAGAGTTAAAGAGAAATACGATTCCCTCGCCCATTATTATGACAAAAGATGGGAAGGATATCTTCGAGCAACACATGAAGTCGCCATTGAATTACTGGAACCAAAAGCGGATGACATTATATTAGATGCAAGTGGAGGTACTGGACTACTCATCGAGAGGATAATTCATATAACAGGGGACAAGGGAACGTTCCACCTAACTGACATTTCCACGGAGATGCTTGATAAAGCGAAGCTTCGTTTTAAGGAAAATGAGAACGTTATTATAAGCCAACAGGACGTTCATCACCTTGAATTTGATGACAACTACTTTTCGAAAGTCCTTTGTGTTAGCTCTTTTCATTATTACGCTGAGCCCCATAAAGTCCTCGCCAATTTTCACCGGGTTCTTAAACCTAACGGAGTATTGATATTAATGGATTGGTGCAGAGACTCCTTTCACTTTATGTTATTCAACACCCTTATGAAACTATTAAGCAGGCATCATGTAAATATATACTCATCTAATGAACTCAAATCTCTAATTGAGATATCGAACTTCAAGGTTGACAAAGTAGTTAATTTTACGCATGGTCTATGGAGACTTGTCGGCATAAGGGCCCGAAGGATCTAGAATTCCTGAATTAAAAGGGGGAGTGCCTGCGTTCCCTTTTGATATGAGAAGCAATTTTTCAACCATTTTTTTGCTGGTAATATATCGATAGTATAGAAATTATGGCAAAAAGGTATTCTTAACAGAGTCTATGAGGAATAACCTATGAAGCTCCTGAGCATATTCAGTCGATTAGCAATTTTCGTTGCTATTATACTCATTTTAAGCATTATGGGTTATGCAATATTTGGGAATAGAACCATCATTAAGAAATCGCCTCTCGTTGGGAATGAGGCGCCAGATTTTGCACTAGCGCTTTTCGACGGTAGTACTGTAAAGCTTTCAGACCTTAAAGGTAAAGCCGTTCTTCTGAACTTCTGGGCATCATGGTGCATACCATGCAGGGATGAAGCCCCGGCGCTTGAGTCCTCATGGATGAAATATAGGGATAAACAAGTGGCATTTCTCGGTGTTAACATTTGGGACGATGATACTAATGCTCTATCATACGTTAAGAAATATGGAGGGGGTTATCCAAATGGAAAAGACCCTGAGGGTCAAATTGGGGTTGATTATGGGGTTGCAGGGGTCCCTGAAACCTACTTTATTGATCCTACGGGGAAAATAACTGAAAAATATACAGGTCCCCTTAACGAGGAAATTATTGACTTCTATCTGGGAAAAGCACTTTTAAATCATGACACAGACGGACTAACCCATAAAGAGAATTAAATTTATATACATGCTTAAATACATAAGTAAAAAACGGGTTTTCATCTTATTTACCCTTATTGTTTTAACCACCCTCATATCAAAATCCGTCTCGCTCTCTGAGAGCATAGATGACGAGGTTCGTGAAATATCCTATCTATTAATGTGCCCCGTCTGCCAGGGACAGAGTGTCGCTGAATCAAACTCGGAGCTTGCAAAAGACATGCGTTCAATAATAAGAGAGAAGTTAGAAGCAGGAGAGAGCAAAGAGGAAATAATCAATTATTTCGTGAATAGATATGGAGAAAGTATACTCGGGTATCCTCCGGTAAAGGGAGTGAATCTGCTATTGTGGATATTACCTGCATTAGCAGTAGTCTTGGGCGGTATCGGCATAGGGTTGTTTTTGCACAGATCAAAAGCCACCGCGGGGGAAGAAACAAATAATAGAAAGGTACAGGATACCAAAGAAGATAAAGAATATCTTAAGATGGTCGACAGGGAATTAAAGGATCTGGACAAGTGATGATGCTTGTTAAATATCTAGAAGTCTAGGCGTGGTACTGATCAAATTTTTCACTAAATAACCAAACAAGGTCACATCCGCTTACTGGGACTTTATCTTGGACAATAACAACTCCTTCAGTCTTGACCGCACATCCGGTGTAACAAATGATTCCTCTCTGAGTTTACCCGTCAGGCTAAGCATCTTCTTATATGTTCTTACAAAAGCCATACACTCGGGACACATATCCAGATGCTTCTCCAACTCAACCAGAGTCTCATAGTCTAACTCGGCTTCTATGTATCCCATTATGTTTTCAACTATATCCTTACACAACATTATTTTAACCTACCCATTCATCGAAATAATCCGAAAGCCTATCTCTTAAGAACAGCCTTGCCCTGTGCAGTCTAGATTTCACGGCAGGAATGGTCAAATCAAGTATATTTGAAATCTCCTCGTTCGACAATCCCTCCACATCTCTTAGATGGAAAACGACCCTATAGGACTCAGGAAGCTCGTTAACTGCCTTCTCAATTAATTCAATACCTTCTTTTCTAAAAATTAATATATCGGGCCTGCTGCTCCAATCCTTTGCTTTAATCCTCCCCATCAATGTCCCTTTTTCGTCATAGGGAACATAATTCTCTAAACTTAGTGTACTTTCATACTTCTTTTCCGCTCTTAGATGCATAAAGCTGGTATTTACGGTGACCCTATAGAGCCAGCTTGAGAACTTTGCTTCTCCGCGAAACGTGTCCGCCTTTGTTATTAGAGTGAGAAATACCTCCTGGAGAACCTCTTCCGCTCTGGCTGGATTACGAGTTATCCGTAATGAAATTCCGTAGATCTTATCCACATATCGATTAAATATCTCTTCAAATGCGTCCTGATCATTATCCTTTACGAAAAGCTCGATAAGCTCATAATCTGTCGAGTCAGTGAATTTAGCGACCCTACGTTCGGTGTCTTTAACAAAGTTGATTATGGATCTGAGGAATCCTGCTCCCACAGTCTTTCTCCCGATATAAAGTCCTTTCATTTTTACCCATATTCTTCAAGCGTAAATCGAAATACTTTACTTGTTTCTGCACAATTTTCTATTCACGAAAAAAGGAATAGGGAGTCATTTATTTGTAATTTGAAGAAAGGCTTCATATAATGATAATTATTTGGATAAGTTAATTAGGAATGTCTATAGTTATTATAACAAAAAATATAAATTTGAAAAAAACACTAAAATTCCACAATCTACTGACATTATATTTTCATTTCAATAACTTCAATCTCCAGCTAGAATTACAACGATTCTTGTTTTGTGAAGAATAAGGAGGAAAATAGTATATGCATCAAAAGCCGAGTACCATTGGTGAGCTGAGGTCAACCGAGTACAAAGTTTTGTCTGTAAAAGAGGAAATGAGGAAGAATTTAATAAGTAAGCTTAAAAGAAGAGAACAAATTTTCCCCAACATAATCGGATATGAAGAAAGCGTCATTCCTCAACTGGAAAACGCCATACTAGCAGGTCATGACATAATGATCATAGGTGAAAGAGGTCAAGCAAAAACAAGATTGATCAGGAGTCTGATAAATCTTCTTGACGAGGAGGTGCCAATCGTCAAAGGTAGTGAGATAAATGATAATCCTTATGCTCCGGCATCAAAACTTAGGGATATAGTAAATAGTTTAGGAAACGATACAGAAATCTCCTGGATAAAACGCGAGGATAGATACGGAGAGAAACTGGCCACACCGGATGTCTCCATTGCAGATCTCATAGGAGAAGTTGATCCAATAAAAGTTGCAGAAGGAAGATACCTCTCTGATGAACTCACAATCCACTTCGGCCTCATTCCCAGAAGTAATAGGGGAATATTCGCGATAAACGAGTTGCCAGACCTCGTCGAGAAAGTTCAGGTTGGTCTGTTCAATATAATGGAAGAGAAAGACATCCAAATTAAAGGATATAAAATACGCCTTCCCCTTGATATCTGCATAGTAGCTACCGCTAATCCCGAGGATTACACTAATAGAGGAAGAATCATTACTCCACTTAAAGATCGTTTTCAAGCACAGATAAGAACTCATTATCCAGCAACTATTGAAGATGAAATTAAGATTATGAAGCAGGAAGCACGAATATTGCCACGGGATGGTTATTGTGTGAAGGTTCCCAAATTTATAAAGAATATAATCGCTGAAATTACTTTCCAAGCTAGGGCATCACACGAAATAAATCAACGCTCGGGTGTGAGCGTAAGAACTACAATCGCCAATTACGAAACGATAATTGCAAACGCAGAGAAAAGGGCAATTAACATCGGAGAGAGAGAGGTTGCGCCGCGAATTACAGATTTACCAGCTCTGATTCCCTCTACTGCCGGAAAAATTGAATTAGAATACTTGGGCGAGGATACATCCGAAGTCAATGTAATAGATAATCTCATCAAACGTGCAATTAAGAACGTATTCGATTCTTACTTCCCCACGCATAACATATTTCCCGAATTGCTTGAAAGCTTTGAGCACGGGTATGTAGAAGTGGCTAATACAATGCCTTCAGACGAATATCTCGTCGGGCTTAAAGAAATAAAAGGCTTGGAGAAATGCATCAGCAGGCTTGAGATCGACGGATCCTCAGCAGAAATAGCTTCAGCCATCGAGCTAATCCTTGAGGGACTTCATCTAAGCAATAAGCTAAACAAGGAGATTGTCCAGGGAAAAATTATATATAGATGAATACGACCTACAGGTATTTGAAATGGGACGGTCTTAAGAAAGAGTTTAATTTCCACTCTCAGGATCTGTTGCAAGAATTTGCAAATTTTCTAATGGAGGGTTGGTCGCCCGAGGAAGCATTTGAGTGGATGCTTAAACAAGGTATACGTGGATCAAACATACGTGTAATGGGAATTGATGATCTCCGCTCTGAATTCTCCAATTTCAGAGAGGCTCAATTCAACAATTACAATCTTCATAATTCCCTATCAAAAATACATCAGGAGCTTTTGAAAATCGTAGATACGGAGCTAAGCGCGATAAGGAAGAAACTACCTAGCAACTCTTACGAATATAAAAACAGGGAGAATTTCCTCGAAAATCTTCCAAAGAAAATTAGTTTAGCGGTGGGAGCTCTTTCAAACTATGATTTTCTCAGTCCCGACGCCAAGAGCAGCTTCGAAGAATTGAAGAAAAAATTAGATAAAATTGTGCAAGTAGAGAGTTTCATCAATAGATATGGCGACAAATTTCGTGGAGAACGCTCTATCGGCTTTGATGAGACCCTGGAGCTAATAGGAAAATTTGAGGAAATTGAAACAATTGAACACAACCTCATATCAGGTTCTTTTGACAAGATAAATCTTGAGGACCTAAGGGGAATCTTAAGCGAGCAAGGATACAATTCTTTTATTTTCCTCAAAAACCTTAAACCATATTTGGAAAATTCAGGTCTGATAAGAAAATCTGTAAAAACGATAGAGCTAACTCCAAAAGGGATCAGAAAAATAGGAGAAAGAGCGCTGAGGGATATCTTCTCATCGATGAACAAACATCAATTTGGTGGCCATGAGACCACAGAACAAGGTTTCGGTGCGGTGAAGCCCGAAAACTCAAAGGAGTATGAGTTTGGCGATCCATTTAACCTGAATGTCGTTGGCACACTTAAAAATTCTCTCCTTCGCCGAGTGAGTGGAAATACCATAAAGATAGAGCCAGAAGATTTTAAAATCTACGACATGGAGTATCACACGCAATCAACGACTGCGGTTCTCCTGGACCTGAGCTGGTCAATGAGCTTTCAGGGAAGGTTTCCGGCGGCAAAACGCGTGGCGCTGGCACTCGATAATCTCATAAGGACACGATACCCGAGGGATAATTTTTATATAGTCGGCTTTTCGACAAGAGCCAGGGTCCTCTCCACTGACCAGCTCGTAAAAACAACCTGGGATTCGAATGACCCTTTTACCAATATACAGGAAGCCTTAAAACTCGCTTCTAGGCTTATACAAAAACATAGAACACCAAACAGGCAAATAATCCTCATTACCGATGGCCAGCCAACGGCCTACTTCTTGGACGGGTACCTGCAAGTTGAGCTACCTATGTTTTTTGGAGGGCTCAGCCCAAGAGCGACTTTTGAAACACTGAAAGAGGTTAAAAACCTAACAAGGCGGGGAATCACGATCAATACATTCATGCTTGACGATAGCGCCTCTCTAAGAAGATTTGTAGAAGATATGACTCGGATAAATAGGGGAAGGGCATTTTTCACGACTCCCACCCGGTTGGGAAAGTTCCTCCTCGTTGATTACTTGAAAAGGAAAAGAAAGCTTATTTAAGGTGCTGCAGGCTATTTTTCACATCTGTACTTTTTCGACAGTTGATACACAGAACTCAGATTTTCGTCGAATTGTCTTTTGTCGTGGTCTCTAGCCTGTATGAGTGCATAATCCCAACCGCACAAAAAAGTCATCACTCTCGACTCAGGATTCTTAATATTTAAGAACTCGGGCCTGATCGATGATATGCTAACAAATATTGTTCCATTGTACTCTTCTTTTTGCACTACATTTGCTAGATAATGGGGTAAATGGAGATGGCCGGACAGCCACAGGTCCACTTTATATTTTTTTAGCACCTCAGTAAATCTTCCTGAATCAATTATTTGTCTATCCCTAAATCTGGAAAAAGGAATCCCACTTCCATCGAGAGGTGCATGAGTTACCACCACAATGATCTTATCCTGATTGCTGACAACTTTGGCTTTCCACCAATTAAACGTTTCATCGGATATTTCGGTAGGTTTTCCCCTCTCCTCGTCAGACATGAATATAAACAGAATATTCCCCTTCGTTAAAGAATAGTTAAAGTTTTGATTAATTTCTGCTCGAAAGAGTTTTCCCAAATCTGTCTTCAAATCATGGTTACCAGCAATCTCATTCCAATTCTTTATGTATGAAAGCTTCCTGGTTGACAGGTACCAATCATATGTTTCAGGTTTAGCTCTATTGGCAATATCACCGGCGACAATAGCCATTTCTATACCAGGAATATTTTTGTTGACGTCTGTGATAGCATCCTTGAACGCTTCTCTATCTTCGTTGTTCCTAGGTTGAATATCAGAGAGTACCCAGATCTTAAGAGTCCTCTGGGGATCATTCCAGATTTCATCCTTCGTTATTAGGCCAGATGTATTCCCAGCATAACATGCGGTATGAAGTGGAAGAATCATTATAAAATGAAATAAGCGCTTTAGAATTGGATTCATTTAAGACATCGGTGGTTAAAAAATATGGATTGGACTAATGTGATCGCAGTAAACCTATGGCGTGCCCATGATTTACATCCTTAATCTCAACTTCAACCTCATGACCGATCTCCAAATTCATATTCGGAATCACAACAGTCATGTAATTTCGCGAAGTCCCTCTGGCTCCCCTCTCCACTATCACAGGCATCCTTTTACCGATAAAACCCCGGTAGAATTTATGCTTCTTCTTTGTACCAAGGTCCCGCAGAGTCCTGCTCCTTATCTTTTTTATCTCTACAGGCACCTTGTTTGACATCTTGCAAGCTGCCGTCCCCTTTCTGTCCGAATAGGGAAAGACATGAAAATAAGTTAATGGTGATTCGCGCAACAATTCGAAGGTATTCCCGAATTCACGGTCGGTTTCACCAGGGAATCCCACCATAACGTCTGTACCGATTGCTGCATCCGGAAGCTTCTCACGTATAAGTTCAGTAACATATTTGAATTCGTCAGGGCTGTATCTCCTTCTCATTCTCCTCAGTTCCTCGCGATCTCCGCTCTGAAGCGCCACGTGAAAACTCGGGCATATCGTCTCGGAAGATGCAACGAACTCGATCAGCTCACGAGAGATATCCGCGGGGTCAAGCGAGCTGAGCCTTACCCATTTCAAGACCTTAGATCTCTCGATTTCTCGCAGCAATTCCAGGAGATTCGATTCGATATCCCTTCCATAACTGGCAAGATGGATACCGGTAAGTACAATTTCCTTGTAACCCTCATCGGCAAGCGTCTTCATCCGTTCCAATACCTCGGCAACGCCCAGGCTTCTGGATCTGCCCCGCGCAAATGGTATAACACAAAAAGAGCACCTGTAATTGCAACCATCCTGAATTTTCAGAAAAGCCCTCGTTCGGTCCGGGAAATACCTTATGTCGGGAGATTCAAATTGTCTATGTTTCTCTTTCCGAAAATCCGACACGAAGACATAGGGTTCGGCTTGCTTCTTACCGAGCCGGATAACCTTAAGGAGAGAAGAAAACTTATGTGAGTTGCCTACAATATAATCGACCCCTTTAACATTCCTAATCTCGTCCGACGATACCTGTGAATAACAACCCGTTACAACTACAACACCATCTGGATTTGCCCTCCTGGCGCGATAAATGTAATTCCTTGCCTCCGAGTCTGCCTTGTGTGTTACAGTACACGTATCAATTACATATACGTCTGCATTTTCAGAGAACGGAACCCTCTTATACCTGCTCTCCGGCAGTCGATTCAGGATAGCTGCAGTGTCATACTGATTAACCTTACAACCTAGAGTTACCACTGAAATTCTCTTCATCTCTGGATAACCTCATCAGGACATTGGCCACGATGCAACGCGGCTAAGTATTCCTTTTGCATCTCATTTACCCACTTCCTTAATCCACCCGCCACCCAATACTCTTTCGTGCTTATAAAAAACGACTGCCTGTCCCGGTGTAATGGCACGCTGAGGCTCTTTAAACTGGACAAATACCCTATCACCTGATGTAATCTTTAAAATGGAGTCATTCGCTGGGTGCCTGTAACGTATTTTCGACCTTACATCGACTACACCACTTGGAACCTCGCCCACCCAAGTTACATTATCTGCAACCAGGGCCGAACTCAATAAATCTTTTGACTCTCCAACGTATACCTTATTTCCCTCCGCCTCGATCCTTGTAACATACATAGGCTTCCCCTTTGCTATTCCGAGGCCCCGCCTCTGGCCAACGGTATATGAGGCAATCCCATTGTGCTCTCCAAGTTCATTTCCACCTTCATCCACAATCAGACCCCGCTGTTTGCCCCTTTTCAAATAATCATTAAGGAAATCCCTGTACTTTTCACCGGTAATAAAACATATACCCATACTTTCAGGCTTACTGGCCACGTTGAGGTTCATGCGCCTAGCTATTTGTCGAACCTCAGCTTTTCTCTTGGAACCCAATGGAAAGATTAGGTGCCTCAGTTCTTTTTGTGTCAGAGTAAAAAGGAAATACGACTGGTCTTTGTCATCATCCAACGCCTTTCCCAGATAAAACGTCCCATTTTTCTCATCCCCTTCAATCCGGGCATAATGGCCTGTTGCAAGGTAATCTGCACCCAGCTCCAATGCCCTCTTTAAGAGAAAATTAAACTTCATGAATTGATTACACAGAACACACGGAATTGGGGTCTGCCCAGATTCATATTTGCTGACGAAATCGTTAACAATATATTTCTTAAACAGTTCCATGTAGTTAACAACATAATGAGGAATACCGATTTGATCCGCTACCCTTCTCGCGTCCCTAACATCGTCCGCAGAACAACAACCACCGTCGGCATCCCCGTAGTCCCAAAGTTGCATCGTTACACCAACAACCTCGTGTCCTTCTTCTTTTAATAAAGCGGCCGTTGTCGCACTGTCAACTCCTCCGCTCATTGCTACAAGTATTCTCTTCTTTTCCATAATTAAGGTTAGAATGGTACCTGAGCTTAGAATTTAGTCCAAATAAAGAAGTGATATTGATGACTGGGTTAAGTATCTGAGCTATGTTAATTCTCAGTAAATTCTATTCTTCAGGAAGTGCTTTAAACTCTCCGGTCTCCTCCACTTCCACAGGATAACCATCAAGCTCATCTGGAATTCTCTGGTCAATTTCTTTGGTTCTTTCTATTACAAACACCTTAATGCATGGCTTGTTGTTACAAAGGCCCTGGGCAGTCCCCGCCACACCGGGAATAGACATTAACTCTTCGGTATGTTCTCTTAGTACCTCTTCTATCGACTCTGTTGGCATTTTGCGGTCATTTGCTCCGGCTTTTAAAGCTACATAGGTAGTGATCCCGCAACAAATGACAAGCGACGTGATGAAAATACGGATATTAAATCTACAAACAAAGAAACTCATCAAAAAAAAAGATTAGGAGAGTGTACCCCTTCAGTCATTGAACAATAACAATCAGAAGAATGAATTTCCTTAAAGTCAACTAGAGTTCACCTTTCGACACATCTGACTCACAACCACCAATCTGGACTATTCCCCATCAATAGTAACATTAAAGGCGGAAAGCACATCATCGATCTCATTTGCAATGGCGAGCTTGCCATCTTGTGTGCCAGCATAAAGCAATCCCGTGGGATTACGACCGGGATCGGTTACTAAGAGCGATCCGGAATCACCAGGTTTAATAAAAGCAGTGTTACTCTCTACAACGATCTGATTCACAAATCTTGCCGTTCCGGAATCATACCCTATATTTACAGTGGCGTTAATGCCAGTAATCACACCCTTTGTTAAAGACGTTGTCCGGCCACATTTCTGCACATTCATGCCAGCCGCCGCAACCACCGTTTGAGATTTAGGCGTACCATAGCAGGCAGACGGAGTAGATTTTTTCAATATGCTTGTAGAAGTAGTAGCAATTGCAGCATCGACTGTATTATTTGCACCCGTTGAAAAAATAATGGGCACATAATCAAAAAGTGGACCGATTACATTACTTAAAGCAGAAAGACACAGCTGAAGACTATCAGCCTTTCCGGGATGCCCTACATCACTTCCAATCGGAGCGGAATTTTCCAGAGCGTAAACGTGGTTATTGCTCATCGCGTATACATTACCAATTCCGTCTTTTACCCTGGCCGTAATTGTTCCGGAGGAACATTCGAGCTCATTACCTGTGGAGACTCCAATATCGATGGTACCTGACTCGGCTGGAGCCGGGGTGGGAGTAGGAGTTGGCGTGGGACTCGAACACCCCTCATCAACGCTACCGTCGCAGTTGTTGTCTATACCATCACCGCACACCTCCGTAGCTCCAGGATTTATTGAACTATCATTATCATTACAATCATTACCGCCGCATCTGCCATTATTCTTTAAGTAGCGATCTCCATCCCTGTCGCATTTGTTTCCGCTAGCAGCGCCACCAGGCGGCCCCTTAACGGCGAAAATCTCGCCAGTTACCAGAGTTTCTACCGGTATACCCTCGAGATCAAATGGAATACCCTTGACACGATTATTTTTCAGGAAAACCTGGATAACCGGTTCGCCCTGAGCATCCAGCCCAACAGCAGTACCAACTACACTTGGGTTCGCCATTAAACTTGGTGTGTGTGCCTCCTGTACCTCCATCGCTATATCAAGACCGGGCGGGCTAAAAGGTGGCTGAGACTTAGCTCCTGTGCCACCGATGAAGAATACAGTTAGCACTAAAAGTAAAAGGGAAATAGCATTTCTTAAATTTATGAGGCTCATCATGGCGTTACCCTCCTTCTTAATAATGGGCTTTTGGTTTAATCATTATTCTTTTTACGATGCGCCCAATTTAGCACGACTATTTGGGATTATAGAATGTTTTGAAACCTAATTCAATAGGTAATCCCTCGTTGAAATAAAAAAGAAATTCCAAGACTATATCTATTTTATTCCAGGAGATTGGTTGCCACTTGGGATTTCTCCGTTGAGCGAACAGGAAATTTTGAAAAAAAAGAATCCGATTTTTAACAGGTATAATTATCAAGGTAAATGTCGCTCAAGAAGAATCTTAAAGCCGCCCTCGATCACGGGCTAAACAGAAGCGAATACGATAAGATTGTTCGCACGCTTGGACGGGAACCAAACGTAACAGAAATCGGAATATTGGCAGCAATGTGGTCTGAGCACTGTTCATATAAAAGCTCTAAGGTGCATCTAAAGAAATTACCAACTAAGGGCGAAAGGGTAATTCAGGGGCCGGGAGAAAATGCGGGCATTGTTGACATCGGTGATGATCTTTGCGTTGTTTTTAAGATGGAGAGCCATAACCATCCCTCGTATATAGAACCCTACCAGGGTGCAGCCACCGGTGTCGGAGGTATTCTGAGGGATATTTTTACTATGGGTGCGAGACCAATTGCACTTCTTGATTCACTCAGATTCGGTGATCCAAAACTTCAAAAGACGAGATATCTACTAGAGGGTGTGGTCTCCGGTATCGCCGGTTATGGAAATTGCATTGGTATTCCAACTGTGGGTGGAGAGGTTTATTTTGACGAATGCTACAACGGAAACCCCATTGTAAACGTCTTTGCAGTTGGGATCACAAAAAAGGATAAAATATTCACGGGCACCGCAAAGGGAGTTGGAAACCCAGTTATTTATGTCGGTTCAAAGACAGGTAGGGACGGAATTCATGGAGCAGTCATGGCTTCAGAAACATTTACTAAAGAAGCAGAGGAAAAGAGGCCTACGGTACAGGTGGGCGACCCATTTACGGAAAAGCTACTGTTGGAAGCTTGTCTTGAACTCTTTAAGACTGGTATTGTGATAGGAATTCAGGATATGGGAGCTGCCGGATTAACATCTTCTTCAACTGAAATGGCAAGCCGCGCGGGCACAGGGATCAAAATATTCATTCAAAAAATACCAAAAAGGGAAGAGAAGATGACTCCCTATGAGGTCATGCTATCGGAGTCTCAAGAGAGAATGCTGATCGTCACAGAAAAAGGTAAGGAAAATATTGCCGAAGCGATATTCAAAAAGTGGGGTCTTGATTTCAGTGTGATTGGAGAAGTTACAGGTAATAAGAGGCTGGAGATAGTCGGAAATGAAGGTATCGTTGCAGACATTCCGATCGGCTTAATCACAATGGAAGCGCCAGTATATTCAAGGCCTTTTAAAAAGCCGGATTACATGAAGGACTCGGTAAAGTTAAAACTATCATCAATTCCAATACCAGAAGATTTAGGATCTGTTGTTTTGACGCTTCTTTCATCCCCTACTCTTTCGAATAAGAAATGGATCTTTGAACAATACGACCACATGGTGAGAACTAATACAATCACCCCCCCTGGCTCCGATTCGGCATTAATAAGAATCAAAGGGACAAAGAAGGCCATAGCACTCACCGCTAACTGCAACTCAAGGTATTGTTATCTTGACCCTTACATCGGGGCGATTATAGCAGTCGCGGAAAGCGCAAGAAATCTCGCCTGTTCAGGGGCAACACCTCTAGCTATCACAGATTGTCTTAACTTCGGAAGTCCGGAAAATCCTGAAATTATGTGGCAATTCGTTAAATCAGTTGAGGGGCTAGCAGAAGCCGCCAATTTTCTCGGTACTCCAATTGTGAGCGGGAATGTAAGCTTTTACAACGAAACCGGGGCGAAGGCAATTTATCCAACTCCATCCGTCGCAATGGTAGGACTCATTGAAGATGCGGAAAACCACCTTACACAGTGGTTTAAGAATGAGGGGGATATCATAGTAGTCCTCGGGAAAACCAGGGAAGAATTAGGGGGTACTCAGTACCTGAGTCAGATCCATGGAATTGTCTGTGGTCGTCCGCCCGAAGTAGATCTAGAGGCAGAATCTAATCTCATCAGAACTTTGCTTGAAGCATCTAAAAACGGTATAATAAAGTCTTCACACGATCTTTCGGAAGGGGGCTTGGCAATAGCTCTTGCTGAATCCTGCTTTACCCCATCTGGACCTATTGGAGCAAACATCAAAATAGATAACAATCACCATATGAGAGAGGATGCAATACTTTTTTCAGAATCCCAATCAAGGGCGTTGGTATCCTTAGATGGAACGGATTTGCCTCATTTGGAGAGCATATGCCAAACTTACAGCGTTCCGATGGAGTTAATAGGAGAGGTTCGAGGAGATAGGTTCTTAATTGATGGGCTTCTGGACATTTATATACTGGATGCCCATAGAGTTTGGAATACCGGACTTGAGAATTTATTCAAAAGCTATGCATGAGCTCAAAGAAGAGTGTGGTGTATTTGGAATATTTGGCCATCCCGAGGCAGCAAACCTCACATATCTTGGTCTTCACGCCCTACAACACCGTGGTCAGGAAAGCGCCGGTATAACAACCTCAGACGGTCAAAACCTATACTCACACAGGGAAATGGGTCTCGTATCCGAGATCTTTACTGAACAGACGATTGACAGGCTTCCGGGGAGAAATGCAATAGGTCACGTGAGATACTCTACCACGGGATCAAGTCATAGTAAGAATTCACAGCCCATAGTCATCACCTATTCCAGAGGACACCTCGCTATTGCGCATAATGGCAACCTTACGAATGCGAGAACTTTAAGAGAGGAACTGGAAAGGGATGGTGCTATCTTTCAATCTACAACTGATACCGAGGTAATAGTCCATCTGATTGCCCGATCCAAAGAGGAGAATTTAGTAAGAAGCATTATCGAGTCATTGATGAAATGTAAGGGAGCTTATTCTCTTTTATTCCTCACACCGGAGTATCTGGTTGCCGCTCGAGATCCATACGGTTTTCGACCACTTGTCTTGGGAAAGCTACATGATGCCGCGGTTATAGCCTCTGAGACATGCGCTTTTGACTTGATAGAAGCCGAGTTCACCAGAGAGGTTGAGCCCGGCGAGATCTTGGTTGTCAGTAGAAAAGGACTAGAATCATTTAAACCCTTCAAAAAGGTCAGACACGCTCACTGCGTTTTCGAATTTATATACTTCGCGAGACCGGATAGCCAGGTCTTTGATAGGAACGTGTATCAGGTGAGAAAAGAGCTGGGGAAACAATTGGCGAGAGAACAGCCATCCGACGCAGACATCGTGACTGCTGTCCCCGACTCCGGTGTTCCTGCGGCGATAGGCTATGCTGAAGAATCGGGTCTCCCTCTCGAACTCGGACTACTGAGAAACCATTATGTGGGCAGGACATTTATTGAACCGCAAAAATCAATACGAAATTTCGGGGTCAAGCTAAAGCTAAATGCGATCAAGGAGGTACTTCGTGGCAAAAGAGTTGTGATAGTGGATGACTCAATTGTCAGAGGCACTACAAGCAGAAAAATAGTAAAGATGATTCGTGCTGCAGGCGCTAAAGAGATTCATATGAGGATAAGCTCACCCCCTATGAAATTCTCCTGCTACTATGGCATAGACACCCCTACAAAAGAGGAGCTCATTGCGAACTCTCTTGATGTCGAAGAGATAAATAAATATATAACTTCCGATACTCTTGGATATCTAAGTCTCGATGGTGTTATGAAGGCAGTATCCAGCTATAAATCACTTGACAATAAGGAGAGCTTCTGTAATGCGTGCTTCACAGGGAACTATCGTGTACCAATCACAGAATTCAAAAGACCACTCAGACAGTTCCATCTATTCGACCGGTAACCAACCTCGGATATTAAGACGTGCAAAAACACTTGCGACCACCCCTCCCGTTGGTACTCCTACAAATACACTCACGAAAAAACATACGTCGTTCCTGTGCTTCATGACACGCACGGACTTGTGGCGTTAAAAAAGAAGATTACTTCAGACCTTTCAGCCGATTGTAATTTCAGATGTTAGATCTTTCATGAACCAAATTCTCAGAATTTCTTGAATAGACTTATTTTGATTGGTCCCCTCCGGAATGAAAAGAGCTTAAATGGCATTCCAAAAATGGCCTAAAGAGGATGAATGACATAGTCAGTCATGCTTAACTTGTTTCAGCATCTCTCGTTTCATCAGACCCTGAAATAAATTCAGGATGACCGGGTTGCGGTTGGATTAAATTTTCTTGTCGTTATGTCATCACCGAAATCAGTAATTGGGGATCCGGAGGTAAAAGCATGGATTCCCTATTAAGGAATCAGGGAATGATAACAAGGGGAGGCCTTGTCCTGAGCAAGGTCGAAGGATTGCTTCTTTGTACCTGTGCTGAACCATGTCCTGACGAAAGTCAGGATCTATTCAGTATCAAGACAAAGAAGCTAAAGAGTAAGATTAACATAAGCAAAGTGGCCTCTTTTGGGATTCTGTCCGCGCAGCACGCTACAGGTAATTTCCTAATTAAACAAACGTATTAGAAAAGACCGCGTTTATCCTATTTCGCTCAATTTCTTGAGCACATCTTCCATTTTCTTTTTTTTGAGTGAAAGCTCCTCAAATTTCTCCCTCTCTTTCTCAACGACCTCCTCCGGAGCACGATCGAGGAAGTTAAAGTTTGAGAGCTTATTCCTAGAAGTGTCGATATCCCTTTTAACCTTGTCTATTTCCCTCATTATTCTTCCAATCTCTTTCTCAATATTTATCAATCCCTCAACCGGAAGTAGTACCTCCATCCCATCTATGACCTGAGCGACAGATTTCTTTGGCTTTCCGTTCTTTGAAAACTCGAGCGACGAGGCTCCCGCAAGTTTAATTATTATCTCATTATTACGTCTTACCCTTTCAAGAATCTTTTCATTGTCCGGACGCAAGAATACCTTTACCTTATCCGTAGGGTGCAATCCCACCACCGCTCTTAAATTCCGTATAGCAACTATCACTTCCTTTACAAACTCTATTTCTCTATATTCCTCTTCATAAATATAATCGCGGTTGAAACTCGGGTATGAACTGATTGCTATGCTCTCAGCATCATTTCCTTCAGGTGTCTGGAGAATAAATCCGAATTCCCGTAATTTTTCATAAATCTCCTCTGTTATAAAAGGTGCGATGGGGCTCAGAACTTGTAAAGCAGTTGATAAAACATTGACAAGGATCAACTGTACTCTTCTTTTCGCATCTTTATTATTTCCGTACAGCGCCGGTTTAACTATTTCAATATACCAGTCGCAAAAATCACCCCACACAAACTGATAAATAATCCGCGCGGCCTTATCAAATTCATAGTTATCAAAAGAATCTTCTATTTCCTCTAGCGTCATGTTCAATTTCCTAATTATCCATCTATCGGGAATTGATAAATCCATATTATATTCAGAAACTGACCTACGGTTCGTCTCTACATGACCCAAATTCATAAGGACAAATCTAGAGGCATTCCATATTTTGTTCATAAAGTTTCTGTAGCCCTCTATAACAGGTAGCGATAGCCTTATGTCGCGACCCTGGGAAGCCAGTGCAGTTAGACTGAACCTTAGCGCATCAGCACCGAAGTCGTCCATTATTTCCAAAGGATCAATCACATTCCCCCTTGTCTTGCTCATCTTCTCACCCTTTTCATCCCTAACAAGGGCGTGGATATAAACATCCCTGAATGGAACGTCGCCCATAAACCTGATCCCCATCATCATCATCCTGGCAACCCAGAAGAAAAGAATATCAAAACTCGTCACAAGTACAGTTGTGGGATAAAAGATCTGAAGCTCATCCGTTTGCTGCGGCCAGCCCAAAACCGCAAAGGGCCAGAGGCCAGAACTGAACCATGTATCGAGTACATCTTCCTCTTGTCTTAATTCTGCTGATCCACAACTACCGCACTGCGCCGGTTCCTCCACCGACACCGTTATCTCATCACAGCGCTTGCAGAACCAGGCAGGGATTCTGTGACCCCACCAAATCTGCCTTGATATGCACCAGTCTCTGATATTTCGCATCCATTCAAAATATGTGTTATTCCAACCCTCCGGAATGATTTTTGTCCTCCCTTCTTCAACCGCGGCCAGTGCTGGCTCTGCCAGTGATTTTGTCCTGACAAACCACTGGAGGGATAGCATAGGCTCAACCACAGTTCCACACCTGTAGCATTTTCCCAGCTGGATTACATAATCCTCAACCTTCTCAAGCAAACCATCTTTCTCAAAATCTTCTACTATGCGTGTCCTGCAATCAAATCTATCTAGGCCTCTATATTTCCCAGCGTTTTCATTCATAACACCCCTAAAGTCGATAACCTGTATCCTCGGAAGGTTGTGCTTGTTCCCAATTTCGAAATCTGCGAAATCATGAGCGGGAGTTATTTTCAGGGCCCCGGTGCCCATTTCAATATCAACATCCTCATCAGCAATCACGGGGATTAAACGATTCACGACAGGCAACATTACCTTTTCCCCTACCGTCCCCTTATACCTATCGTCCCTTGGATTGACCGCGACGGCTGTGTCACCCATCATCGTTTCCGGTCTTGTCGTAGCTACAACTATATAGCCCCCTTCCTTTCTGCTTTTGTCATCGATTACTAACGGGTATTTGAGATAATAAAGCTTCCCATTTGTATTCTCTCTTATAACCTCTAAATCAGAAAGAGCGGTCTCACATCTCGGACACCAGTTCACAAGATAATGACCCCTGTAAATTAGGCCCTCATCGTAAAGCCTAACAAACGCCTCTCTGACTGCGAGTGAAAACCCCTCGTCCATCGTAAACCTTTCTCTTGACCAGTCGCAAGAAGCCCCTAGCCTCTTTAATTGTTGGACTATCCTCTTCCCGTATCGTCCTCTCCACCTCCAAACCTTATCTACAAACGCTTCACGATCTATATCGCTCCGCTTTATCCCATCCTTCATTAGCTCTCTTTCTACAACTGTTTGGGTTGCTATTCCGGCATGATCCGTTCCGGGCACCCAGAGAGCTTCATACCCCTTCATTCTCTTGTAACGTACTAAAATGTCCTGAAGTGTGTTGTTTAGGGCATGACCGATATGCAGTGAGCCCGTAATATTAGGGGGTGGGATAACAATAGTGAAAGGTTTTTTTTTAGACTTTGTGGATGCTGTAAAATAACCCCTTTCTGTCCAGAAACTGTACCACTTCTCCTCAACGATCCTAGGATTATAGGTTTTTTCGAGAATCAACCTGGTCTTTTGATTCATGATGAAAAAGAAACAGCGGTTGATATTACAGGACTACGAGGTTCTTGAGCCTTTGAAACTGCTACTCTAATCCTAAATATCAGTTAAGCATAATCAGGTAACTTCTTCTTCAACCGGGACTGGCACAGGAATTTCAGGGACTGGCACCTCGACATCGATATATCTGTACATTGGAAGACCCGTGCCTGCGGGAATCAATCTTCCCATAATCACATTTTCCTTGAGTCCCCGTAATTGATCCTCCTTTCCCTCGCAAGCAGCTTCTGTGAGAACCCTAGTCGTCTCCTGAAATGACGCTGCGGAAAGCCAGCTACTCGTGCTGAGCGAAGCCCTCGTTATACCTAATAGAAGCGGCTCAGCCGAGGCTGGTCTTCCATCCTGAGAAATTACTCGTTCGTTTTCCTCAAAGAACTCCTGTTTTGACACCGCCTCACCCATAAGAAAAGATGTGTCGCCCGGATCTTTAATCCTTACCCTCTTGAGCATCTGTCTTACAATAGCTTCAATATGTTTATCATTTATCTTTACGCCCTGCAATCTATATACCTCTTGGATTTCATCTACGAGGTACCTGGCAAGCGCCTTTTCTCCACGGATTCTGAGAATATCATGTGGATTTATCGCACCATCCACAACTTGATCTCCCGAGGAAACCCTTTCGCCATCTCTAACGAGTACATGTTTTCCCCGAGGGACAAGGTACTCCTTAGCTTCCCCGATATCAGGTGTTACAACTAATCTTCGCTTACCTTTGAGGTCCTTCCCGTAAGATACAATTCCATCTATTTCACTGACGACCGCCGGGTCCTTAGGAATCCTTGCCTCGAAAAGTTCCGCGACTCTAGGAAGCCCGCCAGTTATGTCCTTTGTCTTTGCCGTGGCCCTAGGAATCTTCGCGACGATATCTCCAGCGTAAATAAGTTCTCCCTCATTTTTTTCAATAATAGCTCCTATCGGGACCGAATATTGAACCTGTTTCCCACCGCCATCAGTCACAACCAGGGCAGGATGCAAGTCAGGACTTTTTGATTCAATTACAACCTTCTTATATATACCCGTAACTTCGTCGACCTGCTCTTTTAGACTGATCCCCTGCTCTAAGTCCTGGTAACTCACCTTACCAGTAATCTCAGAGATAAACGGAGTAGTGTATGGATCCCATTCCGCTAAGAGTGCTCCCTCTTTCACCTTTTTTCCCTCATCAACACCCAACCGTGCACCCAAAACTAACGGATATCTTTCACGCTCATAACCCTTTTCATCAACTATGGCTAAAATCCCAGTCCGATTTATTACGACTAGCCTGTCTTCCTTATTCCTGACAGTACGCACTCCATACAGCTTGACGGTTCCCTCGTGTTGACTGTCGAGTGTACTCTCGGCTGCCCTCTGGCTGGCAGCTCCTCCTATATGAAACGTTCTCATTGTAAGCTGCGTTCCCGGCTCTCCAATTGATTGTGCGGCCACGATACCTACAGCTTCCCCTATGTTCACGAGCTTACCCGCAGAAAGATTCCTTCCGTAACATAGGATGCAAACGCCATGCCGAGACTCGCAGGTTAAAACCGATCTAATCTTCACCTCAGTTATGCTCCCAGTCTCGTCTATCCTCTTAGCCACATGCTCATCTATCTCATCATTACTTCTAACAATAACTTCACCGGTCAGTGGATCCTTAATATCTTCAACTGCAACACGGCCCAAAATCCTTTCGCTTACTCTATCAATAATCTCACCACCCTCAATTAGATCTCCAACAGTGATTCCTTCATTTGTCTCGCAATCGTATTCGGTAACCATTACTTCTTGTGCGGCATCAATTAGCCTCCTCGTAAGGTAACCGGCATTTGCAGTCTTGAGAGCCGTGTCGGCAAGACCCTTCCTTGCTCCATGCGTTGAAATGAAGTATTGAAGTACCGTCAATCCTTCCCTAAAATTTGATGTGATTGGCGTTTCGATTATTTCACCCGAAGGCTTCGCCATCAGTCCCCTCATTCCAGCCAGCTGACGAACCTGGGTTTGACTTCCCCTTGCGCCTGAATCTATCATCATGTATATAGGATTGTAACTTGGGACCCTTCTATCCTTGTCTTTCCCGTCCTTTAAAACATCGAGAGATAGTTCATCCATCATCTCTTGCGCGACCTCGTCGCTAGTCTTGGCCCAGATATCTATTACCTTGTTATATCTCTCGCCATCCGTTATTAACCCCTGCGAGTACTGATTTTGCACCTTGACAACCTCTTCATAAGCCTTATCTAGAAGCATCTTCTTCTTAATAGGTATCTTCATATCATCTATCGAGATTGAGATACCGGCTTTGGTAGAATACTGAAAGCCTAATGTACGCAGCCGGTCAGCAAGAAGCACGGTGCTCTTACCTCCTGCAACCCTAAAACATCCGTCGATCAATTCCTCGATAGCGCGTTTTGTCATAACCTTATTCACTAGATCAAACGGTATTACCCTGGGCATTATCTCATAGAGAAGCACTCTTCCTACAGTCGTATCATGCATTGTCTCATCGATCCGGACCTTTACCCTTGCGTGAAGCCCTATCTCGCCCGAGTCATAGGCCATCCTGACCTCTTCAATACTAGAGAACATTTTGCCCTCGCCTTTGTCATTCACCATTTCTCTAGTCATATAATAAACACCAAGAACTATATCTTGGGTAGGAAGTATTATCGGTTTTCCATGCGCAGGGGACAGGATGTTATTCGTGGACATTACGAGTGTCCTACATTCGGTCTGCGCCTCAATAGAAAGTGGTACGTGGACAGCCATCTGGTCTCCGTCAAAATCAGCATTATACGCAGGACATACCAGTGGATGAATCTGTATAGCGAGATCCTCAATTAGAATGGGTTCAAATGCCTGAATGCTCAATCTGTGAAGCGTGGGCGCGCGGTTTAGCAAAATAGGATGCTCTTTAATGACTTCATCCAAGGCATCCCACACGATGGGTGCCTCCTGCTCAACTAATTTCTTTGAAATCTTGATAGTCGATGCAGCTGCCCATTTTTCGAGTTTCTGATAGATAAATGGTCTGAAAAGCTCTAAGGCCATCTGCTTGGGAAGGCCACATTGATGGAGCTTTAGCTCCGGTCCGACCGTAATCACTGAACGACCAGAATAATCGACTCTCTTCCCGAGTAAATTTTGCCTAAACCTCCCCTGTTTCCCCTTAATGATGTCACTTAGGCTCTTTAGAGGACGATGGTTATGACCGAGAACAGGCCTCCCGCGGCGACCGTTCTCAAATAATGCATCCACCGACTCCTGGAGCATCCTTTTCTCGTTTCTCACAATGATATCTGGGGCTCCGAGCTCAAGTAGTTTCTTCAGACGATTGTTCCGATTTATGACCCTCCTGTATAGATCATTTAAATCAGATGTAGCAAATCTGCCACCGTCAAGAGGTACCAGAGGCCTTAAGTCTGGTGGAAGTATCGGAATTCTGGTGAGGATCATCCACTCCGGCTTGTTTTTGGATTGCCTAAAGGCTTCCACAATTCTTTGCCTCTTCGCTATTCTAGCCCTCTTTATGGGAGAGGTCACGCTCATTAATTCCGCCTTTAGCTGTTCAGAAAGTTCAACAAGATCAATCTTTTTCAGCATTTCCCTTATGGTCTCTGCACCCATTCCAACCTTAAAAATTGGACCAAATTCCTCTAAGATTCTTCTGTACTTATCCTCACTGAGAACCTCCCCAAATTTTAGCGGAGCACTACCCGGATCAAGAACCACATATGCCTCATAGTAAAGGACCTTCTCCAACTCCTTTAGAGTCATATCTAATAGCATGCCTATTCTGCTCGGTATGCTTCTAAGAAACCAAATGTGCGCAACAGGCGAAGAGAGTTCAATATGTCCCATTCGCTCACGTCTGACCTTGCTCGATATGACTTCAACCCCGCACTTTTCGCATGTGTGGCCCCTGTGCTTTAATCTCTTATACTTCCCGCAAAGACATTCGTAATCTTTCACAGGCCCAAAGATCTTTGCACAGAATAGCCCACTCCTTTCAGGCTTGAAAGTCCTATAATTTATTGTTTCAGGTTTTCTGACTTCACCAGAAGACCACTCCTTAACTTTCTCGGGCGATGCAATTGAAATCCTTACAGCCCTATATTCTGAAGGATTTTTTGGTTTCTCAAATAGGTTTTCAATATCCAATTATTCTCTACCTCCCACTTAAGTTTTTGTACATATACTCATCAACCTTCAACAACATCCTCCATGAGCTCGACATCCAATGATAAGGCCTGTAGCTCCTTTTGGAGGACTTTAAACGACTCAGGTAGACCGGGTTCAAATCTCTTGTCGCCCTTCGCGATCGAATCGAATATTCTCGTCCTTCCCACAACATCATCAGATTTAACGGTCAGAAACTCTTGAAGGGTGTAGGCTGCCCCGTATGCTTCAAGTGCCCAAACTTCCATCTCTCCAAGTCGCTGCCCACCAAAATGGGCTTTTCCTCCCAGCGGTTGTTGAGTCACAAGCGAATAAGGACCAATAGCCCGAGCATGAATCTTTTCCTCTACAAGATGATGTAGTTTAAGCATATACATCACCCCAATTGAAACCTTTTGATCAAAAGGTTCACCAGTAAATCCGTCGAATAGTATTGTCTTGCCATCCTCTGGGAGGCCTGCCGCAATAAGCATTTCTTTTATTTCACCTTCAGTTGCTCCGTCAAAGACGGGTGACTCAACCGGAATACCGTCCTTAAGTGTCTTAACAACCTCGAATAATTCCTCATTACTCAATTCATCGATAAACTTCCTCATCTTCCTCGAATCATATAATTCTTTGACCTTTTTCCTGAGAAAATTGTAATCAACCGCTTTTTCAATCAGATCATTTAACTGCTCACCCACTTTCTGAGCGGCCCAGCCAAGATGGGTTTCCAGAACCTGACCGACATTCATTCTCGACGGTACACCAAGTGGGTTAAGGACCATATCCACAGGGGTTCCGTCCGGCAGGTAAGGCATGTCCTCTTGTCGTAAAATCTTAGATATAACCCCCTTATTCCCGTGCCTACCTGCCATTTTATCACCTACCTGAAGTTTCCTCTTTACGGCCACATAGACCTTAATAACTTTGAGCACGCCAGGAGGGAGTTCATCTGGACGTACGAGTTTGGATATCCTTTGATCATAAACGAGCTTGACTAAATCAATCTGCTCAAGTGCTCTTTCAATACTCCTGTTAACGTCAGTCTCAATTGATTCGCCCTTTTCAATACTTATATCAACGATCTTCTCAAACGATATGTTACGAAGTATGTCCTCCATGATCTTATCTCCCTTCTTTAGGATCGTTTTCCTGTTTACTATAAGTCTCGCAGATGCAGTCTTACCAACAAGCAGTTCCTTGATTCGCTGAAAAGCATCCTCTTTTAATATTCTTATCTCATCATCTTTATCCTGCTTGAGCTTTGTAATCTCAAGATCCTCTATACTCTTGGCGCGTTCATCCTTATCGACTATCCTGGATAAAAGCATCTTCACATCAATTACGGTGCCCGTAACACCTGGCGAAGCCCTCAGAGAGGTATCTTTCACGTCTCCCGCCTTATCTCCGAAGATAGCCCTCAATAATCTCTCCTCAGGTGAAAGCTGGGTTTCGCCCTTTGGCGAAATCTTCCCCACTAATATATCCCCAGGCTTTACCTCCGCACCTATTCTAATAATTCCACTTTCATCCAAGTTTCTTAATGCTTCATCACCTGCATTAGGTATGTCCCTGGTAATTTCCTCGCGCCCCAGCTTGGTTTCTCTGGCTATACATTCAAACTCTTCAATATGAATAGATGTAAACCTATCCTCTTTCACAAGCCTCTCGCTAATTAGGATCGCATCTTCAAAGTTATATCCACCCCATGGCATAAATGCAACCAGAACATTCTGTCCCAGTGCGAGTTCTCCGAAATCAGTGGACGGACCATCAGCGATTACATCACCCTTAACAACATCCCCCCCTTTTTTGACGATCTGCCTCTGATTCCAACATGTATTTTGATTAGACTTTTGGAATTTAATGAGATTGTAAATATCGACGCCACCGTCTTCGGCCTCATTACTAGTAGCACGTACAACTATGCGTGCAGCATCCACATACTCGACAATACCATCCCTCTTAGCAACCACAGTTACGCCAGAATCCTTTGCCACTGTACCCTCAAAACCAGTCCCGACGATCGGGGAAGAGGTGCGAAGCAGAGGAACAGCCTGCCTCTGCATGTTTGAACCCATAAGAGCCCGGTTCGCATCATCGTGCTCTAGGAACGGTATTAATGATGCAGAAACAGAAACTAGCTGAGTCGGAGACACATCCATTAATTGAACTTTATCACGTTCAATCATAAGAAATTCACCCCTGTGACGAGCTGAAACCAGATCCAATGCTAACCGGCCTTCGTCATCCAAGGGCGCATTTGCCTGCGCAATTATAAATTTCTCCTCTTCTAAGGCATTCAAGTAAACTATCTCATTCGTGACCTTCCCGTTCTTCAATACCCTGTATGGTGTCTGTATGAATCCAAATTCATTAATCTTTGCGTATGTACCCAGGCTCGATATTAGTCCTATGTTAGGACCTTCAGGGGTTTCAATCGGACAAATTCTTCCGTAATGTGATGAATGCACGTCCCGCACCTCAAATCCTGCCCTCTCACGTGTAAGACCACCAGGCCCGAGGGCACTCAGCCTTCTCTTATGAGTGATCTCAGACAGTGGATTTGTTTGATCCATGAATTGAGAGAGCTGACCGGTAGCGAAAAACTCTTTTACAACAGTGATGACAGTTTTCGGAATTAAAAGCTCACTGGGCATGAGATTCTCTATAGCCTGGTAGCCCATCTTTTCCCTTACCGATCGACCAAGCCTTTCAAGCCCTGCATAAAAACGATCCTGAATTAATTCCCCTACCGTACGCACCCTCCTGTTACCCAAATGGTCTATATCATCGGTCGAACCCCTTCCTCCTCGCAGGTTAAGTAAATACCTGACTGTTTCCAAAATATCCTCGTCTCTTAGCGTCAGAACATCATCAGGCACTCCATGATTGAGCTTGTAGTTTATTTTGATTCGACCTACCTGAGATAGCCTGTAGGTATCGATGTTAGAGAACATATTGTTAAAGAAGTTTTGCGCGACCTGAGGCGTTGGAGGATCGGTGGGTCTGAACTTCTTGTATATTTCGGTGATTGCGTCCTCTTTAGTTTCTACTTTGTCCGCTGATAGTGTGCTCCGAATCGAACCGACTACCGAGATGTTATCAATATAGAAGGTCTTTATTTCTTTTATGCCCTTCTCTTTCAAAGTCTGCAGACTTTCCTCCGTTATTTCTTCATTAAAATTGACCAATACCTCACCCGTCTCTTCATCCACAACATCATCCGCAAACGGCCTACCTATCAATTCGCTTTCCTGAATAGGGATGCGCTCTATTTTTGCTATTTTAATCTTCTCTATTAGATTCGGAACAAATCTTCTACCCTTTTTAACAATTACCTCTTTTGTTCTTATGTCGATTATATCCGAGCTCGCCCTCTGAAAAGTAAGAACGTCAGGATCCATACTCTTTCTTAACCCATCAGAGTCAAAATAAACCGTTTCTACTGGATAATAATAGTTCATTATTTGCTTCGCATTAAGCCCAAGTGCTTTCAAAAGTACCGTGACGTGAAACTTCTTCTTTCTGTCAATCCTAACGTGAAGAATTTCCTTTGAATCAAACTCAAAGTCCAGCCATCTACCATCTTGAGGAACAATCCTTGCAGTGAATGATACCCTTCCAGAGGTCAGGTCTTTCTTAACCTGATCAAAGAACACGCCTGGAGACCGATGCAGTTGATTTACTATGACCCTTTCCGTACCGTTTACGATAAAAGCACCGCTCGCCGTCATTAGTGGGATTTCACCAAAATAAACCTCCTGCTCCTTAACATCCCTGATGGTTCTTTCAGGATTACCCTCAGACCCCGCATCCCATATTACAAGTCGAAAGGTAACATAAAGTGGTGCAACAAAAGTGTAACCCTTAAGCCTGCACTCGCTTTCTTCATACTTACGCTTATCGATCCTATAGCCCACATACTCCAGAGATGCTTTACCATTATAATCCTCAATAGGAAATGAAATTCTAAATGCGTGGTGTAGGCCAATATCTAATCGATCGTCAGGTTTTATATCTGCTTGAAGAAAGTCGTTATACGATTTTATCTGCACATCCAGCAGGTGAGGAATTTCCAAAACCCGAGAGATCTTTGCAAAACTTTTTCTCATCTTAAACATGCCTTGTCCATTATTACTCACCTTTGAACCCCCTGTTATATGCCAATTCCTACGCTCGGTGAATTGGCAATCTTTTTTGGAATAGAAATCAAAACCCTTGAATTAGCTTGGTCGAGAACCACTTAATCAATCTCTACAGTAGCCCCTGCTTCTTCGAGTTTCTTCTTGATCGCTTCCGCATTTTCTTTCTTCTCACCTTCTTTTACCGTCTTTGGAGCCCCTTCAACGAGCTCTTTTGCCTCTTTCAGACCGAGGGAAGTTACTTCCCTAACCGCTTTGATAACCTGAATTTTATTTTCGCCTACGGCCTTCAATATTACGCTAAACTCGGTCTTCTCAGCTTCCGCAGGTCCACTTTCAGCTCCAGCCGCGGCAACGCCGGCAACGGGTGCCATTGCGATCTGCGGGGCCGCAGCTTTTACACCAAACTTCTCTTCAACCTCTTTAATTAAATCCGAGATCTCTAACATGCTCGCACCTTCGAGGTACAAGATCACGTCGGCTCTTGTAATCTCTGCCATTTTTTTACGTCCTCCTTGTTTAATCTAAAGGTTTAAACCTTGATTTCTCATACTATCCTTTTTCTTTCTCTTCTTTTTCTTTTAATTCCTTCAAAGAATTAAGCACATACAGTAAACTTCTCTGAAGCTCAGTAAGTACACCAATGAAATTTGCGATCGGGTTGGAAAGCATACCGACAAATTGAGACAATAAGACCTCTTTTGACGGAAGTCTGGATAATCTCGTGACCTCCTCATATCCAACCACTTTGCCGTCGACTATCCCGCCCTTAAGCCGTACCGCGGGGTATGCTTTCATTGAATCAACGAATACCTTTGCAACAGGTGCCGGGTCGACATCACAAATGGCAACTGCCGTCGGACCGTCAAAAAGGTCGTTTATCTTTTCAATCCCGGTCTCTTTAGAAGCTATCCTGAGAAGCGAGTTCTTAACTACCCTTAATTCTGCCTTTGCCTTTTTAAGCTGCTTTCTAAGCCTCTGCATTTCCTTTACACTAAGCCCCTTATACTCAATGACCATAACAGTAGGACGAGCTTTAAACCGGTCGTTAATCTCTCGTACCAATTCCTGCTTCAAGGCCTTATTCAGCATATCAAACTCCCTGATTCAACTTGGATAATCACGTTAGAAAAAGCTTTTCACCAAAGCGACAATTAATAAAATAGTCATTACCTCTAAGCCGCAATTTCGATCCCCTTTAACGCCTCACGAATACTAACAATATCAACCTTAATCCCAGGCCCCATCGTATTTGAGACTACCACCTTTCTTATGAATGTTCCTTTTGATGACGCAGGTTTAATCTTTGTTAAGTTATCCATAAACGAGAGGAGATTATCCCTTAACATGTCTTGGCCAAAAGATATCTTTCCGATTGGAACATGAACTACACCGCCCTTATCGTTTTTAAACTCGATCCTCCCTGCCTTTGCCTCTTTCACCATTTTTGCAACATCAAAGGTAACGGTGCCGACCTTCGGGCTAGGCATCAGTCCTCTAGGACCAAGTATCTTACCTAGCTTTCCGACTAAGCTCATTACATCAGGTGTAGCAACTGCAACATCAAAGTCCAGCCAATTTTCCTTGGTGATCTTATTTACCAGCTCCTCAGACCCTACGTAATCCGCACCAGCCTCCTCCGCCTCTGTAACCTTTTCACCAGTAGCAAATACAAGGACCCTGATTTTCTTACCTATTCCGTGAGGTAGTACCATTGCTCCTCGAACCTGCTGATTTGCCTGGCGCGGGTCTATCCCAAGTTTGACAGCAATATCCACAGTCTCATCAAATTTCGCGGTTTTCGTCTCTTCTAAAAGAGTCAGCGCCTCACTAAGATCGTAGGCATGATTCAGGTCAACTTTGCTTCTTGCATTTAGATAATTCTTACCTCTTGCCATTATGCCTCCATTTGAAAATGATGCCGGATTCACGATGCACGATTCATGATTAAAATTCTATTCGTTATCCTGCATCGTGCATCATGCATCCTGGATCGTGTCAAACAACGTCGATCCCCATGCTTCTAGCAGTCCCCTCGATTATCCTTTCAGCCATATCTATGTCGTCGGTATTTAGATCTTCGATTTTTTTTGCAGCAATTTCTTTTATCTGATCTTTTGTAATCTTACCCGCTTTCACGCGAGGAACCTCACCGGAGCCCTTTTCGATGCCTGCGGCCTTTTTCAGCAAATAGGATGCCGGTGGCGATTTAATAGCAAATGTGAACGACCTATCTGCAAATACCGTTACTATCACGGGTATCAAATCATTTGCCTTTGAAGTTTGTGCATTAAACGCCTTACAAAACTCCATAATATTTACCCCCCTCTGTCCAAGCGCTGGACCAACTGGAGGCGAGGGTGTAGCTTTACCAGCAGGTATCAAAAGCTTAATTTCTCCTATCACCTTCTTCATACTATATTTTCTCCACTTGATTGAAATCTAGCTCGATTGGCGTAGTTCTGCCGAAAATCGTCACAAGAACCTGAACCTTTCCTTTATCAGGGTTTACTTCCTCTATTACACCGGTAAAGTTTGCAAATGGTCCCTCGATTACTTTTACCGTTTCCCCTCTCTCAAAGGAAATTTTCGGCTTAGGCTTTAGTGTCCCTTCCCGTATTTGCTGTTTAATCTTCGTGACCTCATCTTCCTGTATGGCTGGGACCGAGTCAGGATCAATCATGCCATCCCTTAATTTCCCTCCCACAAAACCTATTACCTTGGGAATACTCCTGATAAAATGCCAGCTCTTATCGTTGAGTTCCATTTTTACCAATATATATCCAGGGAAAAATTTTCTAACAGAGGTCTTCTTCTTCCCCCCTTTAATCGGTTCAACTATGGTTTCAGTGGGAATTAACACCTCATCTATTAAGTCACCAAGACTTTCAGAGTGAATTCTGTCTTCGATCAAGGTCTTTACTCTGTCTTCGAAACCAGTATTTGTATGCACCACATACCACCTACTCTTCATGAAAATTTTTTTCTCCGTCGTCCGTATCAGCTCAAGATAAATTTAACTGCTATTGAAAACAAAAAGTCCACCAAACCTAAAAAGGCCGCCAGAATTGCCGAGATCAATACGACTGCACCAGTGGATCTTACCGTTTCTTTTAAAGAGGGCCACGATACTCGCTTACTTTCAACTTCGACGTCACTGAAAAAGTCAACTGCTTTATTTAAATATTCTCTTGGATTCTCCATAATGATTCCTAGTCAATCCAGGGCAGGAGGGAATCGAACCCCCAACCGCTGGATTTGGAGTCCAGTGCTCTACCAAATTGAGCTACTGCCCTTTCGCACATCTTATATGTAGCTTGTATGATATAATAGATCAAAAATTCTCCAAATGTATTCCTAATTAGATGAACGTAGAGTATTGTGATAGAATGTTAAGAGGTAACAACATTATCGATAATGACTGAAAAATATAATTATACCAAAGAGAATTTTTTCCCACTAGAATTTCTATTTAAGATTGGCGCTCACTATAAGCAACTTGAACCTTATAGTATTCCTAATGTTCAAACAACTGTCAAGAACTCATCAACAAATCAGCTGGATATTTAATCATGATTCCAAATTGATCACGTAGTGCCAGTCTCCCAGACTGGCAATTGCATGAGGACTGATTCGGAATCGGTCCCTGCAATGTTAGTCTCATAGCGTATACGACCCATTTCCCAAATGAACTGCGGACTGATCGGGTATCAGTCCGTAAGCGGTATTATTATGTGCACGTGCCTAGTAGATTACTTATTCTTCTTTCGCCTCAAACTCCTCAGTCCAACGACAAATGCCGGAAGGAGCGGTATTAGGAGATTCAGTAGTGCCGTCTGAGAGGAAACCATCTGAGCTATCGAACATCCATCGCCTGAGCGACTCGGAGGTTCGTCACTCAATAGCGCTGGGCCAGCGGGATCCACGATTACACCATTAGGAGTCAGATCATCGTCACCACGCGCTCCATCTATATGATGTACGACTATTGCGGTTTGGGATATCTGTGCTCCCGTTTGTCCATCAAACAAGAACTCATAACAATGGGGTTGCGTATTATCCGGTGTGGGTCCAAATTTAAAATATGAGTTAATGATTGTTCCAGGTGGAAGATCGATTATAACCGTAGTCTCATCTCCCGGATTAAGTCCACTTACTACATATTGATAGGACCCTACCGGGAAGCTAAGAAATTGACCGTCGAACCCGTCCGGGCAACCCTGAAGATTATTTGATAAAGGTTTCACATCAGAGAGTATAGTACCTTCTTCCGATTCTATAGTCACAAGTTTTCCATTCTTAGCATTTGGAAATGTGTCTATGTTCGGTGGTGGTGTTGGCGTCGGGGTAGGGGTTGGTGAAACCGGAGGAGTTGGTGTTGGCGTAGCTGTTGGTGTTGGTGTTGCTGTTGGTGTTGGTGTTGCTGTTGGTGTTGGCGTAGCTGTTGGTGTTGGTGTTGGTGTTGGTGTTGCTGTTGGTGTTGCTGTTGGTGTTGGGGTGGGTGTAGGAGGCGGCTCAAAAGCGCCAATCGATATATCCCTTGGTCGATTATCCTTGTCAACGAAAGGAGGAGTAGCTTCGGTGCCAGCCACTGTCACTATTGGAGTCTTTGTACCGGAGTTAGCTATCGGAGAACTGGCTTGCAGATGATAATTGCCATTAAACCGGTCAACAAATAATGGGTCCGCATCAAAATTAGGCGCTACTAAGTTAACAAATCCAACTCCCGAACCCAGGCCAAGAATATCTGTGTTTCCTACTCCCTGTCTAATATCGGAAAAGCGGATTGCCAGAGTTGCGTTATCCCCTGTATTGGCAAGAGCAACCTGATCCCCATCTCCTTGGGCTGTATTGAAATAAATGATATCATTTGGAAGGGTCCAATTAATTACCCCCGCACCCGTATCGGCAGAGCTGTCAGCGAAGATTGCACCACCCATGGCTCCCGTAGTGGGTGCCTGATTATCTGAAATTGTATTATTGACGAATTTTATATCAAAGTTGGCATCGTCGTCAAGAGTAACTGCCGCAACCCCTCCTCCTCCATCGAGCGAGCCAAAAGCGATGTTATTATGAATTACATTGTTGACAACTCGGTCGAGGTTTATAGTTCCGCCACCTGTTAAAGCAATCCCTCCCCCAAATGTACCAGCAGCATTATTCCCTATTTCTGTGTTTTTGACTGTGACATCGATAGTATTGTGGCTAGAAATAAAAATACCACCCCCCGGGCCAGCAGCATTATTAAATGTTATAGCACCCTTATCAAAATCTGCACGGATGTCACCATCAGAAACATTCATGTTTGAAACAGCTATCCCCCCACCGGCACCGGGTGCATCATTGTCATCGTAAATGTTTGAAATGCTCGTAAACGTAACGCTGAATGGAACACCAGCAGCCGTTGCTGTAGATGTAACGCAGACCCCCCCACCCGTAGCCATCATAACATTACACAGAGAGGTGCTAGGATCCCCTCCGGTGATTGTAAGCCCTTCCAACTTCACATCTAAAGCAAAAGCTGCCGCATTGTCAATGTAAAATACCCTGTCGTCCATAGGAGCCTGAATTATTGTGTTTGTCGGGTCAATAGGATTAATAGTCCTGGAGACGCAATCAGATCCAAACCCCCCAAGTATGTCTATGTCCTGGTTAGCACCAGCACTGTTCTCAATATTAACTCCACCACCAACACCGGTCGTACCGGGGCCGGCATGTGTGCCTGTACCTACTCTTACAATTGCAGCAGTATCAAGGTTAGCTGCTATACAATCGAGTGCTTCAGCTATGGTAGGACATATATTATCAGCAGTCAGGTTACAAAAAGCAGCACAAGCAACACCACCGGTACATGTCCCATCAGTTGGATCACTGCAACCACTACCAACCATTCCATCAGTTACACAATAGACAAGGGCTTGAGCCTTTGTGGCAAAGAATAAAAAGCAACAGAAAGTAATTATTATAAAAAGGGGTCTGAATTTTTCATTTTTAAGCGAGTTTTCATCCATTTTCTTATTCCAATCCTCCCTGAGAAGTTTCATAATTTATATCACCTTTTGACGCTAATTGTCAAGTGATTATATAGTTTTTGGTTTTTCTCGCCGCTACCTCCCCCGAACCGTCATTATATGTGGACTGATTGGGAATCAGTCCCAACTGGAGTGCCAGCCCCCGGGATTATAATTTCGCCATTTGTAGGGCCCGGTCGCCGAACTGGCCTAGGACCGATACGGGGAATCAGTCCCTATAGGGGCGCGATTCCTTCAATTCTAATTTCACGAATTTTAGGGCCCGTTTCCCAAACGGGCACCAATACGTGGACCGATTGGGAATCGGTCCCTACTTGGTCTCTTTATGAAGGGTATGGCTTCGGCACCACCTGCAGTACTTCCTAAATTCCAGCTTGTCAGGATGATTTCTTTTGTTTTTCTTTGTCGTGTAGTTCCTTCTCTTACACTCGCTGCAAGCAAGCGCGATAATTGCTGTATTATCTCCCATTTAATGTCTCCCTACTCAATGATGCTCGTTACAACACCGGCGCCCACTGTCCTTCCCCCCTCTCTTATAGCAAACCTCAACTGCTCCTCCATCGCCACCGGCGAGATCAACTCTACCTCCATGTTTATATTATCCCCTGGCATCACCATCTCCACTCCCTCCGGCAACTTTATCGACCCCGTTACAT
>JBAUII010000052.1:0-6328 GCA_049682815.1 Thermodesulfobacteriota bacterium | reverse complement strand
ACCTCGGAGGGAATCTTCTTATTGAGCTTCACATAGTTCTCAAAAGCCGTGACAAGTGTACGCATGAGAGCCTCACTCTCAAAATCTTGACCTACCGGCTCTTCAACCCGTTCAACTTCAACCAGGAAAAAACTTGGATTGGGTGCGTAACTTATGATCTTTGCCCTTTTCTTTCCCTCAATCAGTACCTTGACTGTCCCATCTGGCAGACGGAGCATCTGAACTATCGTCCCTACAGTGCCAATCCTGTAAATATCCTCTTCTTTAGGATCGTTTGTGTTTGCATCCTTTTGAGCAGCAAGAAGTATCTCCTTCTCCTTCTTCATAGCCTCTTCGAGAGCGCGTATAGACTTCTCTCTACCCACAAAAAGCGGCGCTACCATATAAGGGAAAATTACAACATCCCTGAGGGGTAGGAGTGTAATCTTAATTATTTCTTGTTTTTTTTCATCATCAATTTTAAAGAACATTGGCATTTTTCACCCCCCATAAGTGACTTAGTACACTAAATCTATGTCCCCAATCGCCTCTCTTCTTCATAGAAGAACAGAGGGGTCGCTGTACCGTGAATCACCTCCTCCGTTATGATGCATCGCCTAAGACCATTTAACGAAGGAACCTCATATGAAATATCGAGCATAATCGATTCTATAATTGCTCGAAGACCCCTTGCGCCGGTCTTTCTCTTAATTGCTTCCTTAGAGATGGCCTTGAGTGCGCCCTCCGTAACTTCTAACTCAACACCCTCCAGTTCCATCAGCTTCTGGAACTGCTTGATAACCGCGTTTTTCGGCTTTGTAAGAATCTCAAGGAAGGTTCTTTCATCCAGCTCTTCAAGAGTAGCTACAACCGGAATCCTACCAACAAATTCAGGTATCAGACCGTAATGAATGAGATCTTCCGGTTGAACCTCTTTCAGTAACAGCCCTAAATCCTTTTCTACCTTGTTACCTATATTAGCCTCAAATCCTATAGACTTTTCTCCTATTCTCCTCGCTATCAAATCCTCAAGCCCACAAAATGCTCCTCCGCAAATAAATAGTATATTTGTGGTGTCTATATGAATAAACTCTTGCTGTGGATGTTTTCTACCACCCTTCGGGGGAACATTTGCCTTAGTCCCTTCCATAATTTTTAAAAGTGCCTGCTGAACACCCTCGCCCGATACATCCCTAGTAATCGAAGGGCTATCGCCTGTCTTGCGGGCAAGCTTGTCAATTTCGTCGATGTAAATTATCCCCTTTGAGGCCTTTTCTATATCATAATCAGCAGCCTGGAGAAGACTCACGATCATATTCTCAACATCCTCTCCTACATAACCAGCCTCGGTATAACATGTAGCATCGACAATAGTAAAGGGCACATCGAGAAACTTTGCTAGAGTTTGAGCCAATAATGTTTTTCCACAGCCAGTGGGGCCAATATTCAGTATATTACTCTTTTGGATCTCAACATCCTTACCTCTCTTCCCACTGAATGAGGTATGCTCGACCCTCTTATAATGATTATAAACCGCAACAGCTAGTACCTTTTTTGCCCTCTCCTGCCCGATGACATATTCATCTAAAAAGCTCTTTATTTGGGAAGGCGTTGGTAGAGCTGAATAGCGTTTCTTTAGCTGTCCCTCTTTAGCCTCTTCATCTGCAATTATCTCGTTGCATAGTTCGATGCACTCGTTACAAATATATACCGTTGGACCTGCGATCAGCTTCCTAACTTCTTTTTGGCTCTTGCCGCAGAACGAGCAAAAGAGCTTACCTTCTTTTCCATCACGCCTGGTAGTCACTTTATAGCCTCCTGCCTATTAGTTATTATAGCATCCACTATGCCATATTCACAGGCATCTTTAGCCGTCAGAAAAAAATCCCTTTCTGTATCCCTCTCAATCTTGTCTATGGGCTGACCTGTGTGTTCGGCCAGTATGTGATTTAATTCTTGGCGAACCCTCAAAATCTCTCTTGCATGTATATCGATTTCAGTGGCTTGCCCCTCAAACCCACCCAAGACCTGATGTAACAATACCCGTGCGTGTGGAAGAGCATATCTTTTCCCCTTGGTTCCTGCTGCGAGAAGTACTGCACCCATGCTGGTAGCTTGCCCAATACACATAGTCGCCACATGTGGCTTTATGTATTGTATAGTGTCATATATTGCAAGACCCGCTGTGACGTGTCCGCCCGGGGAATTTACGTACAGATATATATCCTTCTCAGGATTTTCAGACTCTAGCACCAGAAGCTGAGCTATCACGGTATCGGCAACCGCATCTGTAATCGGTGATCCCAAAAAAACTATTCTATCTTTTAGGAGTCGAGAAAAGATATCGTATGCCCGCTCACCCCTACTGGTCTGCTCAATAACGATGGGCATAAAATTGGTCATATTGTAGTTTTATTATACAGATACTAACCTTTATTGTCAATTTGATTTTTTTCCCCTAAGACCTCTTCTATCTTTGCTTTTTCGATTAGGAAATCGACCACTTTCTCCTCGAGAATGCTTGCGCGTAACCCTTCGAGCATACTGTTAGATTGATACGCTTCCCTCACCTGCTCATAAGGGACATCGAACGATTTGGAGATTTCCGACAGTCTTCTATCAACCTCGCCACTGGTTACATCTATTCCCTCTTTTTTTGCGATTGCTCCAAGAACAATCGATGACTTAACGTTCACTATAGCCCTTTCAGTGATTGACTTTTCCGCCTTTTCATCGAATTTAGGAACCCTGAGCCCCTGTCTCTGGAGATTAAACAGAAATTCACGCTTAAGCCTCATAGATTCCTCTTCAACCAAACAATTGGGAATATCAAAGGCCTTGTTCTCGATAAGTTTATTGATGAGATCTGTTCTTAACTTATTACCGGAATCTGCTTGGTGCCTCTTTTCCAAATCTTCGAGAATCTTTTTTTTCAACGATTCAAGGTTTTCTTCACCGAGATCCTTTGCAAATTCATCATCCAGATTTGGCAAGATCCTCTCCAGTATATCCTTCAATCGCAATTCAAAATTGACCGTTTCCCCAGCAGCCTCACGTACTTGAAAATCCTCACCGTACGATACATCAAAATTCTTTACCTCCCCTTTTTTCAAACCGATTATAGCATCTTCAAACTCTGGAATTAATTGACCCTCTCCAAGCAGAAACTGAACATCTGATTTTTTAAGATCTTCTAATGACTTTCCTTCAAGGGTTCCTTCATAATCAATTATTACAAAATCACCTTTTGCAGCCTCCCTGTCAGTCTCAATTGGCTTAGCTTCTGCAGAACGGTTTCTGAGTCGATCTAGTACCATGCTGACTTCACCCTCTTCGACTTCAACCTTTTCCCTCTTCAGTTCAATACCAATATAATCATCAACCTCAAAATCCGGGATTATCTCAAAGACCGCAGAATAGTGAAATTCTTCATCAGTCTCGAGCTTGTCCGTAGTCAAATTGGGGCGGGATACAGGAGTCACAGAAGCTTCCTGAAGCGCTTCTTGAAAAGAATCGGAAACCAACCTGGACGAAACCTCATTGAATATCTGCTTTCCATATATTGATTCTATGACCCTTCTAGGAACTTTCCCGGTGCGAAATCCCCTAACCTTCGCAGTTTTTTGGAATTCCTTAAATACCTCTTCTAACTTCTCTTTCACCAGTTCAGGTTGAAGAAAGACATCGAGCTTTCTTTCGGTACTGCTGAGTGCTTCTACATTTACTTTCATATAGATGGAGCCTCTCTCGAATTATTTTGTTGTCCAAAGCTACAGCGTAAAATCATACACAGATCATCCTGCATCTTGCCTCTTAAAATCTTAATTCGTAATTATTTCCGGGACATTTCAAATTGCCCGACATGTGATTAAAAAACTTGCGAGAGGGGGGAGTTGAACCCCCATGAGCAAAGCTCACTGGATCCTAAGTCCAGCGCGTCTGCCAGTTCCGCCACTCTCGCTGCGAATGGGCTGCGAGGGAATCGAACCCCCGACCCGGTGATTAAGAGTCACCTGCTCTACCTAACTGAGCTAGCAGCCCCTTTTTTCATATAAATTTTTATAATGATAAGCTCCCGGTGGAGAATTTTATTATAAATACGATATCTCCAAAATCAAATCTGTAGTCTTATCCCGGGAGCAAAGGAGGTTAAAAGATCTTAATCCTGCATCGGGTCATTCCGCAGCGTCGGAGGGTTCGTTTCTTGCTCTTACGCTCTAAACGATTGCCGAAACTATTTCATAAACTTATACGACCCAGACCTCCTTAACCGGCGAGCGTTTGCTTCTCAGTTCTTTAAGTTTTGGGTTGAGATAAGATCAAGGACTGACCCCCAAGGCATCTCTTTTAGCTAGCGATCATGTAGGCTTCAGGCTCATCTTGCCGACCGACAACTCCGCTTCGAAGAAGCGTCCCCCCTCTTTCTCTCTAAGGGAAACCAGCCGTACACCGGAGAGATTAAGAGTGACAATTTTTTCTCGCTGGTCGCCGCTCAGCAAGGTTATACTCCCAGACAATAAGTCTGGCGATTTCTTGACACCTCCAGTGGCATTCAACCAATTCTCCCAAGCCTTATAGTCAGCCTTAGAGATCGTCAATTTAAGGTTGGCAATGGTAGGGTAGGGAATGGGGACAGAGGAGTGTTTTTCGAGTATTTTTTGCTTCAAAGTGAAGGAGTCCACCTTCGTTACTCCATCACAGGGGAGCCCATCTATGTTGAATCTGAAGTTAGATGGTAACCACTTTTTGTGCTCAGTGTTAAGCTGGTGCTTCAAATCTTTGGCTTCCACTTCGCGTATTGATCGTGCATTGACCCTGACCGTTATATATCCTGGCGTCTTGCTGCTCGCATCCAAACTGGGAAATGTAACTTCGGTAATGACAGCATCGCGGAACCCACGGACGTCTTTCTCCTTATAGTCTATTACCCCAGATTCGTAACTCAGTCCGCTTATTGACTTAAAAAAGTATATAGATCCTGATCTCGGGGATTGGCGTCCGGCAAGAAATTCACGAAGCCAGGGATATAAGTATCCGATGCTACTGCCGTCTAATGCAAAAGAGAACCTGCCCGATGGGTACGCTCCGCGACTCTCGAACAAACCGCTGGAAACCAGTTCTACAGGAACGAGATCAGACCCGTCAAAGGAGATTGCTAATCTCTGCCCACCGAGACGCTTCGGCCCCGAGAGACTGTCATCGACATTATTGACAGTAGTGCCGGTATTAACATGCGGTTTCGTTCTTTCGAACTTCTCCTTTGCCCCATGCGCCTGCATCGGAACGACCGTGAATAATAAAGCTAGTGAAACGATCACGAAACTTTTAATCGGGAAGACCTCCGCATACGCACTTCTTGGATCTCTGAAGGCCGATTTATCGTTTCAGGGCAATATGTAGGAATACGGCTTTCGATAGCGGTCCAGGTGGTCGCTTACCCCAGAGCTAACCGTCCGGTTCTTGTACCAGGCATAGTGATGTCGCGTGTCCGGCGCGCATCCCGTGCCTACGATATCTTGAGGTTTTATGCCTGTGGGCAGTACATACTGGTAAGGCTTGCGAAAGGTGTAGAATTTATCAGGGTTGTATCCGGCGCTAACCGTTCCGTCACTGTAAAAAGCAAAGAACGCCATATCCTTGTCGTATTTTCCCTTTTTATAGTTGTTCGAGTAATGTTTCTTTGAATACGACACACCGACAATATTCTTCGGCTGCTTTCCGTCTGGCAAATAATATTGCCTTGGCCCATGGTACTTTGCGAGGTTGTTGCTCACACCCATGCTGTACTTTCCATCTTTGTAGAACGCTATCGTAGCCGGCACGGGCTTGAAGTCGAAGAGAGGCGTGCGCTTATCCAACACAAGATAAGGAAAAGCAGCAATTCCCACGATGTCGTCAGGACTGTAACCCTTCGGCATGACATAGTCATAGCGTCTCCGATACTTGCTCACGTCATTACTTGTGCCCGAGCTGACCGTTCCATCCCTGTACCAGACATAGACATGACCAGTGTCAAAAGGCATAGCAATGCCGACTATATCGGCGGATGAAAGCGCATAACCAGGCGACGCGCTTAAAGCAATAGCCACCACCGCTAACGAAACTAGACCTGCTCTTGGTAGCGCAAGCACTAAATTCATTTCTATACCTAATTAAATGTTGTTATTCCTTATTTTTATTTATCATAATATAGCCTCAATGTCAATAAAAATTCTTAAAGTCTGTCATAACTATTTAGAAATGTCCTCTAGTTAACTATTTAGAAATGTCCTCTCAAAGAGTAAGCAAAGAAGTAATATGCACCTTATAGGAGGAGCATATGAAAGGGCATTTCTTGATGAGGCAAGAG
>JBAUII010000051.1:0-2744 GCA_049682815.1 Thermodesulfobacteriota bacterium | reverse complement strand
CGATGTTGGTATAAATCGTGACGAAGATGGAAAGCTTATCGGCGATGTTGATTTTGAAAAGGTTAAGAGAAAAGCATCATATATAACCCCAGTCCCTGGCGGAGTTGGTCCTATGACAATCGCTATGCTGCTGTGGAACACACTGGAATCCGCAAAAATGCTCGCGGGGGAAGCAAGATGACGAAGTCAACGGGTCAAATTTGGGGTCAGGCTTTGTTTATTTGATTATTTGTTTACATAGTTGCCTTTATCAACACCTTATATGTTCTCGTAATACCTCGTCTCTCTCAGCTCGTCCCTAATCCCACTGACTCCAATAACTGGTAAATAGGCTATCCTGAACATCATTAACACGCGGTAAAACGTCTTGGACCCCTACGCGTGAATAAACAAATAAACAAAGCCTGACCCCCCAGCGCTCTTTAAATCACCCAGCTCTAATGGCTGGAATACTCCGCCTGCGGTCATTCCCGAGGACTGTTATCGGGAATCCATAGAGGCGTTATTGCGAGCGTTAGCGAAGCAATCTCCTCCTTTTTTTCATCGCGAAGGGCATAGCCCTGTGGCGATCTCCTCCCTATGTCTTCAAGAACTAGCATTTTAGGACGAAAAGAAATAAAAGAACAAGAAGGAGGAAGTTCGTGATGAGGGAAGTAGCAAGGAGGGCTTAAGAGAGAGCGGGGGCAGACTAGATATAAAGTAACCTCGCCTCCATCATAATAATGATGTACCTATTTATTTGTCAATCTGTGATCCCTGGTTGTATTGTTCTGAATCATGAATCGTGCATCGTGGATCATGCATCATGTCAGCAAGTGTCAATTTGCATGCCTGGCCCCTAGTTTTCCTATTATTGTTGACGTAAACGAGTGAAGTGCTAAGATTATAGCGAGTGAAAGTTAAAGAGGTTATCAAAATGCTTGAGCAGGATGGATGGAACTTAATGAGAACGAAAGGCAGTCATAGACAGTTCAAGCATCCAAATAAGGCAGGGACTGTAACCGTGGCCGGTAAATTAAATTTGGACGTGCCGCCAGGTACACTTAATAGTATTCTGAAGCAGGCGGCGCTTAGGAAATAGCTAGGACAAGCGATGAAGTACATTGTAATCATAGAGAGGGGGGAAAATAGTTACGGAGCGTATGTGCCTGATTTGCCAGGTTGTGTGGCGGTTGGGGAGACGAAAGAGGAGGCACTTCAGTTAATCAAGGAAGCTATCGAATTACACCTAGAATCTATGCAGGAAGAAGGTTTTTCAATTCCTGAACCTAGTTCAACCGTTGAGTACGTGCAGATCTAGTGGAATTTTTAAAATAGAAGCATAAGGCAACCCTTTATTCCTCTGAGTCCCTAAGCCAGCCGAGATACCAAATACGATCCTCGTCATCAAAAAAGACTATCTCACGCCTATTTCCACGTTTGGCGATGTGGTAAGTCAGCAAATACGGCGGTTCCAACCCTGGGCATATGCATAAAGTTTATCACCATAAATACTCTTAAACGGTTGCCCCTTTTAATATTCAGTTCATCGATTGTCATTCCCGAGGACTGTAATCGGGAATCCATTATCTCCTGCTCCTGGTTCCGAAATACTCTTTCCTGTAATATAATAAATAGATTCCCATGCGCGACCCAGTACTCATAGCAGCAATCCTTGACGAACTAGGATACTCTGACGAAAACAAAGAAAAGGACAAGAAAGACGAAGCTATGACCGAGAAACTACAAAGCTAGCCTATAAGTGTCAATTTGCATGCCTGGCCCCGAGTTTTCGTTTTTCATCCACCCCAATTATTATGTGACCTTCTGGGCCCGGAGTATTCGCCATCGCAGCAAGGTCCTTGCAGAATTCCTCAACGTCCCTTTTATTGTTCTCACTCAAATCATACCATTTGCGTTTCACATCTAATTTTGGCCTTTCCGTTTCTTCATCTTTGTAGAAACCCTTTGCTAGATTTCTTATATATTCAGCGTTAATTTCCATGATACTCTTTACGAAGCAGCTAGTGCAACAAAAGTGCAATCATAGTCTAATACAAATTAAAACTAATATCGCCCTGATTACAATTGTTCGCTATTAGTCTATATAATAAAAACCACAGAGGAGGCGATCTTATGACAGATACAACAAAAGAATGGATTTATGGAGTCATTTCTGAGGTTTCCCTATATGTATTTTTATATTATGTCCAATCCCTATTGAAAGTTGAGGGAAGCCTATGGTTCAGCTCATTAATACTTTGGATTTTGTTAAATCTAGCTATTGTTCTATGTCCTGTTGTGAGAAAGTGCTATAAAAGCAAATAAACAAAGCCTGACCCGCGGGTCATCGGGGGTAGAACAGAAACAGCTTATAGGTGTCAATTTGCATGCCTGGCCCCGAGTTTTTTTACAATATTGAAATCAAGGGAAAAGAGGCAGTGGTGGTAGGAAGAAGTAACATTGTTGGAAAACCCACAGCGATACTTTTGCTGCATCGGCATGCTACAGTAACAATCTGTCATTCTAGAACAACTCGACTCGATGAAGTCGCACGCAGAGCTGACATTCTTGTTGCAGCAATAGGACGGCCCAATTTCATCACCGAGGATATGGTTAAGGAGGGAGCAGTCGTCATCGATGTTGGTATAAATCGTGACGAAGATGGAAAGCTTATCGGCGATGTTGATTTTGAAAAGGTTAAGAGAAAAGCATCATATATAACCCCAGTCCCTGGCGGAGTTGGTCCTATGACAATCGCTATG
>JBAUII010000050.1:0-9145 GCA_049682815.1 Thermodesulfobacteriota bacterium | reverse complement strand
ACATTGGTAGCTGCGCTTCCTATATATCTTAATGGTTTAACTGGACTGGGCGCTCATCTTGTAACCGTGAATGATTACCTCGCAAGAAGGGATGCGCTGTGGATGGGGCCGATCTACAAAATGCTTGGGCTTAAGGTAGGGGTAATAAATCATGAGGTTTCATATCTCGTGGAATGGGAAGAGCCTAATCGAGCAGAACATGCAATCCAAAACAACCTCAGCGTGTGGCCTGATGAATATGTTGAAATGGAAATTCCAAAAGAGAGAAACCTGGAAGCGCTTGCCGCATACCAAACAAGGCTCGTAGAGTGTACGAGAAAAGAGGCCTATCTCGCTGATGCTACATATGGAACGAACAACGAGTTTGGTTTTGATTATCTGAGGGATAATATGAAATTCTCTCTCGAGGACTATGTCCAGAGGGGGCATAATTTCGGTATAGTTGACGAGGTTGACAGTATCCTTATCGATGAAGCGAGAACACCACTCATTATCTCCGGACCATCTGAAGATTCAACACAACTTTACTATGAGATAGATAATGTGGTCAAGAAGCTGAAGAAGGAGGTCGACTTTACCGTAGACGAAAAGACAAGGCAGGTGACACCCACCGAAGAAGGTGCTACCAGGGTAGAGAAGATGCTTGGGATTAACAACATATATGATCCCTCAAATATTGAGTCACTCCATCATGTGATACAGGCTCTTCGAGCGCATAATCTTTTTCAATATGATGTCGACTATATGGTGAAAGACGGCAAGGTCATCATAGTTGACGAATTTACGGGAAGGCTAATGCCTGGTAGAAGATGGAGTGACGGACTTCATCAGGCTATCGAGGCTAAGGAGGGGGTAGAGATTGAAAGCGAAAACCAAACGCTTGCTACGATTACCATTCAGAACTACTTCAGGATGTACGGAAAATTATCGGGAATGACCGGTACAGCTGATACAGAGGCATTTGAGTTTAAGAATATTTATAACCTGGATGTTGTAATAGTCCCCACGCACAAGCCGATGATAAGGATTGACAATAATGACTCTGTCTATAAGAGTGAGAGAGAGAAGTTTGACGCCGTGGCGGGAGAGATTAAAGAACTAAATGAAATGGGAAGGCCTGTGCTAGTCGGGACCACTTCAATCGAAAAATCCGAGCGGGTGAGCAAGTTGCTTGATAAACTTCGCATCAGACACCAGGTGCTCAATGCTAAGCATCATGAGAGAGAGGCAGAGATTGTGGCGCAGGCTGGAAGAGTTGGGGCTGTAACCATTGCGACAAATATGGCAGGCCGCGGTACGGATATCATTCTTGGCGGGAATCCAGAGTTTCTTGCAAGGGAAATTATAAAAAGGAGATTCAAGGTCGAAGCTAACGAGGCGGAGCCGCATCAGTTTGAGGAAGCGATGCTTGAAGCCAAATCGAGTTGCGAGGAAGAAAAGAAAAAGGTGATTGAGTTCGGGGGACTTCACATAATCGGTACCGAGAGGCATGAGGCCAGAAGAATCGACAATCAGCTGAGGGGTAGGTCCGGTAGACAGGGGGATCCGGGTTCTTCTCGTTTTTATGTTTCGCTTGAAGACGATCTAATGAGGATTTTTGCTTCTGACCGGATCTCGCGGATCATGGATAAGCTGGGGTGGAATGAGGGTGAACCTATCGAGCACAAAATGATATCCAAGTCTATTGAAAACGCACAGAAAAGGGTTGAGTCCAGAAACTTTGACATCAGGAAGCATTTGCTAGAGTACGACGATGTTTTAAACACGCAGCGAGATGTAATTTATACAAAGAGAAGAGAAATACTGGGCGGAGAGAATCTAAAAGATAATCTGTTTAATATGGCGGATGAACTTCAAGAAAGCATCCTTATTTCTAATTTGCCCGAGAACCTGAAATCCGATGGGGCGGATTTTAATGAACTCGATGAATCGATCTACAGGATCTTCAATGTACATTTAGATTTTTCCCAATATGCTCAGAATGGAGCCAAGCGATCCGACATTATGGAAAATGTCAGGGAAAGAGTCCATGGTTATTATGATGAGAAGGAAAATCAGATTGGTTCGGAAACGCTCCGGCAAATCGAAAAATATATTATGCTCCAGACAATTGATTACCTATGGAAGGATCATCTTTTAAGCATGGATCATCTGAGAGAAGGTATTGGGCTTAGGGGATATGCGCAAAAAGATCCACTCTATGAATATAAGAAAGAGGGATTTGAGATGTTTTCAGGTATGCTTTACCGCTGTAACGAAGACGTATGCGAAAAGCTTTTCAGGGTGCAGCCTATAAGCGACGTCGATATGGAGCGTCTCGAGCGGAGAAGAAGGCTTGAGCAGCAAAAGCAGATGGTATTGGGAAGGGGAGAGGGGGAAGTAAGGCAAAAACCTATAAAGCGCGAGAAAAAGGTGGGAAGAAACGATCCGTGTCCCTGTGGGAGCGGTAAGAAATACAAGAAATGTCATGGCAGGTCATAGCTCGGTTACTGATTCTGAACTTTCGGGGCTTTCGGAAAGGATTCGAAGACTCGAAAAGAATATCCAGCAGGTTATCAAGGGAAAACCCGAGGTAATAAAAACTGCTATAGTGGCACTTATTTCGCGTGGACATCTATTGATCGAGGATGTCCCGGGTGTTGGAAAGACAACTTTAGCCCAGGCCCTCGCCAATTCTGTTGATCTATCTTTTAAAAGGTTGCAGTTTACCAGCGATCTCCTGCCTACCGATATACTCGGTGTTTCAATATTTGATCAAAATACCGGAGAGTTTAACTTTAAGCATGGGCCAATTTTCGCGAATGTCGTCTTCGTGGACGAGATAAACAGGGCCACACCAAAAACGCAGAGCGCATTACTGGAGGCGATGAATGAATCTGTCGTCACAATCGATGGGTTCAGCCACAGGCTTCCAGATCCCTTTATGGTTGTTGCCACGCAGAATCCATTTGAGTATAAAGGTACTTTTCCTCTTCCGGAAAACCAGCTCGATCGATTCCTTATGAGGATAAGAATTGGATATCCCGACTATGAAAGTGAAATGGAAATTCTTATCAAATTTAATTCGCTCGGTTTCCTGAACGGGATTAAGCCTGTTTTGACGAAGGAGGAGCTACTGCAGCTTCAAAGCATGACGCAGCAGGTAAGTATCGATGAATCACTTCTGGATTATATATTGTCTATAGTCAAAGAAACGAGAAACCAGAAATATTTCGAGCTTGGCGTTAGTCCCAGGGGAGCGATTGCGCTTAAATTAGCTGCGCAGTCGAGAGCGCTTCTTGATGGCCGAAGCTTCTGCATACCTGATGATATAAAGGAGATGGTGATACCCGTTCTTTCGCACCGGGTTGCTTTAAAATACGAGCATCTGCCCGAAAAGAGAAGGCAAGAGGACTTGCTTAATGATGTTCTTGAAAGGGTGAAGGTGCCAATTTAAAGAATTAAGGTATCATTACTTTATAGATTAATTAATCGAGGGATAACACTAATGAATTCAAAACATCTGGGCTATATTTATTCGGGTAAAATTCCCTTTTATTATCTTGTATTACTCTTCTTTTTCATTCTCTTACTCTTTTCTGTAGTGGCTGTGCTGGGATTTTTTATCGCATTGGCAGTTGGGGTTGTCTCAATAGGTGTGATGCTTGTTCGTCGTTTAGCACATTCGAAGAAGATCAGATCCAAGAGATTTGAGGATGACGCTCGAACAATCATATTGAGTGAAGACGAGTACAAGGTTATTAACAAAAAAAATTGATTATTGCTGGATCCGGTCTGTCTTTGCGAGGAGTTTTATCCCGAAGCAATCTCCTCTTTTCTTACCTTTCTTGGACTACTTCGTCCAATTCGGTCACGAGTCCCTTCGATTGGACGCAGGGCGGGCTTGCTCGTGACGTTTGAATATCTTAATCCCACCAGCAAGACTGGCGGGCTACCCGTGTTAAATAAACGATAATACCGCCGGGTAGGTCACGAGTCTCGCTCGTGACATTAAAGAACCCCTAAGAGAATAATAAATCCGTTCACCCTGAGTAGTGAGCCGTGAGTATTACCGAAGAGTCGAACTGTCGAAGGGTGATCGTTTATAACTGAGGGCCGACCTTTAGGTCGTCACTCTTTCAGCTAAACGCGATCAATTTTCCTTGCCAGGTTAAAGTCGTTTTCTGTAAGACCGCCCTCGCTATGAGTGGATAACGTAAGCGATACCTTGTTATATTGGATTAGAATATCTGGATGGTGGTTTGCCTTCTCGGCAAGTATTGCGACCCTGCTTACCAATGATATAGAATCGATGAAATCTTTATGAGTATATGTTTTAGTTATCTCGTTTCCTTTTAACTCCCAACCCTCTAAAGTACGTAAACCTTGTTGAATTTCGTTCTCACTCAATAGGGCCATTTTCTCCCTCCTTTATTTTATAAGATAAATAGAAGCAGCTGTATAGTCAAAATGTTATCATTTAATTGATAGAAAATGGCAAATGCTTATATTGGTATAGGATCAAACCAGGGTAATAGAATTGATTATTGTCGTAAGGCTCTTAGGGCGATTACAAAATTTGCGGTTATTAAATCACTTTCTTCAGTTTATGAGACCGAACCAGTTGGGGTAGTCGATCAACCTGATTTTATCAATTGCGCGGTCGAGATCGAGACAGGACTAGGCCCTTACGCACTTTTGTCGAGACTCCTTGATATCGAGAATGAGCTCGGGAGGAAGCGGGTGGGTGCAGGCGGTCCCAGAACTATCGACCTTGATCTCATTTTTTATGATGATCTTGTAATTCAGGGTGAAGAGTTGACCATACCTCATCCAAGGGCGCATCTCAGGCGGTTTGTTCTGGAGCCGCTACGCGAGATCGCCCCAGATTTTATTCATCCGATCTTAAAGGTTTCCGTTTCCAGACTTTTGCACGGCTCGGAGGAAACGAAAAGAGTGAAAAAAGTAGGGGACTTTTCGACAATAATTCCACAATAATCCACAGTTTATTAACAATGATTAAACAATCTTATCAATATGATATGTACAACTCTTCTCTAATCATCATTTCGAAAAATTCTAATAGAATTCGTCAGTTAAACTTTATTATAATAATCATCATAGGATTATGTGAATAAATAATGCAATTTTGAAATCAAAGTTGTCCACAGGAATAATGCCCTACCCAGGCTCCGTGAAAACCAGCGGCGGATTCTCCGGCCTCGTCCTAGGTGAAGGGTACCCAATGAAAGCATTTGAGTACAAGAATAATCAGGGTCAACAAAAGGGCCGCAATCGTCGCATATGTTAGATATTTGTGGACAGTCTTTCAGATCTTAAGAGGGCATTCGAAGAATTACCAAAATCAATTCCGGAAGCGTTAAAAAAAATGACAATCACCACTGTCATTTCGACCAGTCTTGTCATTTCTGCATATGAGAAATCTTTCCTTTGCTTTTGTATTTCCCGGCTTAACTACAAGATCTCTCACAGTTCCTTCGCGGTAGCTCAGGACAAGGTTCGAGATGACATGTTGTATAGGCTCGATATGACAGGGTTTGAACGCCCTTGCCCTGAGTCCTGAGTTCCATCGAAGGATCGATTGTTTCTTTGTACCTGTGCTGAACCATGTCCTGACGAGAGGTCAGGATCTATTCAGTATCAAGACAAGGTAGAACTCAGAGGTTGAAATAGTTTATGCGGGAACGCTGCTCCATCTGTAGCAGCATTCCCACACTCTTAAAGGAGGATGGAGGATGACATAGTTAAGTAATCCTCTTAATAATTGATATAAATTATAAAGTAATCTACTTAGTTTGTCAATAGCTAATTTTTGGTTTTAATAAAGTAACAACAAAACTCAATGATGAAGGGAAGTTATTATATAGAAATAAATAGTGACAGTGTCCACTTATCAAATACCTCCTTCTCTGTGGATGCAGCAGGCAATGTCAGAATCACTACTGACGTGGGTAGGCAAACTGCTGGTTTTGTATAGTGCTCCGCCCTCGGGTCACTCAAACACATGGGGTGACACGCCTTGACTATTGACAACCAACTTTGTAATCGGATACGTGGGATTGAGATGAGTTTTTTACGAAACAGGAATATGAGGAGTAAGAATTAACTAAAGTGAATTGAGAAATATGAGCATTTCGCTCAAGGTTTTAATCATAAGCTGTTATTTGCTCAGCGATCGTCGGAAAAAATAAACCCCCTTTTTCAGGTATAGTTACCTGTTATTTTTTGTAAAAAATCAGAAGGATGATCGGGCAGATAGGGACGCAAATATTAGTATAATAGTTAAGTCGTAAGATACGAACCCATTTCTTTCACCGGTTTAACACACGTTTAATCGCCAACTTGACTTCATGATTCAGATATAGTATTGTGACACCGGATGAGTATTCAACACAAAGTTTACTTATGAATAGAAGTTTGATTTACCAGTTCCCTCTTTATTAAACTATCTTTATTATGGCTAAACTACACCTCGCTCTCATATACAATTGACGGCCGTTAATATTTATAATATAAGTATTAAGGAGGTGATATATGTGAGGTGGCATCTCCGATCTTCTTGGAAGTGGAAATTTTTTCTTCATAAGACTAGTGTCTCTCCCTAATCTTGTTTTTATCAAAACAAAAAAGGAGGTGTGTGATGAGATCCATGACATCATACATAAAATCAAACGACAATTTTTTGAGGCATATACTTGTAATCATACTGATATATGTGCTGATGTTGTTTCTGTGGCGTATTCCTGCAAAGGCAGGTATCGAATCTGCTACTTTTTGGATTGATGAATCAACAGATTTTACAGGAAATGGGTGTCAAAATTCAGACTTAAACGATGTTACTTCTAGCCTGCGGTCCAAACTGGAATCCGACGGATGGAACGGAATACGATGGACTAATGTAAACGCCTGGCCCGAAGACTTCATAGAACAGAATTTCGGAGGAATTGATCATGTTGCCGGTGATGATAAAAGGTTGTCAGTCTATGCAGGTCATGGTAACAGGGCATTACTCCAATTTGGATACAAGAGAAACAACCGTTGCGTGGTAGTGTTAGACAACGATTCCCGTATGGGAACACAGGGTGGAGACGATGCTTCGTACATGATGTATGTTACCAGCTGTACTATAAATAAAGACTCACTAAGCCGTCACTTTGACCAGGCAGTACGTCAAAGCTTCGGATATCACAATTCGCCTTCCGTTAAGGACAACCAACCAAGGGATTTCTATAGAGAAACTGATGATACTGATAACTTTTTGGCGTGGAAGCAAGAAATGGAGGATAGACCCGGTTGGTTTACGGGTGACAACTCGCCGATCACCCTTACGTTTGGGACCGATAGTAATCACTGCAGTATTGTAAAGAATTATGCCAGATTAAGATTACAGACCTTTTTATCTGATGCTCCGGAACCCGATGCCTGGTATTGCTATAGTATGTATGACAACGGGCAAAGTGGCTGTTAATTCCATCTGAACGGAGGAGGAATCTATGAATAAATCAAATTTACGCATAAGAAGAATTCATGAAGAGAGATGGGCCAATTTCCTCACAATTGGCTTTGTATTACTGGTTATTACATCAGCCTGTGTGAAAAGGCCACCACCTACTGAAGAAGTTACCGAACCGTTCCCCCGTGTAGGTGATGAAATGTCTGTAGTTGAATTTTATTGGGCAAAAAGAAATCTCAACGATTTAATACGGAGGGTACAAATTGTCTCAGAATCAGTGGCTGGTTACAAACTTGAGGATCGGGAACTTTACGAAATTTTTCCGAAACCTCAAGCGTTAAATCACTGGATTTCTCCATTCAAAGATGCACCGCATCTTAAAATTAAAGTTATCCCTGAATACGATGAGTTGCGCGTTATTAACGGGGCCTTAGTTGATATGGTCGATGTTAAAGACGTTGGAGAGGAAAGTGCAGTCGAAATCGCAACAAACTATTTACGGATGTTTTCGAACGCCGGGCTATTAAGTATTGAAGCTTTCAATTTTGGTGACATACAGGTCGGCTATGGAATAATTGGGGAAGGATCGATGGATGAAAAGTTTAAAGTGGAACACGTCACAGAGTATAGGATAACCTTTCGACCAAACATTAATGGTATCCAGCTCGCAAATGCAGGAGTCAGGATTTCAATTCATCGTACTGGAGCTCTTGTCGGTGTTCGTCTAGGTGGTGTCACAATGAAGGCGTGGGACGGTAAGACTGTAGAAAGAGTTGTTTCTCCTGAGGAAATCCGTACTCAATTTCAAAAGATGATTCGTGAGGATTCTCAAGCGATTATTGCTTGGGCTCGTCCAATGTATGTAATGCCGGAAGATGCACAAACGGCTGTAGTTACGCCTCTTCAAGTTTTTTCCTATTCCCTTAAAACGAAAGTAGATGACAAATATGAAGTTTCCAGCCGTCGTAAAATAGTTGGTCTATCATTAACCGATCCGACCGCTGTGGCAATAGATTTTACTGCGCCAACGAGAAACCATACCGGAACAAGCCCCGACCGAGATTTGAAATGATTTGAGAAGAATGCAATTATCAAAAGGGGGCCGGTTCTAGAATAAATGAGTTATTTTTTTCGTTCTTCTTCCTCCCCCATACTTTTTGGAGTGTCTTCCCTATCTTACGTCTCAAAAACTTCGTGCATCCCGTCCTTTTGTTCATTCGCGGTTAAGTAGATTAATTCTTCAAGAGATAGGAAGAAGATCTGCTCAGGGCTTTGCCCGTCGCGATGATAATGTGGATTCCCGATAGGGGCATGAGGAATGACGGTTAGAAGAGATAGGCTACACTGCAGACACCACGTTATGACTGATGCATACCTGTCCTGAACCAGACCGAAGGATATGCGTTCCCTACATAAATGGGTGGGAATCGGTGAGAGGCACTTTGATTGACTAGCACGAAAAGATGAAAAGGACGAGACTTACACCGTCATACTGTAATCTGTTGAATTCGTCATCTTGCATCTCCCACCCGCATTTTTGCGGATTCAAGTGTGTTCCACAGCAACATAGCGATTGTCATAGGACCAACTCCGCCAGGGACTGGGGTTATATATGATGCTTTTCTCTTAACCTTTTCAAAATCAACATCGCCGATAAGCTTTCCATCTTCGTCACGATTTATACCAACATCG
>JBAUII010000049.1:0-10688 GCA_049682815.1 Thermodesulfobacteriota bacterium | reverse complement strand
AAGAATTTTAATCTCCATTTGAAGGAGTCTGAGTTCAGGTTTAATAATAGAGAGAAAGATATTTACAAAATTCTGTTGAATATTTTAAGAAAAAACATGCTCTAATCTTATCTAGAGCCAAAAGATATATTGGCTTCGATGATGGCTGGGGAAATTCAAAACCATCAGAGATCAGTAAAGACAAGACGATTCTGGGCATCTTATACTATGCAGAGTCGTCCACACTCGGCTGGAAAATTGCTTTACTTGGCGATCGTGATCGGGACTGTAGGGCGAGTCAGATAAGTATCAACCAAAATGGTAAACCGGCAGATTCTCGGGAAGTCGTGTTGTTTGGTTATGAGACACAATCCCGCTTTGACGGGTTTGAAATTTCTATAGAATTGTACTGTCGAAAGGATGATACAGTGGAAAAGATAGCAGTGCCGATTAGTTCTGATCATCCAGACATCCGATCCGCTAAATCTAGTCCGCGGGTTCATCTTAAGGCTTTACCATAGTGGGAAAAGCTCCGAGACCAATGATCCATCCAGGTGATAGAAGCCTTTTCGGGCGAAAGGAGTAGTGCTTGCATCTTAGGGTCTCACGAACCCAATCTGGGAGCTTCATAGGATGTTCTTCCATGATTTTCTCGTGCTTACGTGTTATTGACTTAAAGGGACTTTTTTAAGTATATTCCTATTTAAACGAATGGGTGATGGGTGTTCGCATAAACCAGATGTTCGGGTGTTTATAAGAACTTTAGTTCGTATAATTATCTATCTGGGTGCTTCTCGTCAACACGAGGCAAGTATGATAAGAAATCTGTCCTTCAAGAATCCGCAAATCGCACTCTTCCTACGACGCCTTGCTTGGGAACAGTATATTGCGGAAAAACCTATATCGGTCAAGGACGTGGTGTCTGAGTATGTTCAGACGGCACGTCTTGAACTTGGGTTGAAGAAGTATCAGGAGCGCTCTACAAGCGGCGGAGCCGATAACTTTGTCCAACAGAGGTATGGCCAAGATATCCAGAAAGAGAAAGACAAACTGAAACTTATCGATAAAGGATGGGCAGCCGAGTGGCGACTTCTATATCTTCCCTCTCACGGATCTGTCCGCTATTTATCTGCTGATCCAGTAATCAAGGAAAAATCGCCCAGTTCTTCAACCTATCAGCGTTTGTTAGTGAGCCTTCGTAATGGGGCAATACCAACATTGGATGTATTTGTTGGGCGCGGGAATGAGCTGGCAAAGGTTTGCGCCAAAAAACGTGGAGTGTATTTTCTTGGCGCAATGAAGGGTCTTTATATTGGAAAAACAGATGAGTTTGAAACGCGGTGGAGGTTTCATGGAAGCAAACAGTCCGCATGGGCCGTGTTCATTACTCTAGCGAAAAATGCAGATTTCTTCACCTTGGACTCACTGAGTGCAGCGGAAGGCCTTCTTATCTCGTTCTGGAATGAAGTATGCATAATGCTTAACGACAACAGAGGTAATGACCGCGAGCCAGCATTCCCGTATTTGCAGCAAGCTCTATTATTTGTAGAAGGCGCATCTGCAGCTATCCTATGGCTGGCAAGGAATCGGCCTACCTTAATTATGCTTCCTTTCAGGAACTGGAGTGGGATGTCAGATTGGCCTGAATCCTATATCGCTGCGCCTCAATCCTAAAAGTGTGCCCAACCCGGGTTGCAGCCGACGGACGTTCCGCTTCGCTCCACGCACGTGGCTGAACCCTACCATCAGCCATTTGAAAGGGGTCATTTATGGAGAAACGTATGGCACTCGTAAAGTTGAAAGCGCTGCAAAGTGCTTTAGCGGAACGTCTAAAAGATCCTCGTGGACGTTACTTTGACCCTTCGATAGTTCTTGAGTATTTTGATCGATATGCTCCCATCAGAGACGCTCTTCGTTCACAATTTCCGGATGTTGTTGATGACTTACCAGTGCGTACGATACCAACTCCAAGCAATACAACAGACTTCAGCGGTCGCGGTTACATCGAACGTCATGAGCTTGAGGTGTTAAATGAGGACATGCAATACATTCTCGCCGTGATGGCTTCTAGTCCAGCAGTTTATCCCCCCTCGATGAAGGTAACCAGGCAAGGTGTTTTCTTTTCTGGACAGTATTTCGATGCGTTACGCGAAGTTGCGGATATTGTAGGCAGTGCGAAAATGTCTATTGCTTTGATAGACGGGTATATTGCTGCTGAGACACTTGATGTTCTAGCGGGAAAGGCAGGCGGAGTCAACGTTCAGATCCTGACTAAGAATGTTTCTTCTCAAGTGAAAGCCCTTGCGGAAGCTTTTCAGAAGCAACACGGTCATCTCGAGATTCGCTCGTCTCACGCTTTCCATGATCGCTTCTTAATTATTGATGACAGCGAGTTCTATCACTTTGGAGCATCTATCAAGGATCTCGGGAAAAGAGGCTTTATGTTTTCCGTAATCGAAGAACCGGAGGTGACTACCGAAATACGAAGTAAATTTCAGCAGGAATGGTCGGCAGCAAGGATAATTGCGAAATCAAAGAGCGACTAACCAGCCGCTGCACCGGATCGCCGTGAAAGTCTGGCACCCGGTGAACTTTATCGTTAGGCCCAAATCCTGACTAAGATATAAAAAGGTTAATATCATCAAGAGCCCCCTCACGGGTAGTTGCTTCTGTTATAGCCCGTATTGCTACTTGGTAATTCGCAACCTGAGAAATAGGGTCAACGGACATCACTACCCATACATATTCGTCAATGCTTGTGGCGGAAAACGCGATTGACAGTTCCTTCTCGGCAAACCCACGTTATTGGTAAACCAGCATTTGGTTGTTGACAAGAAATCCATATGGAGTATATTAGTGGTATGAAAGTAAAGACATCTATCACACTCTCTGAAGACATTATTGAAGCCATCGACCAATGGTCGACACGGTTCAAGAACCGCTCCGAATTCATCGAATCGGCCCTACGCGCATACATGGCGAAGTTGATTCGCGACGAACAGAACGCCAAAGACCTAGCTATAATAAACGAACGTGTCGAACGTCTTAATAAAGAAGCAGCTGATGTGTTGAACTATCAGGTGATTCCGTGAAACGTGGGGAGCTCTATCGCGTCTCTCACCCTTCAGCTAGGGATCCAAGAAAATACAGGGTATTTGTAGTACTAAGTCGTCAAGTCCTCATCGATTCACGCTTTTCTACTGTCATATGTGCACCGATATATTCAAGACATGATGGTTTGTCCACTCAGGTATTGGTGGGAGTAGGAGAAGGTCTTAAGCACGACAGCAGCATACACTGTGACGAATTGGTGAGTTTGCCGAAATCAGCTCTAACGAATTACGCAGGCACACTGTCACCAGCGAAAATCGAGGCTCTAAATCAAGCTCTACGAATCGCTCTGGAGATTCCTGAATAGAACAAGCTGATGAAAGTTTGTCAGTCGCTGGGCTCAAATCCAACTGATCCTATCTCCAAATATTAAATGTTCATATCGATAAAATTGCTAAAAGCATTATCTTGGTGCATACGAATCGTGGCTAGAAGCCACTCCTACAGTTTGCCTTTTTAATAAAGACTATATAAACACTATAAACACTTTTTAATTGGAAACGGTTTGAGTTATAGAAAGAATAATCTCATTCACCACTTCTTCGGGATTTTTCGCCCCGGTTATAGCCCTTCCTATCACAATATAATCTGCTCCTAAAGAAACAGCTTCAGCAGGAGTTACAACTCTTTTTTGGTCTTGAGCGTACTTATCGAGCCTTATACCTGGGACAACAAATTTAAACCTATCACCGAATTCTTTTTTTAATACCTCCACCTCCATACCCGAACATACTATTCCATCCATGCCCGCTACGTCTGCAATATCAGCCAGCCTGAGAACCGACTCTATCGGTAATCCTTTAATCCCTAACTCATCTATTTCCCCTTCACCGTGACTCGTCAAAATAGTTACCGCAAGTATCAGAGGTTTCGGCTGTGACAATCTTTCGGATTCTGCTTTTACACTTTCCGAAACCGCTCTCATCATTTCAAAACCACCAAGGGCATGGACGGTAAACATACTAATTCCATAACCAACAACTTGTTTTGCGGACTTTTCAGCCGTTGAGGGAATATCGTGGAATTTAAGATCTAGAAATATCTGAGCTCCCATGTCTGAAAGGCTTATGATTCCCTGAGGCCCTGAGTTTAAAAAAAGGATCGGGCCAACCTTGAATGTTTTAATCTTTCCCCGAAGCCTTTCAACCCAGGATGTAGCCTCTTTCAATTCAGGAAAATCCAGGGCTAAAATTATTCGTTCTTCTGGTTTGAGGTTGAGTTTAGACATCATTATAAGTAACAAGCACCAATAACCAAATTACAAATTACAATCAAATCCCAATTCCCAAATACAAATATTTAGAATTTGTAGATTGAAGATTGTTTGTGATTTGCGATTTGGGATTTACCTTATCATTTCCATGGAAACATCTGTAAAATTTCATCAGCAAGCCTGAGGGGCTACCCCGAATTAACGATCGATTCAACTTCTTTTTCGACTTCTCCTACTTTCACCTTCCTTGATATCCCTCCTTTCCTCAGCTTTATCTCCACCGAATCCTCTTTAAGTGTTCTTTGGCCTATCACAATATGAACCGGGATCCCCACTAAATCTGCATCCTTGAATTTGACTCCGGCACTCTCCTCTCTATCGTCAATCACAACCTCAATACCGGATTGGTTTAATTTTGAGTAAAGATCTTCAGCTACATTAAGTATCTGCTCCTGCTTAGTATTGAGTGGGAGTATGATCACCTCAAATGGGGCAATCGAGATAGGGAGAACTACCCCGTTGTCATCATAATTCTGCTCTATTGCTGCGGCAACGGTTCTACCTATCCCAATACCATAGCAACCCATAATAAAAAACCTCTCTTTACCTGAAGCATCTACAAAAGTAGCATCCATCGCCTCGCTATATTTGGTACCTAGCATAAAAACATGTCCTACCTCTATACCGCGGCTTGAATTTAGAGAGCCAGTGCTACATTTCGGACAAGGGTCATTGTTACACGCTACTCGAATGTCCGCAGATTTATCAACAGAAAAGTCCCTATTCAGATTGACGTTTATTAGATGGAAATCCTTTTTATTCGCGCCCGTAATACCATTTCTAATATTCTCAATTGCCCGATCCGCGATAATCTTTGTCTTGATTCCGACTGGTCCACTGAAACCAGTGGGTCCGCTCGTAACCTCCTCAATCGCTTTTTCTGTTGCAAGTTCGACATATTCGGCGTCTATAGCCCTCTTAAGTTTGGTAAGACTTAATTCATGGTCACCCCTTACAAGCGCAGCAACGGGTTCACCCTCTGTCTCTATTATCATTGTTTTTATTAATTTACTCGGGCGCACTTTTAGAAATGACGAAACGCCCTCAACAGATTTCAGATCGGGGGTATGTACTTCAGATAAACTCCTGCTCTCTTCATTGTCTTTAGCAGTTTCATTTCTTCTTTTAACCCCTATCTCTGCAAGCTCCAAATTCGCGGCATAGTCACACTTATTACAACTCATTATTATGTCTTCGCCCGTTGGAGCAAGGACCATAAATTCATGTGAAAAGCTGCCGCCGATGGTTCCCGTATCCGCAAGGACGGCCCGAAACTCGAGACCACATCTCTCAAAAATACGGTTATATGCTTCGTACATTAACCAGTAAGACCTTTCTGCTCCCTCACCGTCTGCATCAAAGCTGTAACCATCTTTCATTATGAATTCTCTTGCCCTCATCACACCAAAGCGAGGACGAATTTCATCTCTAAATTTTGCTTGGATTTGATAGAGGTTAACGGGGAGCTGTTTGTACGACCTGAATTCCTTCCTAACAATATCTGTAATTACCTCCTCGTGCGTTGGCCCGATGCAGAATTCCCTCTCAGCCCTGTCCTTAAACCTCAACAGCTCCTTTCCATACTTCTCCCACCGGCCGCTTTCCTTCCAAAGTTCCGAAGGAAGTACAAACGGCATCAGCAACTCAATTGCTCCTGCGCGGTTCATCTCTTCTCTGACTATGTTTTCAACCTTTCTGATAGAACGGAGCCCTAAAGGCAGGTAATTGTAGATTCCCGCCGCAAGTTTTCTTATCATCCCTGCCCGGATCATTAATCTCTGGCTTACTACCTCCGCGTCTGCGGGATCTTCCTTAAGCGTCGGGATAAAAAAATCTTTGTATCTCAAGCTAGTTGCCTCAGGATGGATAAATTACCGATTTTATCGTTAAATGCAATACACATTTCAATAACTATCAACGGGATGTCTACTTTATATTAATATAAAGTATTGTAATATGATTTACATAACCGTTTGACCTGATTCGACGAAAGAAATTTGCGATAAAGATTTATCAATACCTATTAGACTTGATCCTTGGAGGAGTAAACCGATTATGAACTCGATTAGAACCCATTGTCTCATTTGGACATGTATTGTCATGACTCTTTGGACTCTTGCTTGTGTCACTAAAACTACTGAGACAACAACCATAACTACGGGGAAGGTTCAGCAAGTCACGATTGATGCTGAGAGCAATGCAAATATGGGCTCAGCCGTTGTTGTAGACATCATATCTGCATATGACGATCAACTTGTAAAGGTTCTTGAATCAAGCGCTGCTAGCGACTGGTTTGCCTCAAAAGGTAAATACATTGATCAATTTAAAGGTAATATATTCACGATCAGTCGCCAAATTGCTCCTGGAAATCAAATACAACTAGAATATACAACTGAAACAGAAGAGAAACCTATTGCAACCTTTATATTCGCGAGTTACGATTCACCAGGAGAGCACCGCGTGAAGGTGGAGAAATTTAAACCACTGATCATTAAACTTGAGGAAGGAGAATTTGTTGTTTCTGATTAATTATCGAGAATTTTAAATAGAGGCGTTTTTTTACTTGCTCATGACTAGCTGCAGATTAGAAGATATTGTAGATGCACTTGGATTCCAATCAGAGATTCACAAGTACTATCTCGACACCAATACGGGAGAGGTAATAATGCTCTCGGATGAGGAATTCGATGCTGTTGAGGATGACGAGCCGATTGAACATTATCCCGAATGGCATAGAGACTTGATTGCATTGGCACGCCTGGTATTGGAAGACAAACAAGGAAGGTTTTTACCACTCCCGACATCATTCGACATTCACGAATATAGCATAATGGAACGCTTCAGCAGAAACTATCCCGACATAGGTGTATCTGAAGAGCTATGTGAACTTATCCAAGGCCGTGGGGCGTTTCGTCGTTTCAAAGACGCCATCCATGAATTTGGAATTCAAGATGAGTGGTATAAATACAAGGAAGCCGCGTTAATCGATATCGCGAAGGATTGGTGCGAAGAGCACGGAATTAAATACACATTCGGAGATTAGAATGACTTCAATAATAATAGGCCGTCGTTGATATTTTAGATATGTCTCTTTTCGCAACTATTATTCATGACATTTTGTAGCTGGTTTTGTTTGAAAGACCTGATCTTAGGATTCAGATCTATTAAGAGTTGAGTAAAACAACGGAACCCGAAAAATTAATCAAAAAGCTCTAATTGCTCTGGTGTCCCGGGGCGGCGGAAATTCTTTTTGGAAAGTTCGAATTTATTCCCTTCAATTCCTGCCTTGCGACAGGCGACCTCAAATACCTGTCGTATTTGTTCAGCAAAAATACCATCACCCTTCATCCTTTCGTAGAATTCATTCGAATTAAGCTTTCCGTCACGGATCGAAAGTATACGATTTAGAACCTTATTTTTTTTATTTGGGTAATGTGCTTCCAACCAGTTTTGAAAAAGCTCTTTTACACCATATGGTAAACGAAGCATTATGTATCCTGCTTGCGCAGCACCGGCATTTACCGCTCTTTTAATGATATTCGGTATCTCATGATCTGTGAGACCTGGAATAACGGGCGCAATTAATACCATGGTCGGGATACCGTTTTCAGAAAGCTTTTGAATAGCCTTCAATCGATACTCGGGCTGTGAAGTTCTAGGCTCCATCGCTCGTGCTAGATTTGGGTCTAGAGTTGTTAACGAAACTGCGACAAGTGCTGCATCATATTCAGAAAGCGTTTTCAAAACATCAATGTCGCGTGTGACAAGATAATTCTTCGTGACGATACCCACAGGATTCCTGAACTCAGCCAAAACCCTTAAACACTCCCTAGTCAATTGAAAATGTCGCTCTGCTGGCTGATAGGGATCGGTATTACCACTCAGTGCAATGGTTTGAGCCGTCCACTTAGGAGACGACAATTCCTTACGCAGTAAGTATGGAGCATCTTCTTTAACAAAAATTTTCGTCTCAAAATCTAAGCCAAGCGAAAGTCCGAAATATTCATGACTAGGTCTAGCATAACAGTAAATACAACCATGCTCGCAACCCCTATAAGGATTGATACCGGCATTAAAACCAACATCCGGACTATCGTTGTAAGCGATTATGGATCGAGTGGAGTCTTTGTAATACTCTGTTTTGGGGGAGATTCCTTGCGATATTTCCTCCTCATCGGGTACATAGTCGATTTTCTCAAAACGATTGGCTGGGTTCTCCGCTGAGCCACGACCCCTTATGATTTGATGCAGCTTACCCATTTATGAATATTATAAGTCGATAGTCACGGGTAATCCAATAAGGCGTTAGATTTGAAATATGAGTCGACTAAGAATCGCGATTACTTCTAATGGAAAACCCCTACTGAATACCATCATAATTATTAGCACCTTGCTATTGGATGTAGAGGGCGTACGTAGGTAATATTAAACTTCGATTTATCATTTATTCATTCGGTCAAATATCGTAACAGAAGGAGTCGGCGATGATCCACTCATTAGGTGAAAGAAAGGTACAAATAAACGCAAGAGACTATTTTATCGCAGATAATGCGACTGTAATCGGCTCTGTAATCATAAATAACAACGTTAGCATATGGTTTAATGCCGTAATAAGGGGTGACAATGAACCAATAGAAATAGGTGAAAACACCAATATTCAAGATGGAGTTGTAGTACACACCGACGAAGGCATTCCCATGCAGATCGGTCAAGGGGTTACAATAGGTCACCTAGCGATGTTACACGGATGCAGAATTGGAGACAACAGCTTGGTCGGGATAAACGCGGTCATTTTAAATAACGCGAGGGTTGGACAGAACTGTATTGTGGGTGCAAACAGCCTGATTCCAGAAGGAAAAGAGATTCCGGAAGGATCGCTTGTATTGGGAATTCCGGGAAAAGTGATAAGAAAGGTCACGGACGAGGAAATTAAAAATCTAAAACTATCGGCAGAGCACTACGTACATAACTTCAAGAGGTATAAGGAAGGCTTAGAGAGAGTTGAATAGTTGAAGCAACAGCTGAACTATATATTGCTAAGAATGATTACTGGTAAGGATCGAGCTATACGAAAACTAGTTAAAAGAAGCGAATTTTTCCAGCTCTTTAACCAGTTCATCAACAAGTTGGCTTTCTTTAAATGATCGTACTAGTCGACCGTCTTTGTATAACATGCCCTTGCCCCTTCCTCCCGCAATTCCAATATCCGCTTCGGATGCCTCACCCGGTCCATTTACAACACACCCGAGGATAGCAACCTTCACTGGTCTCTGAAGATCAATATCGCGGATTCTTAGTTCCGCTTCCCTAACAAGTTTCATGAGATCGATTTCAAGTCTCCCACAACCGGGACATGAAACAATCTCTACACCATTTTTCCTTAAGCCCAATGATCTGAGGATATCTATACCCACAGAAACCTCTTCAACAGGATCACCGGTAAGAGAAACCCGAATTGTATCCCCGATTCCCTCTGCTAAGAGTGTCCCTATCCCTACTGAGGATTTGATAGTACCCGTCTTAATCGTTCCTGCCTCCGTGACTCCAAGATGCAGGGGATAATCGGTCCTTTCGGCGATAATTCTGTACGACTCAATCATCTTCATAACATCCGTGGATTTCACTGAGATCTTAATATCCCTGAAGTCCATATCCTCCAGTATCTGCACGTGTCTCAGTGCACTCTCAGCCAATGCTTCCGCGGTCGGGCTACCAAATTTCTTCAATATATCCTTTTCGAGAGAACCGGAATTAACCCCTATCCTTATAGGTATATTTCTCTCTTTAACCGCGTCAACGACAGCCTTAATCCTGGCCCTTGAACCAATGTTCCCAGGATTTATCCTCATACCGTCCACCCCCTGATCGATAGCTTCAAGGGCAAGACGGTAATCAAAATGTATGTCCGAGATGATGGGAATAGTGACCTGGTCTTTTATCACACCGAGGGCTTTCGCAGCATCAATGTCCGGTACGGCAAGCCTTACCATATCACAACCGGCTAATTCGAGTCTCTTTACTTCTTCAATGGTTGCCTGGATGTCCCTTGTATCAGTCTTAGTCATAGACTGAACTGTGATGGGCGAGCCTCCGCCGATCTTGACGGTCCCCAGGGATATCTGCCTTGTTGTCCTACGCATAAATCGCCCAAGAAGATTATTGAATTAACGGAGAACTGTCAAGAAATCAGAATCATGATGTCATAACTATTTAGAAATGTCCTCTAGTTAACTATTTAGAAATGTCCTCTCAAAGAGTAAGCAAAGAAGTAATATGCACCTTATAGGAGGAGCATATGAAAGGGCATTTCTTGATGAGGCAAGAG
>JBAUII010000048.1:0-64154 GCA_049682815.1 Thermodesulfobacteriota bacterium | reverse complement strand
GATAATACCAAAGGAGAATGAGAAGGATCTCAGGGACATACGCAGTAATATATTGAAGGACATAGAGCTAACGATGGTAGAGCACATGGATGAGGTTCTAAGGGAGGCGATAGTATCAGAGGAGCCGATACTGCACGATATCGTCGTGCCGCCGCCGTCAACAATACCCTTTGCTGAAAATGTAAGCCCAAACGTAAGCCTATCTTAGTAAATATAAAATCCTTTCAATCGACGGGATTATTCATTATATATCCTCCGATGGTTTCGAGATAGGTGTATAATAATTTTTGGTGTTTAAACAAGCGCACTCCATTACAATTGATGGTTCTTATGGAGAAGGTGGCGGGCAGATACTAAGAACAGCATGCGCACTATCTGCGATAACGGGTATATCTTGTCGCGTCTTCAACATTAGAAAAAACCGCAAGAAGCCAGGGCTACGGCCTCAGCATCTCATCGGAATTCGCAACCTAAAAAAGCTCTGTAATGGTAATTTGGAGGGAGACTCGTTACACTCGCAGGAGGTTTTTTTTAGACCCGGTGAAGTTTGCTCATCTACGTTGAATGTAAAAATTGAAACAGCCGGCAGCATAACACTTTTGTTACAGACGCTGCTTCTTCCAGCTTTTTTCGCTCCGGGACCAGTGAGAATCCATTTTCAGGGCGGGGCTACCGATACCTTCTATTCTCCCACGATGGATTACTATCGCTTTGTTTTCTTAAAGATATTGGGAAAATTGGGACTTAAGACAGATACCGAAATTATAAAACGGGGGTTTTATCCCAAAGGCGGTGCTATGGTTACGGTTGAAATAATTCCTTGCAAGCCCAAGAATTGGAATTGCTCAGACCATGGATCCCTTAAGACAATTGTAATAATTTCTGGTGCCTCCGAAACGTTGAAAAGAGCCCGAGTTGCGGAACGACAAGCCGAGGCTGCAGAAGAGTTATTAATCTCAAACTCGGCGGCTCCAATCGAACGAAAAATTGAATATTACTCAACTGTATCGTCTGGCAGCCAGATTAACATCATAGGAGTATTCGAGAATTCAATAGTCGGGAGCGATGGTCTTGGCCGACCCGGGAAAAGAGCTGAAAGGGTCGGAAAGGAAGTGGCTCTTCAATTCCTAAATGAAGTTAATTCAATGGCCTGTCTCGATAGATTTGCCTCCGATCAGATTCTTCCGTATGTCTATTTGGCTGATGGGAATTCAACTTTTTCTGTATCTGAGTTATCCGAACATGCTAAGACTAATATGTGGGTACTTGAGCAATTTCTAGATCGAAGCTCCAAGGTTAACGAAGGCTGCTCAAACACTATAATATCAATAGTCTAGTATTATTAATTTTAATGAAAAGAATGTTAAAATGGGGTGAGCATAAGCCGGGCATGTTACATCCAAGTAATGATCAGATCGCAGAAGTACTAGAACGTATATCCGATTTACTAGAGGTTCAGGGCGGAAGTACATTTAGAGTCCGTGCATACCGTAAGGCTGCGCGAACCGTTCGCGAAACCAAAGATCCTTTAGGTGTTATAGTAGATAAAGAGGGAATCGAGGGACTTGAGAAGCTGCCTAATGTTGGTAAGAGTATTTCTTCGGTTATTCTGGAATTTATTCATAATGGAAGGGTTTCATTGTTGGAACGTTTAGAAGGGCAGGTAGCACCAGAGGACCTCTTTACTACGGTTCCCGGAATTGGTGAAGTACTCGCAAGTAAGATCCACCATGAGCTTAAAATAGACACACTGGAGGAACTCGAGCTTGCAGCGCATGATGGGCGTCTGCAGGATTTAGGGGGTTTTGGGGAAAGGCGTGTTAGGGGAATTCGTAATACATTGGCGGCAATGTTAAGTTGTTCTGGACGTCGTCGGGCAAGAAGACTGCGCTGGCTGGAAACGCATGAACAAGACATCGAGGTACATCAGCCGTCTGTCGACCTGATGCTGAAGATTGACGACCAGTATAGAGCTAAAGCCGCTAAAGGCGAACTTAAAACAATTGCGCCTAGGCGATTTAACACCGATAAGAAGGCGTGGCTACCCATTCTTCACATTGACGACGATGGTTGGTTATTCACTGCAATGTACTCCAATAGTGCTCGCGCTCATGAACTCGGGAAGACTAAGGACTGGGTAATAATCTATTACGAGAGAGATGGAGATGAAAATCAGTGCACGGTGGTTACGGAACGTAGTGGCGTGCTCAAGGGTTGGCGAGTTATCAGAGGTCGTGAATTGGAATGCTTAACCTATTATAAAGGAAAAAAATATTTTAGGTGAATACATTACCGTAACCGTCCCGGAGTTCTCTGGCAAACATAACCCTAATATTTAATGAATGAAAGGTTTCTAAGAGGGTTTTTAAGGATGAAATAAATGACTCTAGAGAGTCTGCCTCTATCTTCTATTAGATTGCTTTTACAATCGGGCGCTGATTGCCAACCATTTCCGTGGAATATAAGATTCCTGCTTTTCATCCTTCTGCCCATAGTTCGCTAAAGCTATGGCTACTGCATTCTTCATTGCGATTGCAGCCTCTTGTGGCGCGTATCCGTGTAACGCGCCAGCTGCATATTGTCGAAAACTACTTATGTGCTCCCATGCCTTTTTGTAGAGGTTTGCCGAAAACTCTTTTGTGTCAATTATCTTGAAACTAGCTTCTTCAACCAACTTCTCGTAGTATGATCTTGGAAGGAATTTTGATGCTTCTGGACGAGATTCCATGCGATTTCTATTAATACTCTTTTCCCTCATTAATTCCACAGCTTTCTTGACCTGTGCTCGGTAGAAGGGCAACGTATCAATTGGTCTGGCTCCTTCATAGAAGGCGGTGTTAAAGAAAAACCATCCCCCTGGTTTTAGAGCATGTTTTATACGCATAATACTTTTTCTTTGCGCTTCCTCTGTCAAATAATGTATACCATTGCCCCATATCGCCACGTGAATACTCGCGTCAGGCAATTTCATTTCTTGTACGGGTGAATGAACTAATCGCAAGTTTTTTACCTTATTAACCAATTTGAGTTTTGCCAAGCTTAGGGCCTCTTCTGATTGATCTAAACAAGTGAGAACGAAATTCTCCCAATGTAGAGGTAATCGAGCTAGTACAAGCTGAGACATTGTTCCTGAACCGGTGGCAATATCTAAAAGGCTGTCAATACCACTTATACCATTTTTGAGCATGGTATCGACCCAAGTAGTCACTATATCAGCATTTACCTTTAGGTACTCTCTTGTCTTTGCGAACGGTTCAAAATCAAACCCGTCTTTATTCTTCTGCATATCAAATTCTTGGTGGAAGAAGGTAATTAATCTGCTAGCTTTACATTTATAGCCCGGGGTCCCTTATTGCGTGAACCCTTTTGATTTTTCTCCACTTCAAACTCTACAGCCTGACCCTCAGTCAAAGAATCAAATTCTACACTAATGACGCCGCTCATATGAAAAAATATCTCTCTATTGTCCTCAGCTTTGATAAAGCCAAACCCTCTATTTTTAAATAGTCTTTTAATTGTTCCCTTCATGGCCCTGTCTATAGACCTCCCAAATTGATTCTTAACGACTTAGCAGTTAGATGGCTCAGGGGGTTGATAAATAGGGGGGATGACTGGAATAGATTATGCCAAATGAACGCTAACGTTAGATATATTAAGCACAGTTATTTTTTGTACCGATTTATACAATACATAACATTAAATGTTTTGTCAATTAAAGCATCGGTTTTTCCTTTTGGACTCCATGCATTTTGCCTTTTGTGCTCAATGATGTTACCTTTTGGCTTGGTTTTAGCTTGGGAATTTGATATTTTGGTTTCAATTTATTGTAGTAATTTTTATTTTCTTTGTCTTGATACTGAAACGAGTTCAGCACAGGTACAAAGAAACAAAAATCAAGGGCTGACAAAAAATTAGGATCTATTAAATCAATTCCTACCGCTAAAAATATTTAATTCTACCCCAACCCTAAATCTTTTTTTAACGCTTCCGGAATTGATTTTGGCAATTTTTTGAATGCCCATTTAAAACCTTAAGAGACTGTCCCCGAATTATGCAAGATCTACAGCAATGACATTGGGGTGGATGTCATTGCTAGCACAGCGGACACCGATTAGCAAGCTACGGGGAATTTGCTAATTAAATCGCTTGGTTTCATACTAAGAGAATGGGAATTCATTAATGTGGGTTTCAGATTGCCTACTGAGCCACCATGGCGTTGAGCCTTGCGAGATGCGAGTAATTGATCTTATCAATTTTTATCCTAAATAAAGATCGCTCCATCATAATGATACCTAAGGTTGTCAGTAAGTCCTTCACGGTCAGCCTTTAACGCAACTGGTAGGTAGTCAAGTATATCCTGAGCAGTTATTCCATCCTCTCCCTTGTCTGTAGCTGCGAGGTCTCCTGAGAGGCCATGTATGAACACCCCTTTCCTGACCGCATCTTGAATATTAAGACCTAAACCGTGCATTGCCGCAATCGTGCCTGTAAGGACGTCCCCAGAACCCGCTGTCGCCATACCGGAATTCCCGCTCATATTGATAAATACTCTTTCATCTGGATACCCAATGAGCGAATGAGCGCCTTTAAGGATAATGAAAGCATTAAGTTCCTTGGCGGTACGTTGTAGCACATCGATTTTCTTGGAATCAATCTCAGCTACGCTCATATTAGTAATCCGGGACATCTCCCCTAAATGAGGGGTTAGAATTGTTTCGTCTTTCCTTTTCTTAATTATTTGCAGATCCTTCGATAGGGCCGTGATTCCGTCGCCATCGATGATTAAGGGTTTGTTAATCTCGTTCGCCAGTTCCCTTGCCAGTTGCTGTGTTTCTTCCTCAAGTGATATTCCTGGTCCGATTACGACTAAATCCATTTTTTCTGATAGCCCGAGCAGTTCCTTTTTATTTTTGAGAGAGATACTGCCTGAGGGTGTCTCATTTTGCGGAATGAAAACGATCTCGCTTCCCTTGTTTGCTATGAATGGCGTTATTGATTTTGGAGCTGCGAGGCGTGAATAACCTCCCCCTGCTTTGAGGAAAGATAAAGCGGAAAAATACGGTGCCCCAAAGTAGCTAGAAGCACCCGCGATAAACAGGGCCTCTCCAAAGTCCCCTTTATGGCCTTTTTTATCTCTTGGGAGAAGTTTTGGAGGATTATTTATTTCTAATTTCAGGGAATGAGAATTGTATATTTCCGGTGGAAATGATATGTGTGAAACATACAATTTCCCGCAGTGGCCATAACCTGGGTAAAGAATATTCCCAACCTTGGGTAGACCAAATGTTACCGTATAGTCTGCCACAACGGCGTTTCCTAAAATTGCTCCAGTTTCCCCATTAATTCCGGACGGAATGTCAACGCTGATCACGGGTTTTCTGCTTTCGTTAATCAAATCAATCGCTTCTGCATATATTCCATCGACTTCTCTTGTAAGGCCGGTGCCAAACAATGCATCAACAATGGCATCACAGTGTGCGACATCTGTTTTTATGGAATCAATCGACCCTAATTTCAGTATTTCTATACCTATTTTAGAAATAATATCGAAGTTCTGTTTGGCCGCACCCTTAAGTTTTCTCTGATCGCCTAGCATTACAACTTTAACCGACCCCCCATTTGAATGGAGTTTTCTTGCTACGACAAAACCATCGCCTCCGTTATTGCCGGCTCCACAGAAAACAATAAATCTTCTGCCGGCTATGCCCAATTCGCTTAATATTACAAAGTGCACTGCTCCGCCAGCGTTTTCCATTAATAGTTGCTCCGTAATTCCGAATTTTTCTGAGGCTGTACTATCTAGCGCTCTCATTTCAGAAACTCTGGCTACTTTCATTTATCACCTCTTATGCAATGTAGTTCCATAGGGATTACATCAGATGAATGATTTATCAATTATTTAACGATAAATAAAGAGATCAAAAAGAAGCCGGTACTGGTCATAATGATCAATGGGCCAGCCGGTATACCGGTGAACTGGTATCCTAATATACCAAATATCGCCGCCACGCTGCCCAGTAGCAATCCACCATAGGAGTATTGAGCTAGGTTCTTACCTATGTTCTTACTGGTACTTGCTGGAATGGCCACCAGGGCCGCGATTAAAAGCCCGCCCACAACCTTAACTCCGATAGCAACCACAAGACCGATACAAACCAAGTATATAATGTTTAATCTATTGATGTTGAGTCCACTCACCTTGGCCAAGTCTTCAGATATGCTGGCAAATATGCTGTTGGTATAAATCTTTTTCGTAGCCAGGAAGATTATCATTGAAAGGCATATAGTAATCAATGTATCGAAGATAGTTATTCTGGAAACATCTCCTATCAAAGCCTTTATCGCTTCCTCTTCAGGGAGAAATAAGAATGCAATTGCCAGCGACGATGACATAACTATCGCCGTTAGGGTTTCCATTGGCAGCTTGGTCCTCCTTTCAAATAACCAAATTAACACAATGCCAAGCGTCAAGAATATCAGCGCCCCTATGGAGATATCAAATCCGTATATGAGAGCCAATGCAATACCCGGCAGGGCTAAGTGACCTAGGGCATCTCCCACCAACGACATTCTTTTAGTAATCATCAGAGAACCCAAGTATCCTGCCACACCGCAAATAAATATCCCGATAATCAAGGCTAAGAATAATTGCATTCTAGTTGCCTACGTGTGAGTGTTTATAAAATTCAACCCCTGTACCATAGAGCTTTTCCAACTGCTGTGGGGTTATCACCTCTTGGGGCTTACCATAACAAAAATAACTCTTATTAAGGCATAACACGCTGTTGGCTTGCTCCCAAACTATATTTAAATCGTGTGTAATCAGTAAGATAGTCAAATTGTGTTCTTTCCAAAATACATGTAGGAGTGAATATATAGTTTCCTGTCCACCCAAGTCAATGCCATAAGCGGGTTCGTCTAATAGAAGTACCTCAGGGTAGTCAACTAAACCCCATGCAATTAGCATCCTTTGAAATTCTCCCGTTGATAATGCGCCGAAGCCCTTTTTTAGAATCGATCGTTCCAGGCCTACCAGTTTTAGTGTTTGCGTGATTTGTCCATAATCAACCTTCTTGAACTTAAAGAAGTCCTCTAAAATAAGTGGGGGAAGATCTTTTCTATGAAGCAATTCCTGGGGTGGTATATAGCTAATTCTTTTGGTGTTCCACTCAACATCTCCAGTGTAGGGTAAGAGACCAAGAACAGTCTTAAAAAGTGTTGTTTTACCGGCACCGTTGGGTCCTAGTATTACTAAAACCTCTCCCCTCTTAACAGTGAAGCTGAGATCTTTGAGTATCTCTTCGCCGTTAAGTGTCACATTCAAGTTCCTGACAGTTAAAATTTCACTATTCATAGACTACCTCTTATTTATTTGCAATTAAGAGTAGCATAAAAAGATATACACTAAAATTAATTGCGGAATTTGGGTGCGTTTAGATCTTCCTATTAAGGTCGGGAAGCTCGTGTGGTGTTGAATCTATGATTTAAAACAAAAAGCGGAAGTAGTCTTTCTTAAAGGGAAGAATTTCCGCTTCGACTTGTTTCACACTTATAATCTTAAAGGAGCCTTATTTAGACGTTGCTTGGTCTCATCTAAATTTTTTCCTTATAGGCAATAACTTCAGTCGCGCTATTTATCGCTTTTTACAGGATTCTTGAATCAATAAATTGAATACGGTTCCAGATCCCACGCGCAGACTTATTTCTTCAAGATTTCGCGCACGGCGAGGGAAGAAACCGGTGTTATTGATACAGTTGATTTCAGCATTCCAGGCTCTAGGAACCTCACTATATTATCATACTTATCGGTCTCAACAATATAAATAATTGTATGGGAACCGTGTTCGATATAAACATTCTTTAGCTCAAGACCTTTTACATTCTCATTTATGAGTATTTTTCTAAACCCTCCAAGGTCCTTGGGACAATCCTGAGGTTCGTGAACTTGGCTTATTAAAAATTCCATTTTATATCCTCCCTAAAAATTAGATTTTATTTTATCGAATTACCATTTACTCATGCGTGCAATTTTCATTCCAGTAAGATTTACATTCTTCTAAACTGTTGGTACAAAGGTTAAAAGTCCCCGCATATATTGTGATCTTTCGAAAGCAGAGGGATCTTCACAATTAATCTGGCTCATGCTACCCTGCATCTGTTTTACTGATTCGTATTCGTGCTCTTCCATCCAATCATGAATTTCTTGCTCGATTATTTTGATTTGTTCAATTCCATGGCGTAAAAGTACTGAACAAAGCATAGTGACACTCGCACCCACCATAAGCATTTTTAACACGTCCTGTGCGGTATGTATGCCGCTTGTTGCGGCCAAGTCTGCATTCACATGCCCGTAGAGGATTGCAATCCATGTTAGGGGAAGCCGCAGAGCTTGCGGGGTGCTCAGAATAATATTTGGGCGTACCTCTAGCGTTTCCAGTTCAATGTCTGGCTGGTAAAAACGATTAAATAGCACTAATGAGTCAGCCCCAGCCTCCGAGAAGCGTTTCGCCATGTAGGCCATATTGGTGAAGAATGGACTTAGTTTTAGCGCTATTGGAATGTTAATCTCGGATTTCACTGACTTGAGGATGTTTATATATGTGCTCTCAACCTGATCAGAAGTCAGGTCCATGCTGGTTGGAATATAGTACAGGTTAAGCTCCAATGCATCTGCACCTGCATTCTCTATTTCTTTCGCATAGTCCTTCAAGCCTTCGACCGAAACGCCGTTGAGGCTTGCTATTATTGGAATGTCGACTGTCTTTTTTGCTTTCTCGACATGATCCAAGTAAACCTCGGGTCCGACGTGGAACTCGGCTGGCTCTGGGAAAAAGGAAAGCGCCTCGGCAAAGCTATCGGTTGAATGGGTTAAGTGGTGATGCAGCTCGTAGCGTTCCAGCCTTAGCTGTTCTTCGAATAATGAATGGAGCACTACGGCCGATGCACCTGCATCTTCCATACGCTTGATGTTGTCAATCTCCTCGGATAGCGGGGATGCTGATGGCACTAAAGGTGTGCGAAGGTTCATTCCTAAATAGTTTGTGCTCAAATCCATTGTCTCACCTCCTCACGTCTAAAGCATTTGTCTATCCTTTAAGTCTGCTTTGTAATACCTGATAGTAATCATCGTTTTTAATTTTCCCTTTTGGTCAAAGGCTCTCTTGCAGCTAGATATTCATAGAGTTTCCAGCGAGAGTCTGCGTCATTTTGCACGTCTTTGAACAACCGCTTTGCATCCGCCGGTCGAGTCTTGAGTAGCATTTTGAATCGATTTTCCATGTAGAGATAATCCTGAACCTTTATCTTAGGTTTAGTGGAGTCTAAATGTAGGGGATTTTCACCCTGTTTAGCCCGCTCAGGATTAAATCTATAGAGCAGCCACTGACCTGAATCAACTGCTGCCTTTTGATTTCGCATAGCTCTCGTCATATTAATTCCATGAGCAATGCAGTGGCTGTAGGCGATAATAAGAGATGGACCTTCATAGGCTTCTGCTTCGATGAATGCCCTAAGTGTGTGTTCATCTCTCGCACCCATAGCAACACTCGCTACGTACACATTCCCATAAGTCATGGCGATTAAACCGAGGTCTTTTTTAGGGGCAGGCTTCCCTGCAGTGGCAAACTTTGCTACCGCCCCTCGAGGAGTTGCCTTGGACATTTGGCCTCCCGTATTTGAATAGACTTCTGTGTCAAGAACCAGTATATTGACGTCCTTTCCGCTTGCAAGTACATGATCAACACCACCGAAACCTATATCATAGGCCCAGCCATCGCCGCCAATGATCCAAACGCTCTTTTTTACCAACATATCCGCAATGCTCAGTAGACGATGTGCGTCGCTATTTTCGATATCTTTGAGTTTTTTCTTTAAAGTGAGGACTCTTTTCCGCTGTTCGTAAATTTCTGCTTCGTTCTTTTGCTCAGCATTGAGGATTGAATATGCAAGATTATCCCCGACATATGGGGACAGCCTCCTTAAAAGCTCAGAAGCAAACTCCATTTGCTTATCAATCGAGACTCGGAATCCCAGTCCAAATTCAGCATTATCCTCAAAGAGTGAATTGGACCAAGCCGGCCCCCTTCCCTCATTGTTTTGAGCCCATGGAGTGGTCGGGAGATTCCCTCCGTAAATGGAAGAACAACCGGTACTATTTGCTACCAGGAGCCGATCTCCGAATAGCTGGCTAATTAATTTTATGTAAGGTGTCTCTCCACAACCTGGACAGGCACTAGAGAATTCAAATAAGGGTTGTTGAAGCTGTTGCTGGCGGAGACTTGTGTTGTGTAGGACGAGTCTATCTGTCTCCGGAATCGATAAAAAGAAATCCCAGTTTTTTCTTTCGTCTTCGCGTAAAGCTGGTTGAGGATACATATTGAGTGCTTTAATTCTGGTTTCAGTCTTGCTCTTCGCAGGACATACATCTACGCATATTCCACATCCTGTACAATCCTCAGGGGCTACTTGTATTGTGTAGTTAAGCCCCTTCCACGTTTCGTCTCGCGCTGTGGTTGATTTAAACGTATTAGGAGCACCCTTGAGGAGTTTGGTATCATAGGCCTTTATACGAATTACCGCATGAGGGCATACGACAGAGCATTTGCCGCATTGAATGCAGATATCTGGCTCCCATATGGGGATTTCGGTCGCAAGGTTTCGCTTCTCCCATTTCGCGGTCCCGGTTGGGAACGTCCCATCCGGGGGTAGAGCGCTTACTGGAAGATCGTCTCCATTGCCTGTGATCATTTTACCGAGGACTTCTCTAACAAATTGAGGGGCCTTTTCTGAAACTGGTGGCGGTATCTCGACCAGGCTATCTACCATATCCGGCACCTTTACTTCAAATAGATTTTCTAAGGTGTTATCCACTGCTCGAAGGTTCATATTAACTATCTCTTCACCTTGTTTTCCGTATGTATCGTAAATTGATTGTCGAATCTCCTCTTGAGCTTTTTCTTCTGGGATAATCTTCGATATATTGAAGAAGCAAACCTGCATCACTGTGTTTATGCGTTTTCCAAGACCACTTTTTTTGGCTACTTTGTATGCATCAATTATGTAAAACTTGAGTTTTTTCTCGAAAATCTCGCTTTGAATAGGACGAGGAAGCTTGTCCCATATTTCGTCAGGACCGTAGATCGTGTTGAGGAGAAATATCCCCCCTGGGACTGCATGTTTTAAGATGTCGTAGCGTTCCAAGAAAATGTGTTGATGACAGCCCACGAAATTTGCTTTTTCAATAAGGTAGGCCGAATGAATAGGGCGTGGACCAAAGCGAAGGTGTGATATCGTGACAGCGCCAGCTTTTCTCGAATCATAAACGAAGTATCCTTGTATGTAATAGTCCGTGCTTTTTCCGATTATTTTTATTGAGTTTTTATTTGCGCCCACTGTCCCGTCTGACCCGAGGCCATAAAAAAGGGCGCGATAAACGTCATCGGGCTCGACTGAGAAATCTGGATTGTAATCAATGTCTGTATGAGTTAGATCATCTCGTATACCAATTGTAAAACCGTTTTTGGGTCTTTCGGTAAGGGTGTGGTCAAAAATCGACTTGACCATGGCGGGCGTGAATTCCTTTGAAGATAAGCCATAACGACCGCCAATTATCTTAGGCATGTTTTTTAGGTTTCCCCAACCATTGGCTAAACCCTCATGTATTGCGGCAACGGAATCCAAATACAATGGCTCTCCGGCACTTCCGGGCTCTTTTGTTCTATCGAGAATAGCTAATGATGCTGTGGTAGATGGAAGAGATTCTATAAAGCGCTTCTTGTCAAACGGACGATATAAACGTACCTTGACTAGTCCCACCCTACCTCCCTTCTGATTGATATAATCCACAGTTTCACTCACTACTTCTGCGCCAGATCCCATAAGAACTATCACACTCTCTGCCTCTGGTGCTCCATGGTACTCAAAGAGCTTATACGAACGACCGATGAGTTTAGAGAAATTGTCCATTACCTTTTCAGTAATGTCCGGGCAGTTAACATAGTACGTATTAGCCCTTTCACGTGACTGAAAGAATATGTCTGGGTTTTCAGCAGTTCCGCGAATCACAGGATGGTCAGGGGATAGGGCACGCTCCCGATGTTTAACAATAAGTTCTTCATTAATAACCGAACGTAGGTCATCATCTGATAGCAGTTCTACCTTAGAGATTTCGTGAGAAGTTCGAAATCCATCGAATAGGTGAATGAAAGGTATTCGAGAGTCAAGGGTTGCAGCCTGAGCGATTAATGCAAAATCCATTGCCTCCTGCACCGAAGATGAACATAATTGGGCGAACCCTGTCTGACGCGTGGCCATGACATCACTATGATCGCAAAAAATAGAGAGAGCGTGTGCTGCCACCGTACGAGTAGCAACGTGGAATACCGTGGAATTTAGTTCCCCAGCAATCTTATACATATTGGGAATCATCAGCAAGAGTCCCTGGGAACCAGTAAAAGTAGTCGAGAGTGAGCCGGTCTGCAAAGCACCATGAACCGCACCCGCCGCACCTGCTTCGCTTTGCATCTCTACTACCAAGGGAACGGTGCCCCAAATATTTGGCTTACCTTCCGATGACCAAGAGTCTGACCATTCGCCCATCGGGGAGGCTGGTGTGATTGGATAAATAGCGATAACCTCGTTCAATCGATATGCAACGGATGCTACCGCATAATTTCCATCTATAGTGTCAAAGCTTCTCCGAGTCATAAACCGGCATCCATTTTAGTTCATAGATTTTCAGGGAGCTAAATTACATCATATCAATGACTGAAGTTTTTTGACAAATAACTATTTTAGCCATGGTGAAATTGGATTTTTCCACGGCTAAGATTCATTAATCTGTTTATGCTTCATTTTGCAATTTAGATGCCATATGAGTTTTTTATGTTGTGATAGTCTTTACCATAATTTCGATACCAAGAAATGGGAACAATTATCAAGGTCACGTCAGATGTACGGAAATAGTACAATAAAATAATTTTCTCGTGATGCTATTGGTAGATTCCCCGATGAAAAGTATGCAGGAAATGATTTAAAAGATATATTTACATCACTAACTAAAATGTCTCATATGATTAATTCTTTTTAGACATTTCTTATCACAGCTTGGTGCACAACCAAAAATAGAACAGTATGTCACGTCAACAAAGGGAGAATCGTGTCTAAAAGCACTCCTTGTCACCTCCACATTGGCATTCCTTCCAGTAATAGGGCATCGAACTGTTACATTCTCTGTGATTTCATCAAAAGAGAATTCCATGTGAGGAGCGAGTTTACCACTTAACTTTACCTTTTTGTCGTCGGAGCCTTCATCATGAGGATCCTCGTTCAATACCTCATCAAAATACCACTCCATGCGTCTATTTGATCTATAGCCTTCATCCGATTTCGGTATTGTCATCATAGTCTAGGCCTCCATGTTAATCTATTTACTGGTAAATATTTGGTACATACTATTTAAAACGCGATCAAATTCTTTAACAAAGAACAATATTCTTATGTGCAAAATACATGCCACATTGTGTTGACAAGGGATAAGATTAATTTCATTTAATCGATGATAGGGATAATGCCCTTGTTAGGGTTTTTAAATACTTGATTAATTACTTAACGTTTATTTGTTGCTTGATCTGAGAAAAGGCTTATCGGGGCAACATGATACCAGTTAACTTTGTAAGAGTCTCGACTTCGCTTCAGGATCGAATTGGACTCTTGTAAATTTCCTTAGTTGCCGACCCTGTCATATAAATTAGGACTATGTCTAAGAAGACTAAAGGCGAAATATACATAGGGACTTCGGGCTGGGTCTATAACGACTGGCAAGGGATCTTCTATCCGGGGGATCTTAGACCAAAGGATAGACTTAGATATTTTTCTGATCATTTCAAGACCACTGAGATAAATTATTCGTTTTATCATCTACCTAAATCAAAAACCTATGAAAACTGGTACAACCAAACACCGGACAGTTTTGTATTTGCGGTGAAGGCCAGCCGTTTCATTACCCATGTTAAGCGTTTAAAAGAAGTGAAATCAGCATGGGATAGATTCTTGGAAAATGCCTTGTATCTGAAGGAAAAATTGGGTCCGATCCTCTTCCAGCTCCCCCCAAGTTTTAGAGCTAGCCATGAAAATGTTAAAAGATTAGAAGAATTTTTACAGCAAATAGCGAATGAAGATCTAAGATTCGCCTTTGAGTTCCGGCATGAGAACTGGTGTAATGACGAGATCTATCGGATAATAAAAAAATATAATGTTGCTTGGGTGATAGCAGATTCTCCGAGATATCCGAAGGCGGAGGTGGTTACGGCCGATTTTGTATATATCAGGATGCACGGCTCTGAAAAGCTATTCAGTTCGAAATACAGCATTGAAGAGATTGAAGATCTGGCGGAAAAGATAAAAATATGGTATTCGAAGGGCTCTGATATATATACATATTTCAATAATGATTTTCATGGATATGCCATTGAAAATGCGAGAGAGCTATTGAAATTGCTAAGTGAATGATGGAAAGATCATGAGAAATCTCAGAAAGGCACCGAGACTGGAAAGTCTCGGCAATCGCTTATTATTCTTTCAACTTCTTTGTCTTGATACTGAAACAGGTCCAGCACAAGCACAAAGAAGCTACCCTTCGAGATCGCTCAGCACCAGCCTGCCCGAAATCCTCCTTACTCCTCCTTTAGAAAAGGAGGAAAATGACGAATGGCGCAGCGTCTTAGAATTGGCACTCCAGCTTTCATCCTCCCCTTTTACAAAGGGGAGTTAGAGGGGATTTTGGGAAGATTTTAACGTCTCCGTTTCTGATTTTATTAACGCAATTTTTGGAAGGCCGTTCAAATCCTCTTCATTCTGAAAAGGATTAATGAAAAAACCCTAAACCCCCATCCCAGCCTTCCCCCTTTATGAAAGGGGGAAGGAATTTTCGAGTTTTTCGCTCCGGGGAAGGAGAAATTTATTAGCTGAGGCAACTAACGAATCTGAAATTACAAAACCCTCTTCCCCCTTTGAGGAGAAAGATGCACTAAATCTCCTCCCCCACTCGTGGGGGAGGATTAAGGTGGGGGCTGACTCAGAATTCATGGCACTTCGGGCCACCATCAGATGCCAAAGAATCTTAGCCACTCATTGCCTTTTTTATTGATGTGTTTTATTCTGTGAGAAGTGCATGGATTGGAAGGGGACGATAGGACAAAAAAATATTGGGAGGTGACATACCATGACGAAAGTATTTTGGGTTACATACCCGAAACCATTTTTAATTGCTTTCTTGCTTTTTGCCGCTACGTTATGCTTAGGAGTGTCGTCCGTTCAAGCCGTGAAGCCGGAAAATCCCGGGGGTAGCTCGCAGCTTGGCACGGTGCTGCAAAAGCTTGATGCCGTGTCCTGCGCGGCCTCGGGATTTATAGACAATCTGGACGGTACAGTGTGCGACTGCGTCAGGAATTTAATGTGGGAGAAAAAGACGGGTCCGGTGGGTGACGCTGTCGATTGTGATAGTGACGCCGGGTGCCCCGACCCCCACGACGTAAATAACACGTATACCTGGAGTATCGTAGGCGGGCCACCTGATGGGACGGTGTACACTGTGTTCTTGGCTCAGTTGAACGATGTGGCTGGCGGCGGGGTGGACTGTTTTGCAGGTCACTGCGATTGGCGGCTGCCTCAAGTCGGACAGGACGGGGGAGTACCCGAGCTAGAGAGTATCGTGGATTTGGGCAAAGGTAATTGTGGCGACCTGGTAGGGCCGTGCATCAATCCGATTTTCGGTCCGACTGCCACGTCTAACTACTGGTCGTCTATTACAGTCGGCGCCGACCCGCTCGACGCATGGGTCGTCGATTTCAACAATGGGGCCGTGAGCGGCTTCGACAAGGACAGCAATTTCCACGCTCGCGCCGTGCGTCCATGCGAGTGATTGGTCATTTGATCATTTTACAATTTGATCATATGATAAACGGGGTTGGCGGGCGGAGGTATGAAAATACATTACGCAGAACTCACAAAAACGCAGCGCCCGTTCGTCGAATGGGCACTTGAATCTGTATGAGCGAAATAATCTGCCTTCTTTTTGGTGCGTTCGGTGAACGCACCCTTCATTTTCCCGTCATTTGCGAGACTTTTTAAGTCTCTCACTGACATCTCTGATAGCGTCATTGCAAAGACATCGGGGTTACTCAGTGCAGATACTTCGATTTAGTCAATGCAGTCTCCGCGAAATGATTTCTTATTTTGGAGAAGTATGATTCCTCCTGAATTATATCCTTCAGGTTTTACAGTGGACTGGTTATACCCCTGGTTTCGAGGAAGTCCTTCATCTTTTTGAGAGCTGATTTTTCAATCTGTCTCACCCTCTCTTTTGAGATCTTTAGTTCCCTTGATAGTTCCTCAAGTGTCACAGGTTTATGTCTCAAGAGCCTGTTTTTTATTATATACTGCTCCCTCTCATTTAATGATTTAACCGCAATTTTTAAATTCATTTTAACCTTTTCCTGTTCTTCAATACTCGAGATCAGCTCTTCTTGGCTTGCCGCTTGGTCCTCAACAAAATCCATATGTGTAGCCTTATCTTCGGTCCTGCTTACCAATGCGTTAAGTGACAGGTCCTTACTAGTCATTCTCTGATCCATTTCTATGACAGATTCGAGGGGGACCTTTAGTTCCTTAGCGATAGCCTTGTATTCGCTGGGTGTAGGTTTATTATCTGTAATTCCCATTTTGAGCTTTGTCGAGCGGAGTTTAAAGAATAATTTTCTCTGCGCTTCCGTAGTTCCGAGTTTTATAAGGCTAAAGGTTCTAATAATGTAATTTTGAATATATGCCCTTATCCACCATACTGCATAGGAGATTAGACGGTAACCCTTTGTTGGATCAAATCTCTGCACAGCCTTCATTAGCCCGATGTTTCCTTCTTGTATTAAATCCATGATACTGATACCGTAGTCCTTGTATTCATTAGAAACCTTGATTACAAATCTCAAATTATGAGTAATCAGCTTTCTTGCTGCCTCTAAGTCTCCGTCTGTTTTATATTTCATAGCCAGGTCGTATTCTTCTTTCCGGCTGAGGACAGGGTAATTTGAAATTTCCGCTACATATTGCTCTAAAGAGGTGGCAGGAACAGGGAGTAGCTTAGTTAGATCTTTTCTCTCACCTTCTGTTTCTTCTATTTCTTCTCGTATTTCTTCATTCATGATTAAAGTTTAAACAAAAAGTTTTTCTTATTCTTGCGGCTTAGGTGTGGTATCGCTTATCAGCATTATTATCTTAATTGTTACCAAATCCCTACGTTAATGAAGTTCGCGACGAGCAGGCCTCCTTCGATTTACAGTAAAACCCTCTTCTGATTCGATAGCATCGCTTCAAAGCGTTGAAAGACCATGTAAAATCGATAACTACAGAAGGTGGTCGAGAAGATAATAATTCACATGGCAGGATGGCTTCCCCGATTCTTGGAATCCATTGGCGTTTTGGGATCCTCTTAGGCAGCCTGCGAAGTTATAATCTTGGTCCCTCTTTCTCAATTATGCTCGCCACGTCGCCCATCTCTTTACCGAGAAGATAAATGATATCATCAAGCGTGATTATGCCTTGTAAATGACCATTGGTATCTACAACTGGGAATCTTCTCATACCACTTCCCCTGGTCTGCTCGAGCGCTTCAAACAGGCCAATTCTCTCATCTAGAGTAACGATATTCTTGGTCATCACCTCTTCAACTGGAACGTTTTCGGGGGTTAGTCCTTTATTTACAACCCTCAACAGAATATCTCTATCCGTTACCAAACCTATTGGCTTAACTGATCCTTCCTCAACGATAATCAGGCTGCCGATATTCTTCTCTTCCATGAGTTGCGCTGCTTTCTTGACCGATGTTCCGGGATTTATACAAACTGTCTCTCTACGACATAGATTTCTTAGACTCATTAGACATACCTCCTTAGATTTTAATATTTACTAACGTTGCAAGGCGCGTACCAAAGAATTTGCTATTCATAGTACGCTGAATTATTGACGAATTTCACATATCGAAACCAGGTGTCATGAGAATCTCGACGTAAGAATTTAAGACATTCGTCAATCTAATCTTGGATTCAGTTAGAACCTGTTTTGAAAACTGCGCGGGCCTATAGACTTGGTAATGAAGATGCATTAATTGTTTTTCTGAGATCTTATCAAGATTTCCAGTTTCCATCGATTCTCAATCAGTTCGGTTTTATAAAATGTCCCTTACGAGTCACACATCATTTAGTATAATCATTAAGAAAGACTCTAACCAAAAGCGCTGAACTTATGGTCGACTGAAATTTAGGATTTTAGCTCTTAATGTTTCTACTATGACTATTTATTTGAGTCCAACTCCATCTATGAGTGTGCCACAGTAAGGGCATTGAGAGTTTTTAATGTGGTTTTTAAGTATGGAGAAGCCATATCTTTCAATAATCACTTCTTTACAATTATAACAATAAGTGCTTTCGCCGCCCTCTCCCGGAACATTTCCTTCATAAACATATCGAAGCCCTGCCGATAAACCGATGTCTCGTGCTTTACGTATTGTACTGACTGGTGTTCTTGGTTGGTCAATAAGCTTATAGGTTGGATAAAATTGACTCACGTGCCATGGAATTTCCGCTCCGACACCCTTTATGAATTCTGCTATTTGTCTTAGTTCCTCATCTGAGTCATTATGATTAGGAATTATTAGCGTAGTAACCTCGATCCAAATTCCAAGCTCCTTATGGGTCTTTATTGAGTCCAGAACAGGTTGCAGGTTTGCTCCGCATATCTTCTGATAAAACCTCTCGTTGAAACCCTTAAGGTCTATGTTAGCTGCATGCAGATAAGGTTTGATACCGGTTAGTGCCTCTTTTGTTATGTAACCATTTGTGACGAATATATTCTTGAGACCCCTTTGAGCAGCAAGCCTTGCGGTATCAAAGGCTAACTCATAGAAGATTGTTGGCTCTGTATACGTGTATGCTATTGTTTCACAGCCAGAAGATATGGCCGATTCAACGATTTGCCCTGGTGTCACCTTTTCACCTGGGATTGTCTCCTCAAGCATTGGGCAAACAGGTTCTGGTTCGCCACTCTCTTTTTCCTTTTCATGCCAGTGAATACCCTTTGGATATTGTGAAATCTCAAAATTTTGACAATAGAAACACCGGAAATTACAGCCAACTGTTGCTATTGAGTAGGCACTCGAGCCGGGATAAAAATGAAACAGTGGCTTTTTCTCTATAGGATCTACGTTGCGTGTTATGACCCCGTCGTATACGAGTGTATATAATTTCCCACGATGGTTTATTCGTACTCCGCATACGCCTTTCTTGCCTTCTTTTATCTCACAAAAGTGACTACAGAGCGTACAGAGTACTTTGTTGTCATCTAATCTTTCGTAGAACGAAGCTTCCTTCACGTTTTATATTAATTACCCCCTCTAGATTTTCTAGTCAGGCCAATAGTGCTAATCTTATATTTTATTTTCCGAGGAAATTGTCGGCAGTAATCTTTAGCGCTCAGACGATGCTCAATTTGAACGTCTGATTCACTTTCTCTGAGTTTTTTGTCAACTTTTCAAAATCACGGCCTATAAGATTGTAGGAGAACGTATGTTTTTTTATCAGTAGCTATGCCAACAACACCCCCTTTTTATTTAAACTTTTTGATAGTCTGATCTACTATTTGCCACAGGGCTTTAAGATGCAAGAATGGTGCCCGGAAAATCTCTATCGGTTATCTCAAGGGATTAACGAATTAGCTTTGAATTTAGTACAAGCTTTCAGAGGACCTTATGACTGATAAGGCAATTTGCGATACCCGGTATGACGAAAGTGAATGGGTTCTAAGGCTCAGAACCGATTCGCGGTGTAAATTAATTTTATTCTATTTGCATGTCCTTAACTATTCTAAGCTGGAATATTAATGTCAATTCTTCCATGCTCCTGCCTAACTATCAGAACCGGGCAGGGCGCGGTGAAAATCACCTTATGACTCGTGGTACCTAGAGCAATTTCGTCTTTTTTCGTTTTTAGGCCATGAGATCCCATGATTATCAGGTCGATATTTTTCTCTTTAGCAAATGTATTTATGACACGCCATCTGGGACCTATGACTGTGTCTGTCTCGACTTTTAGGCCGGTTCGCAAAAAGTATTCCTTTTCCTTATCAATTTTTTTCTCCATCTGCAATTCCACTTCTTCAAAAAATATTTTTACTTCTTCATCTAGCTCAGGGTATTCCAATGGCTCTATCGCATGAAGAATGTATATGACGGCGTCTAGTTTTTGACCCAGATAGATAGTGTAATCCCTTGCGTTTTCAGAGTATTCTGAGAAATCTGTCGGGAATAGTATTCTTTCGATGTTCATGTCTTGGTTCTCCGTTAGTTTTAGTGTTAGAGCAATTTAGTCTCTTATTCTTAAGTTTTCTCAATCTATTTTGAAATTTCAAACAGGTTTATTAAACCATCGAGGATGTCCCTAACTGTCACTATGCCAACCGGCTCGCCTTTTTTATTGATAACAGGCAGTGCGTTAAATCTTCTCTTGCGAATTATTTTCACTGGTTCGACCATCCTTAAATCATCTGTAGCACTAACAGGGCTTTTGCTCATCACATTACCTATGTTAAGGTTTGGGCTGCTTATATCCTCGGACATTGCTATTCTTAGGTCTCTATCGGTGACTATTCCCACCAGCTCACCTTTGCTAACTACCGGAACCTGGTGAATGCCATTATTAGTAAGAACCTGGAAGGTGTATTGAATGTTGTCCAGCGGGGAAACAATTACGGGGTTCTGAGTCATGAAATCCTTTACGCGCATTAGTATATCTCGTTCAAGGAATATAATTAGCAATATGAGTGCCAGCAAACTTCGAATTGTTTCGATATATTCAAGATTCAAACGTTGTCAGGTGTATGAGAATCGTACAGATTTTTAACGGCAGTCCAAATGAAAAACTGTTATTTTGAGCCGCCTTAGTCTATGGTACTAGAGGGTTCTGATTTCCAGTGATAATAGAGAACGGCTTAGAGCATTAGAAATTGGCAATCTGTTTATCCGTGCCAAAAAGGGGGTTGTCGAACGCAAACGAGGCTACAAATATTGATAAAATTCAATTAGATTTATTACGACAGTTATCTTAACCAAATATTCCTTACGTCGGAGCTCGGCCCTGAATTACTATTCAATACTGAAATGTCTTAGTTTCCGGTACAGTGTATCTCGCGAGATGCCTAGAATCTCTGCGGCCTTTGATTTATTGCCCTGAGTTTGACGCATTGCCTGCTCAAGCGCGAATTTCTCAAGCTTGTCCAGTGAAAGCAGGGTATGCTCTGAAGCCTTTGTCTCCTTCCAAATAAGGTGAGCCTTTAAATCCTTCTCGGTAATCATTTCCTTTTCTGGAGGAGATACGGCTATTATTCCTTCGAAAAGGTTTTCTAACTCTCTTATATTTCCGGGGAAATCGTACTGGAAGATTGATGATAACGTACCTTCGGAAACACCCCTAATATTCCTTGAATACTTCTGATTAAATTTCTTTATGAAGTGCTCAATCAGTAATGGGACATCTTCTCTTCTGTCTCTCAGTGGAGGGAGCTCTATAACTATCACCGCGAGCCTGAAAAAGAGGTCTTCTCTCAATGCATCGGCCTTCAGATCGTCTATTCCTCGATTGCTTGCTGATATGACTCTCGTGTCAAATGAAACTTCGGTCGTCTGGCCCAACGGTCTTACCTTACCTTCCTCTAGAACCCTGAGGAGCTTTACTTGAAGGTCCTTTGGCATTTCTCCGATCTCGTCGAGGAATATAGTGCCTTGATTTGAAGCTAAAAAGAGTCCATCGTGATCCTTCATGGCTCCAGTAAATGATCCTTTCTTGTATCCGAATAATTCGGATTCCATGAGGTCCTTAGGGATAGCAGCACAGTTTACTGGTATAAAGCGATGATACCTTCTTTCGCTCTTTAAGTGTATTGCCTTGGCTAGAAGCTCCTTGCCTGTACCAGTCTCCCCGACTATAAATACTGGAGCATCGCTGCGTGCGGCTGCGGAGGCCCTTTCAAATACCCTCTTCATTATCTTAGATCCACTTACTATCTCCTCAAAACCGTACTTTTCTGATACAATCTGCTTGAGTTCCGTTACTCGTTTCTCCAGTTCATGTGTCCTTTTTATTGCCTCGAGCTTGCTTAGCAGGACGTCCTTATCATAAGGTTTGGTTATGAAGTCAAAAGCACCATGCTTTATCGCTTCTACAGCGGTGGGAACCGTGCCATATCCTGTGATCATAATTACCGATAGGTCGGGATGAATAACCTTCAGCTTATCGAGTAATTTTAGACCGTCCATCATTGGCATGACAAGGTCTATTAGGGCGACATTTAATCCTGGTATAGCTGAAGCCCTTTCTATTGCCTCAATTCCAGAGTAAGCAGTGATTACCTCATATTTTTTCCTTTCTAGTAGTTCTTTGACGGCAGCCACCAATTCTTCGTCATCATCAACTACCAGTACCCTGAAGTTGCTCAATTTATCATCTCCTTAGAATATGGTGGGATTTTTATGTGAACACTGGTTCCCGTAGCTTCAGTGCTTTCAATACTTATTTCACCTCCGTGGTCCTGTATAATCCTTTTTGCTACAGATAGTCCCAGCCCTGTTCCCTTCCCTGAGGGTTTGGTACTAAAAAACGGTTCGAAAATTAGGGGGAGAATATCTTTTGGGATTCCTCCGCCTGTGTCGGTGATCGTTATATTTATGAAATTTTCTCGAAAATCGTTTGTGACCTTTAGAGAGATCTTTCCTCCCTCGGGCATGGCGTCTATTGAATTCATTAACATGTCTGAAAAAACTAACTCCATTAAATCGACGTCAGCAAGGAGCCATGGATCATCTTTAATGGATAAGTCAAGTTTTATTCCAGTTTTCTTACAAAGAGGTTTTACAATCTCGAATGCTTCTTCAATGATTGACGAGATTTTCTCGGGGCGTTTCTCATTTTCTGGTTTACTTGCAAATTTGAGGAGTCTCTGCATGATCTTCTGTCCATAAAATATCTGTCTTTCAATTGACTCAAGCTTTTCCATTACGCTTCTATATTTCTCTAGGCCTGATACGTCTTCCTTTAGCATTTGCACCCTAAGTAGCATTGATGCAAGAGGAGTTCCCATGTGGTGTGCAACGCCTTCTGCCATCTTCCCGACAAATTGAGTTTTTTCGAGTTCAATGATCTTGTTTCTCATTTCTACTCTTTCTCTTGCATCTCTTATTGTTTCAAAAAACATACCATCATCCGATTTCATGTAAGATAGGGCGATACTTACAGCGATTCTTTCGCCGGTACTTAGCACCTTTTCCATCTCGTAATCCAATAAATTATTGCCCTGTTTTACAGTCTTAAGTATTTCATCGAATTTATTTCTGTTTTCGGGTGGTATTATTTCCCAGACAATTTTTGGTTCATTACCCTCCTTATCAGCAAACAATCGATGTGCTGCTTTATTGAGGATGATTATCTTGCCTTTTTCGTCATAAACCAAAACTTCATCGGGTGTATTATCCATTAGAGCTTTTAACCTCTCTTCACTTTCTCTGAGAATTTGCTCAGACTTTTTTTGCTCTGTTATATCTACTCCTGAACTAAGGGTCCCGACTATTCTTCCTTCGTCGTCTCTTAATAGGGAGTTATGCCAGGCTATTAGTCTCTCTTCTCCGGCTTTATTCACGATCTTGTTTTCATGAAATTCGAGTGGTCCTAATTCTCCTCTTAATAATTTTCTAAAGACTCTCCTGGTATAGTCTCTGGCTGACACCGGTATGAAGTTGTCAAACCAATTCTTACCTATGATTTCATTTTCATCACATCTTAAGAGTCTGCATCCATTCTTATTTATCATGGTTATTTCTTCATCTTCATTAATCGCAACAAGCATTACTTCCGCGACATCAAGATATTTCTGCGCCTTTTCCCTTTCTCTCCTTAATTCCTCTTCTGCAAGTTTGCGCTTGGATATGTCAATTATGGAGCTCAGGATCATGGCTCCCTCAATTGAATGGATAATGCTAAGCCCAATCTCTACCGGGAATTCTGCCCCGTCCTTTCTAAGTGCGTAGAGGTCACGTCCTCCACCCATCGGCCTGGATGTTGGACTTAGTAGGAACCTTTTACGGTAATCAATATGCTTATTACGAAAACGCTCCGGTACTAATATCTCGACGGTCTGCCCTATAAGCTCAGCTCGGTTATAGCCAAAGGATTTTTCCGTCTGAGAGTTCACGAGTCTTATCTTTCCCTCTTGATCAACCATCACTATCGAAGTTGGGGAGGATTCTACTACTAGTCTGAATCTCTCTTCTGCTTGTTTTCGTTCCATGATGTCGAGTACAATTGCGACGAAAGCTGGCATTCCGTCGAAGGTCGTGGTTTGAAGATGGACTTCTACTGGATACAATGATCCGTCCTTCCGCCTGTGAACAGCTATAAATTCTATCTTTTCTTTTTTCTTAGTTCGTAGGGGCTCAATAAGTTTAGTAAACGATTCGTGTGTAAACTCAGGATTGATGTCAATCGGTGTAAGGGAACCGAGTTTGTCCATTGAATAGCCAAGGTTTATTCGTGCCCCTTTGTTCACTTTAAGGAACCGCAGTGTATCGGCGTGGAAGATGTAAATCTCATTGAGTGATTCTTCAAGACTACGACCCAGGTCAAGTGTCGGTTCATCCGTTTTCTTAATAGGATTTTCTGAATCTATCGGGCCAGCGATTCTGTTGCGCATTTCCTCTAATTCTCTCAAGAGCTCTTTCTTGGTCTTATGTGCATCTTTCATAACGGAGTTCCTCTATGCGTACCTAGGTCCTATTTGATTGCTATTCGCACTTTGAGATGACCTCATTTAATATCATTTTAAATGTTTTAGAGCAATAATGTTATATTCTTCCGCGAAGTACTACACATGCGGTTGATTAATAGTCATGCGTTTCGCCCCAAAAGTCTACTGTTATTAACCCCCAGGAATTTCGGTAGGAATTAGAATGCCCGCGCTGGGACATTTCGATCAGACGAGTTTATGTAACCATTGTAATAATTGTTGATCAGTTATTTCCTACCGAAGATTATATCATAGAATTCAAATCTGTTTGCCCATTCCTCCAGGTTGAATGATGCTATTATAAGGTCTTTTTTCTCATTAGTATTTTCATCTATTATGAAACAGCTGAGAACCGTCTCCGGTTTAAAGCCATAATGACCTATCATTCTTGTGAAGCTTATGTTATCAGGAGTATATCGCACAATGACTTTCCGCATCCTCATTTGAAAGACCTCGAATAACAGATGGTTAAACAACTTAGAACCAATCCCTTTCCTCCGGTTTCGCGGATCTACCACTAGCTTTATCTCGGCTGCATTGAGCCAATAAAGGCCTTCTTTGTGAAGGGTGCCGGTTGCGATTATCTCATTGCCCCTGAGGGCGATTAATCTTAGAAGTTTGCCGTACAAATCGCTTATAAACCAATTTTCCTTATAGTCCTTCCCTGGAATGTCATCCTCGTAAATTAAGAGATCGGAGCTAGGGATATTGGAGAAAAATTCGGAAAGCCCTTCTGTATCGCCGCTGTCAGGAGGCCTTATAACGACTTCAGTGTCATCTCTTAGAATAAGCTTTATTGGATACCTCTCCATGTCTTTGGGTTATAAAACTGCAAATTACGTACCATTGACAACTATCCTATTTTCTTGTGGTTTTTTTATTTGAATAGTTGGCACTAGTGTCAGACTTTACGAAATATGTCAAAAAGCAAGATATTCATATTTAAATTAATAAATAATGGTTGTTGTGATAATCTAAATAGAGACAATTTTTTAAGGAGAGCGTATATGGAGCTTATAAGCTTAAAAATTCAGAAGCAAGACGATATTAATGTCATTCTTGGTCAAAGCCACTTTATTAAAACCGTCGAGGATCTTCATGAAGCGATGGTGAATGCAGTTCCGGGCGTCAAATTTGGTCTGGCCTTTTGTGAGGCTTCTGGGCCTTGCCTGGTTAGATACAGTGGTACCGATTCGGATCTCATAGAGTTGGCTAAGACTAATGCGCTCGACCTCTCCGTTGGGCATTGTTTTATCGTATTTCTTAGAAACTCTTATCCCATTAATGTGTTGAACTCGATTAAAAATGTGCCAGAGGTTTGCACAATATTCTGTGCTACTCAGAATCCAGTTGAAGTAATTATTGCGGAATCTGAAGGAAGGAGGGGAATTCTTGGAGTTATTGACGGGTTCAAATCCAAGGGGGTCGAAACAGAAGTGGATATTGAAGACAGAAAGGCATTATTAAGGAAGATTGGGTACAAAGCTTGAAGTTTATCAGGTCTCATATCTCTTGGAGTTTCGGTGTTACAGATCTGCAAATCTTAACTTTCCCCACAACAGTCCTTGAGTTGGCTCATCATAGTACTCGCGGGTTATTTTGAATTCCTCTCTAGAATTAAACTCTGTATGATTTTCATACATATGACATTTTGTTGGAACCTCCCGATTTTACCCATAATGGTGTTCAATGAACATAACAATCGATCAGGGATGTGGCACGGGATTTGCTCTAAACTCCAGTTGTGAGTACAAAAAACAGGAGGTAATCGTCATGGCTCTAATGAAATGGGCACCATCAAGAGAGATGGAGAGATTGTTTGAGGAATTTTTTGAGGATCCCTTATTACCGGGGTTTAGAAGGAGACTCCCGATGTGGAGAAGATTCAGAGAGCTAGAAGGGGTATCGCCGGCGGTGGATATGATTGATAAGAAGAATGAGATAGTGGTAAAGGCCGAGGTCCCGGGAGTTGAAAAGGAAGATATAAATATATCCCTAACCGATAACACGCTTACGATTAAGGGAGAAACAAGGAAGGAAAAGGAAGAAAAGGACGAAGATCACTACTACTCCGAAATTTCATACGGTAGCTTTGCAAGAACACTTACACTTCCCGAGAAAGTGCAGTCCGACAAGGTAAAGGCTAGCTTTAAGAATGGGATATTGGAAATTCATCTTCCAAAGTCACCGGAATCTAAGGCTAAACAAATTAAGGTTGAAGTAAAATAGCATATAGTATCGTGAGAACTTCGAAAAAGGCTCCTACTACTTTATAAATAATTCTATTGCTCGTGGCAGGTATATAAGAGTTTTAGATAATAGGGGGTTTACAGATGTGGCCTAGGCTGAAGGGAGGTGATAAGTATGGCCAAGGAGTCAAGCGCTAAAACCCCAAGGAGAAGTCCTAGGGTAGGTAGCGAGAAAGTTCGCGAAATGATAGGCAGGAAGGCGTATGAACTATTTGAGAAGAGAGGGAGAGAGCATGGTCATGACGTGGATGATTGGCTTGAAGCTGAGAAATTTGTGAAGACAAGAAAGAAGGGCTAAAAAAGACAAAACTCTTTTGATAATCTCAACTTAGGGAATTTATGCATTGGATGAAGAGTTCAAAGACATATTGCAATTGATGTAAATCTGATTTAACCTAAGCGAAAAGGCGGATTCTTCACACATGATTCATAAGATACTCTGGGCTACCGATGGTTCAAGAGACGCATCCGAAGCGCTTAAGTATGTTGACATGTTAGCAGTTAAATATAAGGCCAGTGTAATAGGCCTTTCAGTAGTGCCTGAGTATCATGGCGTAATAGAAGGATTCTCCGAAGAAGAGAAGGACAGATTTGTTAAATGGATGGAGGGCTCCGTAAAAGAAAAGGAGAAGAAAAGGCTTGAGGACATTGAAAGTGATTTTAGCGCAAGAGGGCTAATCTTCAGGAAGGAACTTGTGGATGGGATTCCTTACAGGGAGATATTGAGAGTTGCGACTGAAAAGAAGGTTAACCTGATCGCAATGGGAAAAGGGAGGGCAGTTGAGAAATCTATTTTGGGTGGAACAGCACTTAAGGTGCTCCGCAAGTCGAATATCCCAGTGTTAACTGCTAGGGAGGATTCGCGAAGATCGGGTATAAAGAGAATATTAGTTCCTACAGATCAGTCACGCGGTCTATATCGAGATTTCAAGTATGCGATTGAATTATCAAAGTCGTTTGGAGCACGTATCTATTTACTTAATGTTGTTGAAACTGGGGAGCAGATGTTCCCGCTGGAGATCATAGAACAGATGAAGGGATTCTGCTTCAGAGAACTGAATGAAAACATCGGCAAGGTGAAAATCGGTGAAAATATAGACGTTGCAGTAGAGGCTTCAAAAAATGCGTGGAGTGGAATCATTAAATTTGTTGACTCCAAAGATATAGATCTTATAGTAATGATGACGTATGGAGGTGGAAAGCTTAAGGAGGAGTTTATTGGAAGTGTAACGCAGAAGGTTATACAGGAAGCACCTTGTCCAGTATTAACGATTACTCCATATTCATAGGATATCTTAAGTCTCTTTTTTAGAAATTGTTGCTTGTATACATTCGATAAATTTGGTAATCCGCCAATCTTGATCTTTCTACTCTAAGGATTTAATTTTAAGATAAGTTATCTTTTCTGAAAGTAATTAGACAGAGGAAAATATTGGCAGAGATAAAAAGGGTTTTGTGGGCTACCGACGGTTCAAAGGTATCTGAAGAGGCCCTGAAGTATGCGGTTTTCTTTGCGGAGAATTTTGGCTCAGATATAATCGGTATCCACGTTATACCAAAGCCCGAGAAGCTACTATTCAAAAGCGAATTTCACGATTGGACAGTAAAGGTAGAGGAGAACCTAAAGTCAGAGCTTTCGTCTTTAGCAAAAAAATTAAAGGACAAGGGAATTAGCTTTGAGGGAATGGTTTCAAAAGGAACCCCCGGTGTCGAAATCCTGGAATGCGCTCGAAGAGAAAATGCCGATCTCATTGTGTTGGGAAAGAGCGGGCTTGGTCTCCTGGATAGGCTACTAGTCGGGAGCACTACTCTCCGAGTATTAAGGCAGTCCGAAATGCCTGTTTTAGCAGTTAAGGGGAGGGGCGCCGAAGCCGATATTAAAATAGGCAAGATTCTTGTTCCGGTGGAAATTTCGGATATGGTTAACTCGTCTCTAATCTTCGCAATAGAATTGGCAAGGAAAATCAAAGCAAAAATAACCGCCCTCTATGTGTTTAGGCTTGATGTTTACACCTATGAGGTACCGGCAAGTACATTAGTCCTTGACGATCTCATAAAGTTTTCATCGGAAGAGCTTGCGAGAAGGGTTGAAGAAGTAACACAGATGCGCAGTGAGTCAAAAGATGATACGGAGTTGGAAATAGATACAAGAGTTATTCAAGCAATCAATCCCGCAATAGCAATTTCAGACTATGCAAATAGTAATGGAATTGACTTAATTGTTATCAACACTCACGGAAGGAAGGGTATCAGCAGGTTAATCTTAGGCAGTGTAACAGAGAAGGTTATACAGGAATCGTCATGTGCTGTCCTGGCACTGAAGCCTTAACTATTGGTGGGTAAAATCCTTTTAGGAAAATCAATAAAAGAAAGCGGGACACTAAGGAATTTAGCTTCTTGATATCTAAGTTCTCGAAAGAGAACATATCAATTTATCTTAAGAACCTTTGCTCCCCTTATTTTGCCATGTTTTAACTCGACGAGAGCATCGTTTGCCTCTTCTAAGTCGAATTCCTGTACCTCAGGTATTAGGGGAATTTCAGCAGCCAGTTCCAAGAATTCTCCGACATCCCTTCGTGTAACGTTAGCAACACTCTTTATCTCTTTTTCTTGCCAAAGGTGAACTGAGTAGTCCAATTTCAAAATATAATCTTTATCAAAATCTTCCTTCCGGATGGCATTGACTACCAATCTCCCACCCTTATCCAGGTTTTTCAGTGCCTCCACAACTGGTTTCCAGGCAGGAGTTGTATCAATAATATAATCTAGTTTTTCAGGTGAATTCTCTTCAGTGTCACCAGACCATACCGCACCAAGCTCTTTGGCAAATTGCCTTTCTTTTTCATTTCTTGCAAATACAAAGATTTCGGTATTTGGGTACATATGCCTTGCGACTTTAAGTACAATATGGCCTGAGGCGCCAAAGCCTGTAAGTCCAAGTTTTTTTCCATCCTCGATGCCGGTTAACCTGAGTGCCCTATACCCCACCGCGCCTGCGCACAGAAGCGGGGCGGCCTGTGTATCTGAAAACACATCTGGGATCTTAACGGCGTAATCCTCTGAGACGGTCATATACTCTGCGTAGCCACCGTTTGCGTCCCTGCCGGTTGCCTTAAATTGATCACAAAGGTTTTCATTTCCTTCCAGACAAAACTTGCATTCTCCGCAAGCCCAGAATATCCACGCTACTCCAACCCTGTCACCAGGCTTTAGCCTAGCTGAATCGCTACCAGTCTTTTCCACAGTTCCAATGACTTGGTGGCCAAGAACTATAGGAAGTTTGTGTGGCGGTATCCTTCCCTCTATTTCATCCAATTCTGTATGACAGACCCCGCAGGCTAGAATTTTTACCAGAATCTCCTTATCGCCAGGTGCCGGTTTGGAAACATCTACCAGATTTAATGGTTTCTTATTATGCTCAAGTCTATCAATCTTATTTAATACCATTGCTTTCATTTTGTTCTAGTCTCCCGTTACGTTAAATCTCTAAATCTTTCGATTGGAAACTGCGCAGTGAATCAGTTTCGGCGGCCAGTATATTTAATATTGATTGTTTATATTCTCACATTCAAATGTTAATTGTCGAGATATTCAGTAAAATCTTTTTTACAAAAAATCGGAGCGGCCTGTCCATTGAATGGAACCAGAAGAAAGATAGTACTGTCTGCGGTATTGATTGTCTTGATAAATGCTATTGGGACCATCGGTTACATGGTTATCGAGGGTTGGAATTTCAGAGAATCGTTGTATATGACCATTATAACACTCACCACCGTTGGATTCCGAGAGGTGCACAAGCTTTCCCCGACCGGTGAGTATTTCACGATTGTTCTTTTAATAGGTGGAGTCGGTATAATTCTTTATGTGCTCGCGACCGAGGCGAGGCTTATCTTTGAGGGCGGGCTGCAGGATGTTTTCGGGAGGAGAAGGTTGGAAAGGAAGATTAAGGAACTAAAGGATCATTACATAGTATGCGGCTACGGAAGGATGGGGAGGATTATAGCTAGGGAACTAAAGGCAAAAGGAGTCGGTACGGTTGTTATAGAAATAGCCCCTGTTACGCAATTTGAAAAAAAGGAGGATATGCTCATCGTCGAGGGAGACGCTACAAGGGATGATGTATTAATATCGGCAGGCATCGATAGAGCAAAGGGCTTGGTATCGGTGCTTCCGACGGATGCAGAGAATCTTTATGTCGTGTTAAGCGCACGTGAGCTCAGTCCGAAACTTTTTGTCATGGCAAGGGCAAGTGACGAGGGGGCAGAGCAGAAGATGTTGCGTGCAGGGGCTACAAGGGTGGTATCACCTTATCTCACCGGTGGTCTGAAGATAGCCCATACCATATTGAAACCTGCAGTTATGGACTTTATTGAATTTGCAACAAGGGCAGGGAATATTGAAATTCAGATGGAAGAGGTTCCTGTTCAAAACGATTCCAAATTAGTAGGTATCACCCTGGACGAAAGTGGAATCGGAAGAGATTTAGGAGTTATAGTTGTTGCCATTAAAAACAAAGAGGGAGTTATGCAGTTTAATCCAACCTCAAAAACGATTATGCAAGAAGGTGACACTCTAATAGCACTTGGAGAAGTGTCCAAATTGAGTGAACTGGAAGAGATGGCGAGTGCAAAATAGCTTAGCCTAGCTAGTCCATCCTATTAGTTACTTCACTTATTTGAAAGACTCAAGAGAACCGCCTTTCATGAGACAGGCTTAGCTGAAGTCCCGGCCTGGAAAACGGGGAAAAATATTCCGGGTCACGAACTTTGATGCTGACTATGTTGGAGATCTTGAATCGAGTCCAGGGTAAATTCATTATCAAGAACGACAACTTCAATCCGTGTGACGTTCTCTCGCTAATATCGATAACAATTAAATAACATGCTTATTAGGATTTTTGGGTGAGTGTCACACTATGCATTATGTGGCTGGTAACTTTGAACGAGTACATTGCCTTGCCAGAAATATTTACTTGTGTTAGAATGGGGCGAAGAAGGGGCTTATCCATATCCGTTCTCGAATTAAATTAGGGCGGGTTCATATGGTTGATTTAGTTTTTCTCGAGATGGTGACGGAAATATAAACTCCCATTGCATCGCTCACGGTTGGGTTGCCCGTGGGAATCAATGGAAAAAGGGGGGACAGTATGAGAAAGGCTTCCAAAAGTTTTCACCCATCGTCAATATTGTCTAAGTATGTGAATAGGCAAAGTTGCATAATCTCTTTAATGGTTTTCGTTTCCCTGCTTATATCTTTTTCAATAAGTGATGTTTTCTTAACAAGAGGGGAAAAAGATAGGGGAAATTATTCAAAGGAAGATTCAGAAACCCATGCTGAACTTATTAATGATAATCAAAAATCCGGAAGAGATGTAATCAAAACAATACCAAACGAAGTAATGGCCTCTCTTGCTAAATCATTGGGAAGGGACAAAGGTTTATATCATATAAAGAAAAGTGCCGACGGTGATTATACAGCTGAGACTCAATTGCAGAAGATATCGACAATCTTTAAACAAGACGGAATTACTGTTACGTCTCGATCGGGTAAGGATTTGTCATGGAAATGGGAAATGAAACTCTCACGAATTGGGTACGGCTACGAGTTAATCTACTTTCAGGATGCCCAAATCAATGCCTCAGCGAATCGAGTCGAGATGCACAGAGGCGATATCACGGAGTGGTATGTAAACAGCCCAATTGGCTTAGAACAGGGGTTTACGGTTGATAAGCCTCTTTCAAACAACCCGGAAGGGGCTGAATTTGTTGTTGAGTTTGTAGTAACGAGCAAGCTTGAACCTTCAGTTCATAACGACGGGAAGGCGATAGAATGGAGAACTGGAGACGGTAAAAGGGCATTCACCTATGGAAATCTTTACGCATTCGATTCTGCGGGCAAGGAGTTGCCCTCGCGAATGACGGTTGCCGGAGGGAAACTTTCAATTCGTGTTGACGACACAAGCGCAGCATATCCTATAACTATAGACCCTCTTTTCTTTGTAGAACTAGCCAAGCTCACAGCATCTGATAAAGCTTCGGGTGATAGTTTGGGAGGCACACCATCTGGTGATGTTTCTGGAAGCTCATTAGCCCTAAATGGCGACACAATTGTGGTAGGAGCTCTTTATGCTGATGACCCCGCTGGGTGCGGCGGTGCAGGATGCACAACTGAGAATTCGGGCGCCGCATATATATACCAAAATACAGGCCCTTTTGGTGATTGGAGCTCTTTTACTGAGATGAAGCTTACAGCTTCTGACAAGGCTACCGGTGACCATTTTGGAGGCTCAGTCGACATAGATACCGACACAATTGTTGTAGGCGCTCTGCATGCCGATGATCCCGCTGGGTGCGGCGGTGCAGGATGCGAGGACTCAGGAGCTGTGTACGTATATCATGATACAAGCGTTGCAGGCGATTGGAGCTCTTTTACTGAGACGAAGCTTACAGCTTCTGAGAAGACTTCTGGCGACAATTTCGGGGTTTCTGTAGCCATCGATGGCGATACAATCGCGGTCGGGTCCTCCGGTGCCGATGATCCACCTGGTTGTGGAGTTGGAGCCCCATGTACAACTGTGGATTCAGGGGCTGTTTACATCTATCATACCAGCATTCCGGGGGATTGGAGCTCGGTCAACGTCGACGAGACAAAGATAACGGCTCCTTTTGAGGCTTCAGGTGACCATTTCGGAGACTCCTTAGACATAGATGGAGATACAATTGTCGTAGGAGCTCACAAAGCCGATGATCCGCCCGGTTGTTTTACTAATGGGATACCTCCTGTTGGTTGCGCTGCGAATATAGGAGCGGTGTACATCTATCAGGATACAAGCGTTGCAGGTGATTGGAGCTCAATCAGTGAGAAGAAGATCACATCCTCTGAGCCACTGGCCTCGTTCGATGAATTCGGATTCTCAGTAGCAATAGATGGGGACACCGTGGTTGTGGGTCAGCCTGGTGATTCGGATAAATGTGAGGAAGCAGGCGCTGCTTTTATATTTCACGACACAAGCGTTTTGGGTAATTGGCTCTTTTTCAGTACGACGAAGATTACACCCTTTGATGGCCTTCCATTTGATCATTTCGGATTGTCAGTAGGTATTGATGGAGATGTAATAGTTGTTGGGTCTCACGCCCCGGATATATTTGATCCCCTTGAATCTAATTACCTGGATTGTGTCAGTCCCATTATAGGCAATAGCGGTGCAGGCGCGGCTTATGTTTATAATGATACAAGTCCGTCTGGTAATTGGAGCTCTTTTGACGTGAGTAAGCTCATTGGTTCTGACACGTTTGTAAATGACTTTTTCGGACTCTCTTTAGATGTTGATGGAGCTATAATAGTTGTAGGGTCTGCTGGCGCCAATGATCCACCGGTGTGCGGTGTTGCTACCCCTTGCACGTCCGAGGATTCAGGCGCAGCGTACGTGTTTAGAGAATTTGATTCAACCCTGCTTTCGATTATTTCTAAGCTGGACCTGTTCTTACGGGAGATTCAAAATGCAAAAATTCCCCAGGGTTGTTTGACATGTCCTCCAATTCCGTTGTTGGAAAACCTGACGCGAGCTCAGGAGAAGATAATGCAGGTTGCCGACGGCGCCACCAACAACCTGTCAAGTTTGAATAGACTTTATGGTGCAATCGGCGATATGAAAGGATTTATCGGTCTAGTTGAAGCGCATAGCGAAGAAATAGATGAGCTCAACACGCGTGGGACTGCTGATTCCTGGGTTTCTCAAGCTGAAGGGCTAATTGGGGACTTAGAAGGGATTGTCAGTTCTATAAGATAGACTCGATTCAGACCAGCGGGTTCAAAGCCAATTTACGCGCGGTCAAGGAAGCGGGCGCAGCCCCATATTCAGCAGAATGGCTGAACGACCAATCGTCGAGGTTTAAGGTCTTTCACATCAGGCCTGACCCTATCGAAGGGACTGTTGCTAGCGCTTGTGGAGCATTCTTTTTAAGAAATGAAAATATCATGTAGAAACGCAAAATTTTGCCTCTCCACAGCCGGCGTGTTTAGAAACAAGAAAAACGGATTACGTTAATAGAATGGTTAAACCTGTTTCGACCAGGAGCGCTTAGTCTCAAGCGATGTCGATTAGATTCATGGCTCAGATTTTCGACCACCCTTATGATTCATAGACTGTCTTCGCGTTTGGTTAGGAAGCGCGTCGATTCTTTCAAATGTGGATGATTTTTACCAAAGTTCGAAAACGTCGGCTTTCGATTATTTTCCGTTTATAATCAAAATTTTGAAAAAACTATGTGTGGTATTCCCCACCACCTTATGTATGTTATAACGTAGTTTCGAAGGATTTTGTCCTAGGTATGATAAGACGAAAAGACTTTGGCCGAACCAAGCTCATTCAGTTTCTCTTAGATCCCTCTTCATATCCTCATAAACCTAACCGCGTGAAACACATCCAGACTCATATTTCAGATGTTTTCATAGCCGGACCATTTGTCTATAAAGTAAAGAAGCCCGTCGATTTTGGCTTCTTGGATTTCACAAGCCTTAAGAAGAGAAAATATTTTTGTGAAAAGGAAGTGGAACTGAATAGAAGGCTGTGCGGTATATATATCGGAGTTGAAGAAATCTCCGTATTTGATGGAAATTACAAGTTTGGGAGGGGTGATAAGACAGTAGAATATGCTGTCAAAATGGAGAGACTCCCCGAGAGGTATTTTCTCAAGAATCTTCTACAAAGGGGAAAAGTTAGTCTGGACGATCTGAGAAGAATCATAGAAAAACTTGTTGAATTCTACGAATCTCAAAACCACAACGTCAATATCGATGATTTTGGAAGACCTGAAAATATCAAGTCTTTCATATACGGAAATATTTCACTCGTAAAAAATTTCATTGGAAATACAATTTCCTCTGCTACTCACGAAGCGATTAAATTCTACAACGATATGTTCTTTGAAAGGTATTCCTCGCTGTTTCAGGAGCGAATTGAAAAGGGTTTCATCAAGGACTGTCATGGCGACCTTCACCTTAATAACATAAACATCACCCCAAAGTATGTCTGCATTCATGATTGCATTGAATTTAACGATAGATTCAGATTCATAGATATTGCTTCTGATATAGGTTTTTTGGCGATGGATCTCGACTTTAATGGGAGGAGGGATTTTGCGACTTTCGTTGTTTCGGAAATTTCAAAAAGAATGGACGATGATACAATTTTTAAGGTCATAGACTTTTACAAATGCTACAGGGCCTTCGTAAGGGGTAAGGTTGAGAGCTTGAAAAGCGATGAAGCGAACGTTCCGAAGCGAGAAGCAAGGTCATCGCACAAAAGGGCGACTGGCTATTTCAAACTTTCATTACAATATGCCCTGTTCGGTTCACAGCCTGTGTTGATCGTCATTTTTGGAATGATAGGGACTGGTAAGAGTACTCTCGCAAAGCTAATTTCGAGAGAATTAGACTGCGGTATGATTTCATCGGATAAGACGCGAAAGGAAATGCTTGGCATTGCTCCCACTGAGAGAAGATACGAGTACTTTGACAGAGGCATCTATTCGGAAGAAACGACCGATAGGGTTTATGACGAAATTATCAGGACGGGCAAGCGTGCCGTTGAGTCGGGTAACACAGTCATACTTGATGCAAGTTTTTCGAAAAGAAAATACCGTAAGTTGGCGGTTAAGGCTGCTGAGTCGCTTGGGATTCCACTGTTTCTCATTCAGACAAAGGCCAGCGATAAGACAGTTAGGGAAAGGCTTCTCAGACGAGAAATAATTGGAGAGTCTATTTCCGATGCACGGTTGGAGCTATTTGAATGTTTTAGGAAGGGGTTTGAAGAGCCTCGTGAGCTTCCGAGAAACAGGCATTTTGTTATAAGCACTGAAAAAGCACCAGGACTCGTTTTAAGTGCGACTTTAATGGCGTTAGTCCGGAAGGGGCCAATTAAATAGTTCTCGATGGGCGAGAGATGAGGAAAACACCTCCGGGAGGTCAGGACCTCCCGGAGGTCCTACTCCTAGGTTATAAGAATGTTGAAGCACGTCAGGGCCGTACTTTTACTGCCTTTTAATGTTACCATCGTAATACCGGTGGGAATCCTTTATTTAACGCACTCCCTGAGCATCAAATGGGGGCTATCCGCACGGCTTAATCTGGTACCGATTCTTCTGGGCATTCTTCTAATTTTTATAGGTCTCGCACTGATGTTTAAGACTATATCGTTATTGGCGCGTGTGGGGAAAGGTACGTTAGCCCCCTGGGATCCAACTCATAAGCTTGTTGTGCATGGTATATATAGACATGTCCGTAATCCTATGATTAGTGGGGTTTTTTGTATTCTATTGGGTGAGGCTGTCTTAGTGGGTTCTGTTCCGCTGTTGATATGGTTTGCAGTCTTTTTCGTACTGAACCTAATTTTCATACCTTTATTTGAAGAGTCTAATTTAGAAGCGAGATTTGGTGATGAATACAGGCTGTATAAACAAAACGTGCCAAGGTGGCTTCCGAGGCTGAAACCGTGGGAAGGTTAAAGACTCAGACGTCCCGGAGGTGGAATGAGGGCATATTTGAAACCTTTAAGCAGCGATTTGAAGAGCCTGGTGAGTTTCCGATAAACAGGCATCTAGGTTGGACCACTGACTATGCACCAGAGCCTGGTGTTAAGTGAGACATTAGTGAGATTGATAGAGCTGGGTCTAAGACATGGCATGTAACTTGGGGTATATTTAGATAGAAAACTTAAACGAGGAGAAGAGATAGATGGTCGCAAAAGATATCATGAAAACGAATGTAGTTACGGTTCCACCCTCTACACCTGTGACAGAGGCAGCTACACTTATGAGAGAAGAGAACATCGGCTCTCTCGTTGTTGTCAGTGTTGATAAGAAAATAGTTGGAATCATTACTGACAGGGATATTGTCGTGTCTGTGGTAGCCAATGGTAAAAGTCCCGCAGAGATCGTAGTTGGAGATGTTATGACCAGTGAACTTATTACCGTTCAGGAAGATGAGAGTATATTTGATATACTCAGGGTGCTTGGAAAGAATTCTATAAGGAGAGTTCCCGTATTGAGGCGAGGAAGGCTGGTAGGAATAGTTTCTGTGGATGACCTTATTGTTTTGGTAGTTACCGAGCTTTCAAATCTTGCCTCTGCACTTAGTAGTACATCGAAGGTTCTTTAGGGGACGGAAGGCACCGAAGTTAATTAAAATTCTTAAGTTCCTTGTATTGATGCAATCTTAGCTGGGTAACATCCCCAAGCCGGAGGTTATTAGCAGCATCAAGAGCAAACCTATCATCACACCCCAGGCAGTCTCCCTTCTTGAGCACCCAGCAAGGCTGTCGGGTATCAGTTCCGATGCGACTAGATAAATCATCGCGCCACCCGCAAACCCCAATCCTGCGGGAAGCAATGGGTTAAAAAACGACACCAGCAGATATGAGGGCACTGCCAGTAGAGGTTGAGGCACGCTGGTCAAAATCGCATACCCGGCGCAGGTCCAGAGCGATACGCCTTTTGCGCGCAGGGGGAGAGTAATAGCAATACCTTCAGGGATGTTGTGAACAGCGATCGCTAATGCGAAAAGGATTCCGAATCTTAAATCACCCGTGGCATAACCGACGCCGATAGCAACCCCTTCGGGGATACTGTGGATGAACATTGATGTAATGATCAGCGCCCCTTGGCGTGAATCCGTTGCACTCAGGTTTCCAATTTGCCAGTTGTTATTCTCAAATCTTCTGGCTGCCCATGTAAAGAATCCAGCGCCCAGCAACATGCCGAGTACGACATCCACAACACTGCCGCGAATTAACGCTTGGTCCGCGAGGCTGAACACAGAAGCGGAAATCATCATGCCTCCAGCGATCGCCGAAGAAATCCCTTGCCATCTAACTGTCATGTTGCGAACAAAGGCAAATGGCAGCGCCCCTAGACCCGTTGCCAGATCGGTTAGCAGTGCAACTAGGAAAACTTGAATGAGTGTGTTATTCCACATCGTTCTTCTTCTTTTTATATCTGATAAGATATTTTCTAAACTCCTCTGCAAAAAATATAATGGGCATAAAGGAGGAAAGAACAAGCCAATCAACTAGTGACAATGAAGATGTATTGAATATTTTTTGCATTGGTTCAAAGTAGACTATCACGATGATAAGAACTATCTCCGTTAATATCCCGAATAGTATCAGTCGATTTGTAGAAAAGCCAATCTTAAAGACCGACTCCCTTTCTGTGCGGCAGGCAAAGACATTTCCTATTTGAGTGGCCACTATTCCTGCAAGGCACATTGTAGTGGCCTTCAGATAAGTCGGGCCAGACGAAGCAAGATCCATTCCGGGACGCCATCCCGAAAAGTAATAGACGAAAAAATAACCAGCCATACAGGCAATGGCTTCGATCATTCCCAGAAAGCCGTATGCACGGAGTAGAAGCGGTATGTCTAAGAGTCGCTTCTTTAAAGACCTGGGGGGTTGTTTCATCACACCCGGCTCAGATGTCTCGGCTCCCAGCCCCAATGCTGGAACCAGATCGGTGCCTAGATCGACCGCCAATATCTGCATTATTGTAAGGGGTAGCGGAATCTTAAAGAGGACAAAGAGAATAAAGGGAACAATCTCCGGAACGTTGGAAGCGAAAATATAGGTAACGAATTTCTTTATGTTCGAATAAATTGCCCTTCCCTCCTCAATGCCGGCGACAATACTCGCGAAGTTGTCATTGGTGATAATCATCGTAGCAGCCTCTTTCGCCACGTCTGTCCCTCGAAGGCCCATGGCGACTCCGACATCTGCTCTTTTAAGGGCAGGAGCATCATTGACACCGTCGCCAGTAACCGCTACGACTTCTCCCATATTCTTTAGAGCATCCACAATCCTCATCTTGTGCTCTGGCGAAACCCGGGCAAATATAACCTCACTTCCCTTTAGAAGGTCTGTAAGTTCGCTGTCAGTCATCTCGGAAATCTCGTATCCGGTGATAACCCTCGCAGTATCGTCCCTGGAGAGACCAATTTTTTTAGCGATTGAGAGGGCTGTGAGGCCATAGTCACCCGTTATCATCACGATTTTTATGCCTGCGCTGTGGCAAAGACTAATCGCTTGAGGAACCTCAGCGCGAGGAGGATCCGTCATGGCTGCAAGTGCTAAGAAGGTGAGTTGACTTTCAACCTCATCTACGGTGTATGTTCTCTTTCTCTCGACTTCCTTATAAGCTAGTCCAACTACCCTGAGCCCATCACCGGCAAAATGATCGAGATTTTTTATAATGCTGCTTTTTACTTCGTCCGTTAGTTCTTGCCTGCTGCCGTCTATAAAAACCGAGTCACACAGGGAAAGCACCTCTCGGGGCGCGCCCTTTACATTGGCAATTATTTTATTTTCATCATATTCATTAATCGTGGACATCCGCTTTCTTACCGAGTCAAAAGATAGTTGAAATATCCTAGGGTTCCTACTATTAATTTCGCTGTAATCAATGCCAGCCTTCTGAGCAAACGCAAGTAATGCGCCCTCGGTGGGATCTCCTGAAACATTCCAATAGGGCTTCTCAGCCGAGGGTGCCTTCAGTTCGGCATTGTTGCAGAGACTGCAGATGTTAAATATCAAATCAAATCCCGTTGAGTTCAGATCCCCCCGGGAAAGCTGTGAGCCATTGCAAATAATTTCACCCCGTGGATCATACCCAGCTCCGGTGATCTCGAATACTCTGTTATCGAACCAGAGTCTGACTACGCTTACTTGGTTTGTGGTAAGCGTTCCGGTTTTGTCAGTACATATCACGGTTGTGCAACCAAGGGTTTCCACGGAAGATAGACGTTTTATCACTACATTACGCCTAGCCATTCTTTGAACGGCCATGGCAAGAGACAAACTTACGGTTGGTAGGAGGCCCTCGGGTACGTTTGCGACGATTATACCGATAGCAAATATAAAACTCTGGAGGGTTGTAAGGTTGGCCACGTAATTACCCAGTATAAAAAAGACGATCCCCATACATACTGCTATGACGGTTATTACTTTAGTTACGTTTATCAATTCCTTTTGCAGTGGACTCAACTCTTCTTTTATGACCTGGGTAAGTCTGGCGATTTTTCCAATTTCAGAATGCATCCCCGTAGCGATGACGATAGCCTTGCCGATTCCGGAAAGGACGCTTGTCCCTCCGAAAACGAGATTTGGCAATTCGCCCCAGATGAAATTCTTGCCGTCCATTAACGGCTCAGAAATCTTATAAATCGGTCGAGATTCACCTGTTAATGCGGAGTTATCAACACGCATGTCGAAGGCTTCAAAGAGCCTTCCATCCGCCGGTATTCTGTCTCCTTCCCCGAGGAGCATGACGTCTCCAGGAACTATCTCCGAGCTCAGTATTTTTATTTCTTTGCCATCTCTGAAAACACGACTGTACGAGGGTATGAGCTGTCGCAGGGCTTCAACTGCCTTTTCAGCTTTATACTCCTGCCAGAACGAGAATAGTGCATTGATAATAATTACGGCAACAATGGCTAAACCCAATTGTGGCAAGTTGGCTATAAAAGCCAATATTCCGGCTGTCCAGAGGAGAAGGGCAAAAAGGTTGGTAAGGTTTGAAGTGAAACGCAAAATCAAGGGTCTCTTCCTTATCTTCTCCAAAATGTTCGGCCCATACCTCTTGAGTCTTCTTCCCGCCTCTCCTTCGGATAAGCCATTCTCTTTCGTTCCAAGTTCGAAAAGAATTTCGGCTTCCGAAAGGTTGATATAAGTGTCCCATCCTTTTCTTTCAGCGTTTACGATCTCACTTATTACCTCTTTTTTGCTATGTGCGGAAAGAAGGGCGTCGCAGAGAGCTTTATTTTGAAAGAGTCCCTCTGCCCTTGAGAGAATTTGAAGGTGTGTTTCACTTTCCTGAAGGGGTGAGAGAAGAAGCAGTACTAAGCGAGATTTTTCATTATCTGGGGAATCAAAGACAATGCCCGTTTTTGATATACCCAGGCATATGACAATTTCTTTGACCCCATCGATTAGTGCATGGGATATAACAACTACATTAACGAAGGAGCTTTGTGCGTTTTTCGCCTTTTCCCGGATTGCGGTGAAACCCTCATCGCCTTTTCTAAGTATTTTACTTCTCTCCAGGATCTCGACTAACTCGCTTATAGCTTCTTCCTTACTATTCGATCTGAGATTGAGCTCGATCAAACTCTCATCTAATAGACTCGATATTTTCATCCTATAACTTTGATTCCGAAATTAAATATGGTGCGAGTTCAATTTCAGATCTGGGTTGGATTAGGGTTAATCATCAGTTCGTCCCGATTTTTATGAGTTCCATTCTTCGAAGAATATAATTTCCTCCTTATTTTCTTCGAGGGTGCACAACTAATTGAAGATATGTTTACTTTAAGCATATCTACTGTGCTTTATTCTTCTCGCTAGTCAGGAGCGATTTGTATAATTCGTCAAGACTCGAAAACATGGTTCCATGTGCCTTTCCTGCCAGTCTTCGCGCAGACTCTTCGTCCTTAAAGGCGGCTAAGCCGTGCCCCATTGGCGTTATAATATCTTTGCTCCACACAAAATAAGCTTTGGTCGCATCTATCCAGTTCCCAGTGTTGTAATCTCTCACATATTGGGCGAGTATGTTATCTCCCTTACCTTCTTCTCCATTATGGAAACGTATCATGCAACCTATATCATCGAATTTCCTTGCCTCCCCATCTAGGAGAATATACTCAGCGGAATAGCTCTTTTCGCTTATTATCATCTTACATCTTTCACAGCTATCCTGTCCGTAAAGAATCTCGACCGGCTTTATTTCCGTTTCATTTTTACAGGAAATTATAGAGAATAGCAGAATTGGGAATATCAATCTGCTTATCATATTTCCTCCGATTTAATCACATTAAATATCAAATAGCCCCACGCCAGTGGAAAAAGTGTCCAAAGCAGCAGGACGGAAATTAATAGATAGAAGAGGCCTTCTTGCCCAAAGGTGTTTAAGGCATAAATACCCACTGGTCCAAGTATCTCAAATCTTGGACTCAGAATGAGGACCGAGGCTATCTTAAATACCTCTGTGGGATTAAATAATGTCAATGTGAAGACCTGCTTTATTCCTAGATCCATTACAACAGAGGTCCCCATAATTCCCAAGTCACTGATAACAATAAAAAAGAGCCATAGAAAAACGGCAAATCCTGTAGCCCTCGCACCACTTCTTGAATACACGGAGATAAGTAGCCCCACGCTCAGAAGGGAAGCGGCCAGAAGTGCAGACAAAAGTGAGATCATAAGAAATTTGGAAATATCCTGGCTACCGCTCTTCATAGAGATTGCGATTCCGGCTAGCCCGAAGCCCAGAGATATGGAAAGGCATATTGATAGAAGAAGACCGATAAATTTTCCGAAGAATATCTCAGTCTTCATTATGGGATGAGAAAGAAGATAGGAAAGTGTACCGTTCTCTCTTTCATTTGAGATGCTAAGGGCGCCAGTTACTAGGGCGATAAGGGGAATAAATAACAACACCAGGTTTATTAAACTTGCAGCGGTCCTGCCGAACCCGGATATGCCTGCGATCTCCTCCCTCGATGTAGATAGGAATAAAAGCAGCATGGCAAGAGTAGAAAAGCATATCGTATATAAAATAAACCATCTGTTCCTCAGTGATTCTCTTACCTCTTTCGTAATGAGTAGTGATATATTCTTACCATCCATTTACTTTCGCCTCAGCCATTATTTCTTCTAAGGATGGTTCCTCGAGGAAAAAATCTTCAATATTTATACCGGAAAGCAGGAGCTTCTTAATTGGAAGAGTTTTTTCACTATTGGTTATATTTATGGACAATCTTGTCCCATTTAATGATATATCGCAAAAACCTTCCTGCTCCAATAGTTTTAAGGCATTCTTGATGCTGGGCTGTGGAATTGTGAGATAGAGCTTAGTCTTTAGCCCTAGTGCATCACTTAGGTTGCGGGGGCTGCTTTCCAATACAAGCCTCCCTGATTTCATGACGAACACCCTATCGGCAAGAAACTCTACCTCTTCGAGCCTGTGGGAGGAAAACAGTACGGTTTTTCCTCCATCCCTGAATTGTTTGACAAGCTTGAGGAATTCGGTTCTCCCGCGCGCGTCCAGGTTAGAAGTGGGTTCGTCAAGTATCAGTATCGGCGAATCTGAAAGGAGAGCTATTGCAAAGGATAGCCTTTGCCTCATACCCCCAGACAGAGCCGACGTATTCTTGGTGATATGTTCTCTGAGTCCTACTACATCCAGTGTCCTCTCAATACGTTCTCTATTGACCTTTCGGATCGAAGCGAAAAAGCTTAAGATTTCCAGCGCAGCCATATCATAAAATGCGGGCTCTTGTGGAACATAGCCTATTAGTGTCTTAGATTCCTTTTTGTGCTTTTTTATATTAAGCCCGTTGAGTTTTATTTCTCCGTCGAAATCCAAAATCCCAAGTATGCATCTGATAAGGGTGCTCTTTCCTGCACCATTTGGGCCTAATAACGCAACGGATTCACCTTTCTCCACCATGAATGAGACGCTGTTGAGAGCAATAGTATCTCCGAATGTTTTAGTGAGTTCACTTACGTTTATCATAAGGCCCTTTTTGATTTAGGTATTACGAGATATAGGTACAAAACAAGTGGCACTGCGACTAGGACTGCGGAAACAATTAAAAGACTCAAAGAAAACTTCGCCCCCCGTATTTTAAAACTCTCTGGCATATAGGCTTCTACAAGCGGATAATTATCTTTGACTTTTGGCTCTGGCTTGAAAACCGGAAAGGCTTGTGAAGCAAACTCGATCGCTTGAGAAACCGGACTGAAGATAAATATCCTGATATTGGGATGTGTATCTATGAGGCTCTCAAATAAGCTTTCGGCCAAATACGGCACATCCCCGATTCCATCCCTGTTTTCATCATATCCCAGGTAATCGCTCCAATAGTTCCCTTTGTTATCCCTAAACCAGGTATTTCCAGAGAGTATTCCTCCTCCTCTTACTTCTATCTGTTCCCCATTGTCGATAAAGCTGTTTGAAACCACTATGTTTCTCTCAATGGATGGCATAAGGGAAGCACCAATATCATTGAAAGCGATTACGTTCTTCTTTATCTCGTTCCAGGAGTCTATTAGGTGTGGCGAATTGTCCAGGTATAGCCCAATTCGGTTATCTATAAATAGATTTCCTTCGGCAATTACGTCATCTAGATCCTTGAAACCGACGCCATAACCCGTAGCAGGACCCTGGTTGCTTGCAAAGATATTGTGATAAAATCTGATTCCACTGCTATACATCAGAAAACCACCCACAAAGTTGTCAGAAAAGACATTGTCCTCAAACACATTGTCGTTACTGTACATGTAATGGAGACCATATCTCCCATTTTCTACTTTGTTCCCCTTGATAAGGGTCCTACCCGACCACCACATAACCAGGTCTCTTGATCTATTTATGTGGTTATAGAGGATTTGAGTTTCCGGGCTATACCAAAGCCGGATCCCATCTCCTCTTTCAGGGAGTGGGAGATCCTTCCCCTTTATAATGTTATGTCGTATGAGACCCCTCGGAGAGCTCTTCAGATATATACCAAAAAGGACATCCTCCAGTTGGTTATCTTCAATGATTGAGTCGGCAGCCGAATCGAGGATTATACCTGCGTCTTCTACTGTTAAGCTTTCTCCGCTTCCTCTGACCAGGAAACCTTTAAAGGTGCAGCCAGGGGCTTTTATTAAAACGACTGTTCCTTTATCCTTTCCGTCGATCACAGGTCTGTTTATTCCTATTAGTTTGATCGACTTATCAACGACTATACTCTCCTCATAGACACCTTTTTCAACTTTGATAGTATCACCATCACTGGACATCTCTATAGCTTTAGATATGGAGATAATCAATCCAGAAGGGGAAACCCTATATGTTGCTGCTAATCCGGGGGATGATATCCCGATGACGGCTAAAAGAAAAAGTGCGAATAGAAATACGAGCATTCTCAGACAGTCTTTATTCACGGTTCGATTCACGAATTCAGCAACAAATGAATTTCCTGCCTACGTGCTTCTGATGCCAGGCCAGCCATAGGTGAATTCTACTCAAATTTGAAGTAAAGTTTAGGTATCTTCTAAGCGAGGTTCTCGAAGTTACTATTGAACCGCTATCTTTGGCAATTAGAGGTCTGTTATTGGGATAACCCATGGGTGTGTTTATCCGCATCCATTTCGATCTAGATTTCTCATTTGAATTGGGCATCCATTAATGGCTTATAGGCCCGACGGTGAAAATAAAGTCCAACTAAAATAAGGATAGATGCCAGGATTGACAGATATAATCCAATTTCCCAACTAGCCACTGTCCTGAACTGACCAATTTTCCCCTCGCCGAGGAGTGGGGGCACAAAAGGCTTAATGGCGCCGCTCAGGGGTGCTCTCCTGTCTAAGTTCATTCCAAAATTCCACAACCAAAAATAGAGGTCTCCCAAGAAGAAGAGAGGGTATAATACGGCTGGTATGCTGAGGAATAGTGCAATTGGACTATGTACGTATATGGCCCCTACAGTAAGTAGTACGATTCCAACAATCATATAGATACTTAGCGACCGCTCTAACGGTGCAGCCTCCGCCATCGGTTTCATGCCAATGTAATGATTTAGGCCATCAAGCTCTCTAACATCTCCCGTAACCCTATTTACGTAAAGCTTTGCCTCTAAACCACCCGGATACTGAGGTGCATGGAGTGTTATATTCCAATAAGGCATGAAGATCGAAATTAATAAGATAAGCGCCGCTACAATCATAATGATTGAAGGAATCAAAAATTTCCTTCTCTCTTTTTGCCACAATTCCTTGGGGATTCGCGGTCCTAATATTAATTCATTTTCCCTCATTCTCTAGCCTCCATAAAGATAGAATCCTCTTATTCTGATCCAATCCTGTCAGATCATAGAGAAAAAACAGGAATGATTCGCCTTTTTTGAATATCCCTGGTTTTCTTTATAATGTAGGTCCCTCTCCTTATCCATCGATAGAGAGTCTATCTATGCTTATGAGTTGGATCGACTCGTCGGAAACGATCCGCTCCTTACAAACACCATTATCTATACTGGTTGTATCCACGTCATTCGCTAAGCCAGTAACACTGAAGATTTAGACGATGGTGCCGGACGGAGAAACAATATGAGTTTCCGCTACGGACTCTGTTTTTGGTACTCCCGTGGCGGCCATAAGAATAAATGTGGACAAACAAGCGAACATCCTTCTCTGTATGGACATGCGTTACAAACCGTGAACCTTAATATTAAACCGGCCAAGACTAAAACAAAAGAAGCGATGACCAAGTAGAATCCCACGCCAAATGTCCCAACGGTTGCAAATTGACCGATTACTCCCTCTCCGACGAGCCTGGGAGTAAATGGAGTGAAACTTATGGGGGCATGGGGGTCGAGCTTGTGGCCAAACGTATAAAGCCAGAAGAATAAATCGAGAATAAAAGCAAAAGGAAAAATCAAAGCAGGAAGCGCAAAAAGGCTCATCACCTTTCTTCCGGACAAGACAAAAAGAAGTGTAAATAAAGATACAAATGCAATTCCATAAATTGCAATATTACGTTCAAACTGAGCGGCGTCCTCTAGTTTTCTCATGCCGATGTAGTGATTCAGAAGGTCGACTTCAGACGTATCACCTTCAACCTTATTTAGAAAGATAGATACATGGAGCCCCTGAGGGTATTGAGGAGCTTTCAGCGTTACCTTCCAGTAGGGAAACTTAATTGAAGCTAAAAGAAGCGCGACGGCAACGACAGTTAGTACTGCTAGTACGATCCTTCTGGTTGTATGCAACATTGGGCCAGGAATCCACGCGGTAGCAATGCTTTCTGATCTATGTGGTGAAACTGTAGCGTCGTTCATAGCGATAAATTAAGCTCCATATGAATTTCTTGAAATCTCCCATCTTCCGGGTTGTACATCGATCATGGTCGCAGTGAGTGAAGCACATTCTCAAGAATTAGAAAATTAGAGTTTCCTCCAGAGCTATGTTAGGAGCAGGAATTTTTTGGATTCTCCTGTACTTCTAACCTATTGTCCCGTCAAAATTCTCTTGGCATTTAGGCCCGCAGTCGCGGCCTTAACATAATATTGCCACGCCATATTGTAACCGAATGAAGCGTTTTCCCACTCTTCCTTTTTCATGGCTTCATCGCCTTTAGCAAGCTCTTTGTCTCCCTCTTTTAGCCAATTTGTGGCATCCTCAATCAAACCCTTTGCGTCCGGATTACCTTTGTCTCCAATCTTGGTTAGTTCCTCCGCTACGCTGACAACCTGTGCCCTTGTAGATGTCGCCTGTTGCTGCCACGACTGGGCAGTTTCTTTGTTCTCGGCACCCTTTACAATAGTTCCAATTGTACACATCATGATGAATGCAAACCATAGACAAAATTTCTTCATTTATGTTTCCTCCTGCGAAGGGTTTTTTAGTACAGCTGCCCTATCCGTTGGAGATAGGGCAGCTTTTCCTCCGGTCTTCTAACCCTGTTCCTTAGGTTCTACGAACAGATAGCCTGCCATTTCAAGGTGAAGAGCTGAACAGAATTCGGTGCAATAGAAGGGGTACACTCCTGGTTTGTCCGCTACAAATTCCACAGTGTTGCTTTCTCCGGGCTCAAGACTAAGGTTGATATTGTATCCATCTATACCGAATCCATGAGTGGCGTCCCGGGCTCTCTCAATATTCGTTATATGAAGCTTAACCTTGTCACCTTCCTTAACTTTTATATGCTCTGGATTGAAATGGCTTCTTATAGCTGTCATCCAGACCTCAACTGTATCTCCGTTTCTTTCGATTTTTTCTTGTCCTGGTAGTGCAGCGTCAGGGTTTTTGGTCATAGTGGCCGGATCAAATCCAACCTCTGGATACACTAACCAAGGTTTTACCTTGTCAGCCTTTATCATTTGCACATAATGAGGCTCCCCAATGCCTATCGGCATGTCATATAGTAGCTGCATTTTATCTCCAGAAATGTCTATTAACTGAAAGTTTTGTGGATGAAGCGGACCTACGGGAGTGAATCTGTCTATTGACCATTTGTCTAGCGAAACACAGTATTTGCCGTCCGGGGAGACGGTATCGCCTTCCGCACAGACAAGGTGCCCAACGTTGTAGTGAACAGGGATTTTATCAATGAGTTTCCAGGCTTCCTCTCCCGAGTTGTAGGGCTCCCCTAGTTTCCACTTTGCTATGGTGCTTTCAATGAATACGCTTGTATATGCATTTCCCTTGTCATCAAACTGTGTATGAAGAGGACCGAGGCCGATCTCAAGCTGCGCTTCTTTAACATCATTAAAATTGAGAATTGGTACTCCATAGGGGTCATTACCCTCAAAGTTCTTTTCAGCTATGGCTTTTTGAATTTTGTCGAAGCTGTAAATTGTCGCATGGGTGTCAAGTTTTCCAGAAACCACCATGTAGTCTCCGCCTGGTGCTACATCCACGCCATGAGGGCTCTTGGGCTCTGGAATGAAGTAAAGGATCCCTTCCGCAATCGCGGTTTCGAGCGGAATCACCCTAATGCCTGATATCTCGTTCGCTTTGCCTGCCTTTACAACCTCTTCTGCCTTTTTCCAGTCGATCACGTGCATATAGTCCATATCCCTTGCAGATGCTCCGGCTTCTAGCGGTGGGTTTCCATCTTCGATCCCACCAGTTGCCATCTCGGTATTAAATGAGTTACAGAATACCCAACCTTCGCTCTTTTTCTTTCCAGCGTCGCAGAGATCCTGGCCGTAGGGAGGGAGCTCTATTTGGAATGAATTCGATTCGTCTATTCGTCCTTTTTCCCTATCGAATTTGTGAAATGTGATAAGCCCTCTATATTCTTTTTCATATTGATCAAGAGGCACATACTTATGGTAAGGAATAGGAGTTGCATACTGTCCACCTTGAATCACATACTCAGAGTTTGGGGTTACAAATGTGGAACCGTGGTCCGAAATCATATTTGGAGTCTTTACTATTTGCTTTGTTTCAAAATCTCGGAGATCAATCACGGCAACCCTTGCGTTGGCTTTGTCGTTTATGATGAGGAACTGACCATCGTACTCCCCATTAGTCTCGCTGAGCGCTGGATGATGTGTATCAGCCCAGCTCAGTTTCTTGTCCTTCCCGATGGGCATATAACCTGCCTTCAGGATATCTGCGGACTCCGTAGATCCGTATCCAAAGCCCTGCCATGGCTCCGGGGTATAAGCTGCTATCACCTTGAGGAGTCTCATGGACGGAACCCCTATCACAAGCACCTGTCCCGAGTGGCCTCCAGACGAAAACATTAAATAGTCATCATACTTTCCACTTGGAACGTATGTCTTAAGTGCTGCCTCTACATCTTTCGGGGTAAGTCCACGTGCTTTAGCGATTTCCTCAGCTCCCGCAGGAACCTCCCCCGCGACCTCTTCTGTAGCGGTTTCTTTTGACTGATCCTTCCCCTCCTCAGTATTCTCCTTCGAACAGTAAGTTAGAAAACTTGCCGATAAGAGAATTATCAGTAAAGATAGGCAAAAATTTAACCCTTTTGTCATGGCTATTGACCTCCCTTATAAATTTCTTAATTTAATCTCTATCCCCTTCGTTATTATCATCAGAATCTTCATGCTTAAGATATGCCATAAGTGCTTTAATATCTTCATCGGTGAGTCCCTGATTTGGCATTGGCACTAGAAATTCCTTTAGAAGCTCCTTTGCAGTGGGGTCGGTAAGAATCATTGAATCGGGATCCTTTAACCACCTGGCCAGCCATTCTTGATCTCTTCTGACGGTTACACCCTTCAAGTCTGGTCCTGTTAACTTACCCTTTCCAATCGTGTGACAGGCGATACATCCCTTTGATTGGAACAATGCTTCACCCTTTTCATGTAGCTCATCTTCTTCGTCTGATTTTTTTTCATCACCAAGTGTCGGGGATGGGTATATGAACGATAGAGCTATAAGAAACACAAATATGAGTTGAATGACCTTGTAACCAATTTTCATTTTCGGTTCCTCTGATTCTGAAGTAGGAAGTCTCTATATTTGAAACGACATAGTTTTGTCTTTACTCACGCAAATTCTATGCCATAAATTTCGTTCTATTAATTGCGGTGTGATCCTCTTCTTTCTGTACGATGTAAGATTATCTGACACATAGATCCCTGTGGCAATATTTATTCACCTGTTAAATTCGTCGCTCTTTTGAAAGGACCTTCAACGCCGCCTTGGTAACTTCGGACACCATACTCTCGTATTCTTTGACAATAAAACCATTATTGAAAAAGAGTATCGATCTTGTAATCATGCCAATCACTAAAGCAGCTCCAAGGTTTTCGTCCATTTTTGTAAAATCCCCTTTGGCAATGCCCTTTTTTATCGCATACACAAAGACATCTTTTGGCTTCAAAAGGTTGCTCGTCATTTTGGCAAGTTCCGAGTAGTGACCCGCTGTTATATAGTTGTATGCTTTGGGTTCACCCTTTGCAAAATAAAAAAAAGCATTAATCATTTTCTTTATTGATTCTCTGGGCTCATTGGACCTCCTTTCCGCCTCTGAAAGCCTCTCTTTAAACACTGTCATATAGTTTAAAAAGAGCTCTGAGGCAATGTCGTTCTTACTCTTGAAGTGCCGATAAATTGTTCCCTCAGCAATACCCGCTTTCCTTGCTATTTCTCTAGTGGTGGTAGCCTTTATTCCTTTCTTTATAAAAAGGTCAAGGGCAGCTTTGCTGATTTGGTTTTTGGAACTCGGTCTGTGTGCCATTATATCCATGATAGACCTGTGAGTGAGTGCTCACCCTTAATTTATACCAGATCTGAAAATAGATTGCAATTGAGAACTTTCTCAGTGGATCAACTTAGTAGGGTTCGGAAGTATGTCAGTAGCCTTAATTGCCCAGGAAAGATTAAACTGTCAAAATTGGATTTTCTATTTAGTGAGAAAGTGCTTCTTTGAAGCATGCTTATTCACTCTGTTCTTTTACTTTGAAAATTAGAAGTAGCATCACCAGAGCGGTTTTTGCGAAGATCCTGTGTAACAATTTGGGGTCCATATGAATCCACGAGCCGGTCTGGATTTCCAGAGTGTCCTTTCCCAAAGTTATCTGGGCTTCTCCTTTAATTATGTGAATAATAGCAGGTGCGGAAGCGGTATGTTCCGATAGTTCTTGATCCTGGTCGAACCCGAAGAGGACAGCCTTTACCTGATTATCGCTATAAATAGTACGACTTAATATGCCATCTTTAGGAATATCTCCGATCTCCTTACATAAGTCAGCGACAAACGCATAGTTTTCTGCCATTTTCTCCCCTCCCTTAGCTCTTTATTTCAACCAAGCATTACCGCGCATGCTACTACTATAATCCCTATAAATGCATTGATTCTTGCAAGCCAGGAAACGAGTTTACGTTTTTTCGCAAGAGACTTCATTGAGTCTGGGCCAGGCATGATCTCGGTTAGCTTAATTAATTTAGGTCCTAGGATAAAGTCATGGATAGCACTTATCAATATCATAACGAGCACCAGGAATACTTTAAATGTAAGTATCATACCGAAGTGAGAGGAAAAGATTTTGCCCGATGAAATTAAATCAATTGTAACGCCACGGTTTACCGAATTAATAACGCCCGTAACCAAAATTACCATAATAGCGATCCAGCTCACAAGACTGAATCTTCTCGCAGTCGCGGAAAGTATCTCTGTTCGTTTTATTGGGGGTTCTAATTTTTTCAGCGAGGGGACCAACACAAGCGAGATAAAAAACATCCCGCCAAGCCAAACGATGGCTGCCAGAACGTGTATCAATAGAACTAAGAAGGGTGTTATGCTCACGTTTGATTTCCTCGAGTATGTGGCCGTGCCCAGGTGTCGCGAAATATTAGCAGCCCAGATATTACTGAAAAAAACAACAAAGGGCAATCGACTGCTGGAATATTTCCGATGCGATAAAATAACCGTTAACCATGTAGATCGTGCAAAGGCCGGATTAGGATATTGGAGCATGTAAGAACGATTCGAGATACGTAATTCACATTATTAAACTGGTATATCTTAGATTTCTTGGATAAGCTCATCGCACGGAAATCTCTTCAATTTCCTGAGAAAGGAGGAATTCATGCCAAAAGATCTGAAAAGGGTCGAGGGCTCAGTCGAGGAGAAGAGAACGTTTGCTCCAAGTAAGAGATTTAGAGATAGGGCGATTGTTAGGGATGAATCGATTTATAAGAGGGCTAAAAGGGATCCGGCCGCTTTCTGGGAGGGATTTGCAAAAGAACTTCGTTGGTTCAGGAAATGGAGAAAGGTGTTGGAATGGAAATGCCCGCATTCCAAATGGTTCGTTGGAGGAAAGATAAACGTCTCTTATAACTGTCTCGACAGGCATATAAGCACTGCTCGAAAAAACAAGGCGGCGATTGTCTGGGAGGGTGAGCCAGGGGAGACTTCAGTCCTTACGTATTGGGATCTATACCGAGAAGTAAATAAATTTGCAAATGTGTTAAAAAAGCTTGGAGTAAAGAAAGGGGATAGGGTAACGATATACCTGCCAATGGTTCCTGAGCTCCCTATTGCAATGCTTGCATGTGCCAGGATCGGGGCTCCTCACAATGTTGTGTTTGGAGGATTTAGTGCGGAGAGTTTGAGGAGCAGGATAAACGATTCAAAATCGAAGGTTCTGATCACAGCGGATGGCGGCTATAGGAACGGGAAGGTGGTCACTTTAAAACGTAATTCTGATGAGGCTCTAACGAAAACACCAACCATAAAGAAGGTAGTGGTCGTAAAAAGGGTTGGTGATAAAGAAACGGTACGAATGAAGAAAGGGAGAGATCTTTGGTGGCACGATCTTATGAACGCCGCGCCCCCTTATTGTACACCAGAAAAGATGGATAGCGAAGATATGCTATATATATTATATACAAGTGGAACTACGGGAAAGCCGAAAGGGATCGTACATACCACCGGCGGTTATCTTACAGGCGTATATGCGACAACCAAATTGGTATTCGATCTAAGAGAGGAGGACACTTACTGGTGCACCGCTGACATTGGTTGGGTAACAGGGCATAGCTACACGGTTTATGGACCGCTTGCAAACGGAGCGACGACCGTACTGTACGAGGGTGGCCCAAAATATCCGGACATTCGAAGATGGTGGAGTATCGTCGAAAAATATGGTGTAACGATTTTTTATACTGCTCCAACTGCAATCCGCGCATTCATGAAATGGGGAGAAGAATATCTCCAACAGTACGATCTTTCAACCCTCCGTCTTTTAGGCTCGGTGGGAGAACCCATTAATCCCGAAGCCTGGATGTGGTACTACGTGAACATCGGTAAAAAGAGATGCCCCATCGTTGACACTTGGTGGCAGACGGAGACCGGAATAATCCTTATTACTCCGCTTCCCGGTGTGACAAGGCTTAAACCCGGATCTGCCACCGTACCATTTCCTGGCATTGCAGCCGATGTGGTAGATGAAAAGGGCAGCAGCATTAGAGAAGGGATAGGGTATCTTGTCATTGATAATCCGTGGCCGGCTATGCTCAGGACTATCTATGGAGATCCCAAGCGGTATATAGAAGAATATTGGAAGAGGTTCCCCAACAGGTTTTTCACTGGAGACTGGGCGAATAAGGATAGTGATGGATATTTATGGATTCTGGGTAGAGTAGATGATGTTATGAATGTGGCTGGACACAGGATAAGCACGATGGAGGTAGAAAGTGCGCTTGTTGACCACCACGCCGTAGCGGAGGCTGCGGTCATTGGTAAATCAGACGAGTTGAAGGGCCAGTCGATTGTTGCCTTTGCAACCCTAAAGCATGGGGTAAAAGCAGATTTGAATCTATTGAATGAATTAAAGAATCACGTTGTAAAAATGATTGGAGGAATCGCCAGACCGGATAGCATTATATTCACTGCCGAGCTTCCAAAGACAAGGAGCGGTAAAATCATGCGCAGGCTACTAAGGGACATATCGGAAGGGAGGGTTCTCGGAGATACAACGACCCTTGCTGACCCAGAGGTTGTACAGGAGCTTAAAGATAAATATGGTCACGAGGAACTTTAGGAAAGAGAGTCAAACCGGATTGAGACGTACAAATAATGGAATCGACTAATTATGAGTGCTAAGAACCTGGATGGGATTTTTAAGCCACGATCTATCGCACTTGTAGGGGCAAGCGAAAATAAAGGAAAGCTTGGCAACATACTCCTCCGCAACTTGATTGACGGTGGATACAGAGGTCCTGTTTATTCCGTAAATCCAAAATACAAAGCCATTAATGGGCAGAAATCTTTCAAGACTGTTATTGACATTGACGGCGTCATAGATCTGGCCGTTATCGTAACACCAATCGAATCAGTGCCGGAGATTATGCGAGATTGCGCAAAGAAGAAAATTTCAGGGGCGATAATAATTTCAGCAGGCGGGAAGGAGATCGGGGAACGAGGAAAAGCGGTCGAAGGGAGAATCCTAAAAGAAGCAGCCAAAGGCGGTATAAGAATTATTGGTCCCAATACCCTGGGAGTTATTCATCCTTCGCAAGCCCTGAACGCGAGTTTCTCACACAAGATGGCGCTTCCAGGAGGTTTGGCATTCATCTCTCAAAGCGGAGCGCTTTGTACTGCTATACTGGATATGTCCTGTAAGGAGAATATAGGGTTTAGTCATTTTATAAGTATTGGCTCAATGGCGGATGTTGATTTTGGAGATTTGATAGATTACCTGGGGAGTAGCGAAGAGGTATCCAGCATCATCCTCTATGTAGAGTCCCTAACGAACGCGAAAAAGTTTATGAGCGCAGCTCGAGCCGTCTCTAGAATCAAGCCTATCATAGCTTTAAAGTCCGGAAGGAGTCAGGCCGGGGCTGAGGCTGCGGCATCTCACACCGGAGCAATGGCGGGGGAAGACGATGTATATGAAGCGGCCTTCAGACGTGCAGGTATATTACGGGTTCGTACGATATATGAACTATTTAACTGTGCCGAGGCTCTAGGAAAACAAAGAAGGCCTCGTGGGCCTCGTCTGGGAATAGTTACTAATGCAGGGGGACCCGGCGTGATGGCTGCGGATAAACTGGCAGAACTTGGACATGAGCCTGCTCCTCTGAGCGAAAAGACAGTTAACCTTCTTAACTCTGTCTTGCCGCCACACTGGAGTAAGAGGAACCCGGTTGATATAATTGGGGATGCTACGCCGGAGCGCTACGTTGATGCGGTCCGCATCTGTCTCGACTCGGATGGCATTGACGGCCTGCTTGTCATTTTGACACCACAGGCCGTAACCAGCGCCACCGAAGTTGCGAGCCGTGTATCGAAATTACGTACCGATCGGTTGAAACCGATCTTTGCTGTATGGATGGGCGGTGACGAGGTTGAGGCCGGTATATCTATCTTGAATAAAGCCGGTATTCCCACTTACAGATCGCCGGAGGAGGCCGTGAACATATTTTTGCTAATGCACTCATACAGTTATAACCTCAAGCTGCTTCAGGAAACCCCGAGGGAGCTTCATTCAGAGCTTAATTTAAATCGGGAGAAGACCCGTGGGGTTATAAAGAAATGTTTGGGTCGTGGCCCCGATGTACTTTCAGAGCCGGAGTCTAAGGAACTCCTTGCGAGTTACGGAATACCGGTAAATCGAACTTTGATTTCAAAGTCCCCTGAACAGGCTGTTGAGCTTGCTACCGAAATCGGATTTCCCGTCGTTCTTAAGGTTTATTCACCTGATATTACACATAAAACCGATGCCGGAGGAGTCATTTTAGACATTAATTCAGCTAAAGATGTAGCGGAGGCTTTTAATAAGATAATAGAAAATGCGAAGAATTATGACTCCAACGCAAGAATTCAAGGCGTAACCGTCCAGCGAATGATCAAGAAAACTGGGTACGAGATTATACTAGGCAGTAAGTATGACCAGTTGTTTGGTCCTGTGATTTTGTTTGGGATGGGAGGAACTATGACAGAGGTGATTGGTGATAAGGCGATAGGCCTTCCCCCCTTAAACACCACTTTAGCAAAGAGACTCATTGAAGGGACAAAGGTGTCTAAGGTCCTCGGCGGATTCCGCAACAAACCTCCCGTGAACAAGGAGTTTTTGGAAGAGATTTTAGTACGACTTTCGCACCTGGTAACGGATTTTCCAGAGATCAAAGAAATCGATGTAAATCCGTTATTAGTCGATGAGAAAGATATCATAGGCTTAGATGCTAGGGTCGTAGTCGCACCGAGCAAATTGAAATCGCCAAAGCACATGGTGATAGCCCCTTATCCACATCGCTATGAAACTCACTGGAAAACCAGGGACGGGGTTCCAATATTGCTTCGTCCCATAAAGCCGGAAGATGAAGGCATGATGTTGGATCTTTTTAACACTTTTTCTGAGAGGACAATGCTATTTAGGTTCTTCCAGTTGCTAAAGTCGATGCCTCATGAGCAGATTATCCGCTATACCCAGATAGATTATGATCGAGAGATGGCAATAGTAGCGGTTGGGAGTGAGCGTAATGAGGGACGAATCTTTGGTGTTGGCAGACTGAATTATTATCCGAACCTGGAAACCTCAGAGTTTTCTGTGGTGGTAGGTGATCCATGGCAAAGGAAGGGGCTTGGGACTAAGCTTCTCAATCTGTGTATAGAAATCGCGAAGGAAAGGCGCATTTCGCAGTTATGGGGTGACATTATGGCCGGGAATGAGGGGATGATCAGGTTATGCAAGAGACTTGGTTTTAAAATCGATTGGCATCATGAAGAGGGCATAGCAAGGGCCTATATGGATTTTAACTAATCATAATTTCGTTTGCTTCCAATCGCGCCGCACACCAAGCTCAAGTATTCTGACTGTAGTCTTCAAATAGCTAGAATCCAAAACAGCCAAGTTTAAGAGATACCTTATGTATATATCGATTCAATTCATAGCCCTTGCGTTGATTATATTTTTTTCAGGCTCGAGGCTCGCAAAATACGGTGACATAATCGCCGAGAAAACGGGGCTGGGAAGAACATGGATAGGGGTTATCCTTATGGCTTCCATTACCTCTTTGCCCGAATTAATTACCGGCATCAGCTCTGTAACCATATTTGATCTCCCTAATATTACGGCGGGAGATTTACTTGGAAGTTGCATGTTTAATATCCTTATTATCGCTTTACTCGACGCGATAGTCGGCTCTGTGCCTATCTCGACAAGGGTTCATGAAGGGCATGTCCTTTCGGCAAGTTTCGGCATATTCATGCTTGGCCTGGTAAGCCTGGGTCTTTTTATGGGCCCGAACTTTACTTCGATCGGCTGGGTTGGTCTCTATAGTTTGATTATTATTCCTGTCTACTTTATTGCCATGAGGATTATTTTCTTGTATGAAAAGATTCGAATTTCCAAAATCGTAAAGGAGATAACTGAGGAGCTTCTGTATGATAAAGTTTCTAAATCACGAGCTTACGGGATGTATTCCTTAAATGCAGTAATATTGATTGGGGCGGCTGCATATCTCCCGCATGTTGGACAAGAGATTGCCGAAGTGACTGGTCTTAGCCAAACCTTTGTGGGTACCATGTTTATAGCTGTTTCGACATCGCTGCCTGAGGTAGTTGTAACGATAGCTGCTGTTAGAATTGGGGCAGTAGATCTCGCAGTCGGAAACCTCCTGGGGAGTAATCTATTTAACTGCTGTATATTAGGACTGGATGATGTCTTGTATTTAAAGGGACCGATTCTTTCTTATGTGGCGCAGAAACAAATAATCACAGCCAGTTCCGCAATATCGATGACAGCTATCGCTATCATAGGTTTGACCTATAGGGCCAGCAAAAAACCTCTGATATTTGCTTGGGATTCCATGGGGATTCTAGTAGTCTATTTTATAGCTATATTTGTTTTGTATACGATGGGATAGAGATTAATCAGCTGGTTCAGTATGTTCAATGAACTAAGAATACCTTTATAGCTGCAGGACGTCGAGATATAGATCGACATTTCATGCGTCTAATGGCGGCTTGAATGATTTAGTTTAAATGTTTTTCTCCGAGAACATGTGAGCACTAGCATTATCGGTTATCCATGCTCGGTAATCGTCGAATGTTCCCCGCTAAGTGTGTGAGGGGACAAGCTCTATTGGGAAGCCATATCTCATTGGATTTACATTTCAACTTTTGCTTGCAAAGTGTATGATGGTTGCATTGGGGAAATAGAGACGGTTTATTATCAATTAGTTTGTAAATAGCTTCACAATTTTCAATCTGAGTAATTGAAGGAGAGTTCAAATCGTACCTTTCAACAAAAAAAAGGAAGATGTGCTCAGGGATCTTGTCGTGGAACCAACTAAAGGGCTAAGTACATTTGAGGTTAAGACAAGACTTGAAAAATACGGACCTAACCGTCTCAAGGAGGCGAAGGGAAAAAGCGCCTTTATCGTCCTTCTCAATCAGTTCAAGAGTCTTATAGTCCTACTCCTCGCCACCGCCGCTCTTGTTTCCTTTGGCTTTGGAGATATTGTGGAGGGTGTGGCGATAGTAGTTGTGATTTTTATTAATGCGGCAATTGGTTTTGTAATGGAGATTAGGGCTGTGCGTTCTATGGAGGCATTGAGGCGCATGGTTAGAATAAATACTAGGGTTCGGCGCGATGGTCACGTGCAGGAGGTTTTCGCCGAAGAGCTTGTACCGGGCGATATAGTGATCCTCGAGGGGGGTGACCTTGTACCATCTGACATCAGGCTAATAGAAACCTCAAAGCTTCAGGCCGACGAGTCTTCTCTGACGGGAGAGTCTATCCCAGTTTCAAAGCGGACGGAGCCTATTGAAGAAGATGCTCCTCTTGTGGAACGCTCCAATATGCTATTCATGGGTACATCTCTAACTCGGGGATCATGTGAGGGGGTTGTAGTCTCCACAGGTATAAATACGGAGCTCGGTCAGATCGCTTCTTTAGTGGAAGGGGCAAAGGAAGAGACCACGCCGCTCGAAAGACGACTGGAACTTCTTGGTCAAAATCTAATTTGGGCCACCCTGGCGATTACTGGAATTATCGCTATTCTCGGCGTCATACGCGGAAAGGAATTAATTCTCATGATTGAGACCGCCATCGCACTGGCTGTCGCGGCTATACCTGAAGGATTGCCGATTGTTGCAACAATAGCTCTCGCCCGGGGGATGATGCGTATGGCCAGGCGTAATGCGTTGATAAATCGACTTTCTGCGGTCGAAACGTTAGGCTCGACTAATGTAATCTGTACCGACAAGACAGGCACTTTAACCGAAAACAGGATGACAGTGACCAAGATAGAAACTGATTCAGGAGAGTTCGAGATAACTGGCGAACAATTAAGCAGGAAAGGAGATTTTATATTTAATGGAAAGGTGATTGATCCTCTGAGTGAAAAAGCAGTACGAGATATTGTTGAGATAGGCGTACTTTGTAATAATGCGACTTTAAGAAAAGGGGCTGAGGAAAAGGCCTTGGGTGAACCGCTTGAATTGTCCCTTCTGGTTGCTGGTGCAAAGGCAGGAATATATCGTGAGGAGATCATTAAGACTGCACCCGAAGTAAGAGAGGAATCCTTTGATCCCGCACTCAATATGATGGCTACGTTTCATGAGGAAAACGGTCGCTATCGGGTTGCGGTGAAGGGTGCTCCCGAATCTGTGCTCGACGTGAGCACCCGTGTTGTTAGTTCTGGTGATAAGAATGAACTTTCGCCGTCACTTCGAAAAAGATGGCTGGAGCGTAACACTGAACTCGCTCAGAAAGGGTTTCGTATGTTGGCTCTTGCCACCAAGGTGGTTTCTGATGAAACTGTCAATCCATATGAAAATCTGACCTTTCTTGGTCTTGCTTGTCTTTTAGATCCGCCACGCTCTGATGTTCGAGAGTCGATCCTGCAATGTCGGGAGTCCGGAATACGGGTTGTCATGGTTACGGGTGACCATCCTTCTACTGCGGGTAACATAGCATTGGCTGTTGGTTTAATTGATAGAGATGACATTGAGGTCATACATGGGAAAGATCTTAAAAAGCCAGATCAGCTATCAGAGGCGGAACGGCAACAGGTGGTTCAGTCACATATATTTGCGAGGGTTAATCCGAGACAAAAGCTCGATCTTATCGGCATTCATCAAAAGAGTGGGTCTGTTGTGGCAATGACGGGTGACGGAGTGAATGATGCTCCCGCGCTAAAAAAAGCGGACATAGGGATTGCAATGGGTATGAGAGGCACCCAGGTTGCCCGTGAAGCTGCTGATATGGTTCTTAAGGATGATGCCTTCTCAACTATTCTTATCGCTATTGAACAGGGGCGAGTTATCTTCGGCAATATTCGTAAATTCGTAATCTACCTCCTATCATGCAATGCAAGTGAAATAATGGTTGTGTTTCTCGCATCACTTGCCGCTATACCCCTTCCAATTCTTCCCCTACAGATTCTTTTCCTAAATCTCGTCACGGATGTTTTCCCGGCCCTTGCTCTGGGCGTGGGTGAAGGAGATCCACAGATAATGAAAAGGCCACCTCGCGACCCAAAGGAGCCCATAATATCTTCCGGACATTGGTTGATAATTTCCGGATATGGACTGATTATGACCTTATCGGTTCTGGGTGCGCTGCTTCTAGCGTTGAAATGGCTTAATATGGAAGTAAAGCAAGCTGTTAGCGTGTCGTTCCTAACTTTGGCATTTGTGCAGCTTTGGCATGTTTTTAATATGCGTGATATAGGGTCGGGGATTTTTAAGAATGATATAACGAGAAACACCTATGTATGGGGAGCCCTTGGTCTTTGCACACTCTTGATTTTATGCGCTGTTTATATACCTAGTTTCGCCGACGTGCTAAAGGTGGTCGATCCCGGAAAAGAGGGATGGATTCTCGTTATAGTAATGAGTCTCCTCCCACTTATAATAGGACAATTACACAAGTCTTTGGTAGGAAAGTAAGTAATGATAAGAAATCAGAAAAAAATGGGGACTGTACATTCGTGGACTATCCCCATTTTTTACAGTATGAAAAGGACTTGAACGGCCTTCCAAAAATTGCGGCCTGTGCTGAACCATGTCCTGACGATAGGTCAGGATCTATTGAGTATTAAAAAAATCAGGAACGAAAAAATCTCCCTAAATCCCTCTTTAAAAAAGAGGGAATTTCCTCCTTTTCCAAAGGAGGATTAAGGAGGATTTCCGGCAGCCTTGATTTTTGGTTCATTGTACTTGTGCTGAACTCGTTTTAGTATCAAGACAAAGAACAGAAATAATTATGGATTGCTGATCAAAATCTTGTTGTCCGATGCTTCCCGATAATAACGTTCTGCCACGCGCTTTATCGGGAATCCTCTCAAGTGGCATCGCGAGGGCAGCGCCCCAGGCAATCTCATCCGTTGTCGTATCCCCTATTTCCTAACAATCTTGTACTTAATTTAAGACTGGCTAAACTCTATTTTATGACGGAAGAATAAATAGAGACTGTGCCTCTGTGGACTGTCCCAATTTTTTGAAATCGTAACTGAGGGAGGTAGCAAAAAATGGCAAGAATGAAAGTTGCGCAAATAACCCAACCTGGTAGAGATTTCGAGATAGTGGAGAGAGACATTCCCGAACCAGGGGAAAGACAGGTCAGAATAAAGGTTGGAGCCTGTGGGATATGCCATGGCGATTCTGATATTAAAGAAGGTCATTTGCCATTCGCAATTGATTATCCTCGCGTTCTGGGTCATGAAGTAGTCGGTTATATAGACAAAGTTGGTGGAGCTGTTACGGCATGGAAAAAAGGACAGCGTGTCGGAGTCGGCTGGCAGGGGGGTCTATGTTTTCAGTGCGAGCCATGTCGAACGGGTGATTTTGCAAATTGCCTTAATCCGCAGATAACTGGCCTCACCTATGATGGTGGTTTTGGTGAATATATGATCGCTTATCAGGAGGGTCTGGCTAAAGTTCCGGATGAATTCACCGGTATCGAAGCAGCCCCCTTACTTTGCGCAGGCATTACTACATACAATTCTCTTCGTCATGCCGGCGCCCATGCCGGAGATCTGGTCGCCATCTTAGGAGTTGGAGGTTTGGGACATTTAGCAATTCAATACGCTAATAAATTGGGCTTCAACACCGTAGCAATCGCGAGAGGAAAAGAATCCGAAAAACTGGCGTCACAGTTAGGGGCACACCACTATATTGACAGTAATGAAACCGATCCGGCTAATTCCCTTAAGGAATTGGGAGGAGCAAAGGTTATTCTGGCAACCGCTCCGAGTAGTAAAGCAATATCGAACATAATTAACGGATTAGGTGCTAATGGAAAGCTAGTCCTGATCGCATTTACGGCCGATCCGATAGAATTCGCTCCAGCTCAGCTGTTAATGGGGAAAAAGTCGATAATAGGCTGGTATTCAGGCCATGCCAAGGACTCGGAGGACGCGCTGGAGTTCAGTAAACTTGCCGGTATCAGACCCATGGTCGAAACATTTCCTCTTGAATTCGTAAATGAAGCTTATGAAAGAATGTTTCATGGTAAGCCAAAATTTAGGGTTGTCCTTCAAATGGGTAACTGAGAAACATGGTGCAAGGATCTGGCGGGTTTGTATCTTCACAAGTGACAAATATCCCGACGCATGCCCAATTTTTGTCAACAATAATGATGAAGTTTTGTTTATGGTATTATTTGTTTATCAAGTCGCCTTGGCGTAGCCGTAATTCATTCGACAAATCATAACTTTCCTAGAAGATCTTCTTGGTCTGCCTCGCTCCAAGAAATATCTCATTTCTCGTTCTGACTCCTTTGTCTTGATACTGAATTGATCCTGACCTATCGTCAGGACATGGTTCAGCACAGATACAATGAAACAACCCTTCACCCGCTGGACGAGGCTGTCGGTAATCCTTCTTAATCCTCCTTTGAATAAGGACGAAAGTACAGATTCTCAGAATGGGCCCTTTAATCGCTAACCCTCCTTTTGTAAAAAGGAGGGCACAAATAAATCCTCCCCTTTTAGATAAAAGGGGAGTTAGAGGGGATTTAGGGAGATTTTTTCGTTTCTGATTTTCTTAACGCAATTTTTGGAATGCCGAC
>JBAUII010000047.1:0-18796 GCA_049682815.1 Thermodesulfobacteriota bacterium | reverse complement strand
GGGTCTAGATAACTTTAGCATGTTAGAATACATGCTAAGTTATGGGAAATAAAGGGAAAAACAGGTATCTGAAAAGGGCAAAGATTTCGGAGTCTAAATTCAGGGAAATTCTGAGGTGTTTTTCCCTTGATATAACGGCTACGAAGACGTCGGAATTAACAGGTATATCGAGGCCCACAACAAACAGAGTCTACAAGAAGCTGAGGGAGAAGATAAGAAACATATGCGACAATGAATTTCCACTTAGTGGTGAGGTAGAAGTCGATGAGTCGTATTTTGGGGCAAAGAGGATAAAGGGTAAAAGGGGTAGAGGATCATACGGGAAGACAATCGTATTCGGGATATTGGAGAGGAACGGGAAGGTGTATACGGAGATAGTGCCTGATTGCTCAAGAGCAACGTTACAGGCTATTATCAGGGGTAGAGTGGAGGTTGAGAGTGTAGTTCATTCCGACAAATGGAGGGGGTACAACGGGTTGGTTGATATAGGTTATTCAAAACATTTCAGAGTGGATCACAGGGACAACAAATTCTCTAATGGAAGATCACATATAAATGGGATAGAATCATTCTGGAGCTTTGCTAAAAGAAGGATGCAGAAATTTAACGGAGTCAGTAAAAAGAATTTTAATCTCCATTTGAAGGAGTCTGAGTTCAGGTTTAATAATAGAGAGAAAGATATTTACAAAATTCTGTTGAATATTTTAAGAAAAAACATGCTCTAATCTTATCTAGAGCCAAAATTAATAATGAACATTTTAAGAAGCCACAATCTAAAGCCACGAATAGAGGGTCTTGGGTTATGGCACAACTGCATGGGAGATTCACCGGTTCTGAAAGCCGAAGAGATTTTTGATATTGAAAACGAAGGTTCTTGCATTGATGAATTTTTATGATAAAAACTAGGTAAGTTCTCCGTCTAAAAGAAAGTATTCCAGAGCTAGGATTATATATTAGGAGTATTGAAGGAAATATTATCAAGAAAAAGAAATACCATAGTGAATTTTTCAAGAGTGAGTTTTTTTGTAGCTATTTTGTTTTCTATAAACTATAAAATTTCCAGTTATATATTTTAGATCGTAGTCGTCTGATACTATCGGTATGTACATATAGGCTATTTATACTATAGGGTTGTGCCCCCAAACGCCCGTAGAATAATAAGTGGAGGATAGGAAGCGCGCCCCCAAACGCCCGTAAATTGGCGCCCCCAATGTCCTGTGGATAACTGGTCTAAATCACAGGGTTTTTCCACAGGCAGGGCTGTTTAATCCGACAGATTACCACCATCAATCGCGATAAACCGCTTGGGGACGGGTGGGGGACTCTGCCGCAGGGTGACCCCTCCTCTGTCAGCTTCTATCCGTGCTGCCAGATATTGGGTTTGTGCCTGTTTTAAGACCCAGAAAAATTTTTCCCTGAATTTCCTGATACGCGCAAAACCTTGGCCGAATTGTTGGTATACCGCTTGCCACGGTATAAATTGCGGCTTACCGGGATCGATCCTATGCAGGCGCTGCGCTAGCCAGACATAGACATCCAATGCCATAGGGGAATGCGATAAGGCGGCTATGGAGCGCTCATCCAGTGGTACGGCATGTTTCACCAGCGTGTCAAAATACTCCTGGCTTAATCTGACGGTTGAGGGCCATAGGACTCTCTGGTTCGGGTTCTTGAGAAACCAGAGTTCAAAAGCTGTGACAATTTGTGTGTTGATCTGCACCGCACGGTCCAGGGCAAGGATCGCAAGGCGGATCGTAGCAGTGGATAGGGATGATAGCTGATCCTTGAAATGTCTGATTTCGCGTCCGTTCGGACTGCGCTTTAAGAGATGCTTGATAAAAGCCGTTATTGAATCCTCGACATCGATGACCGGCGTTCCCGTTTTTATGGCTTCACTGTTCAGGTGGATCAAGATAAGTCTTGCTTTAGGCCCGAAAGGCAGGGGAAGGTCCATATATTTCTTTTTGAGAGGATGGAACGCCCTGCCAGCTTCTATTTCAAGACTTGCCCATCCATTTTGCCGCTGCCAACGGCGCAGTTCTTTCTGGCTTCGGTATGGCAAGCCCGCTTGGCATAGAATGGTATGCTGAAAAAGTATTTCCTGGGGATTGTCTAGGGCAATCTCGGTCGCGCTTCTGACTAAGCGCTGCTGAGTCGTGCTTATCTTTTTCGCTTTACTCTACCTCCCTGAAAGTGATCCAGCCATTCTATCATTATTTGTAGCTCTTTGAAAGCGTTTTTTATATTTTTATCAAATTGAGCTATAGACTGTATCTCTAGAGGTCAGGGTGTAAAGCGAGCGCAATGGTTTAGTGCTCCTTGGTCCGGTGCTGCCGACGAGGGAGGCACAAATCCTTACAGACTTGCTTAAAGGCAAAGAGAAATTGTACTCTGACTTAATTATTCACCGGCATGTGCCTCCACAGCCCTTTTTAATCCTTTTTCATTTCGTAGTATTTTTAGTTCAAACATTTTTTTGGCTACAAAATCTGTTGACAAATATTACACGATATGATAAAAGAGACAGCAATGGATACAAATGCTAACAATTTCTACACGGTAGAAGAAGTGGCAAGCCTACTCAAGGTCCATCCCAACACAGTAAGAGGCTGGATAAGGCAGGGGAAATTAAACGCTATTAAAATAAATACATTAACAAGGATACGAGAAGCTGACTTAGAAATCTTTATGAAGCCTTTTAAGGGAAAATCGGGCAATAAAACCCAGGACACGGCCCGTTATAAGGATTAAACCTGCCAACGGAGGAGAAGCATTATTGAAGGTAATTTCACTCGCTAATCAGAAAGGCGGTGTAGGGAAAACAACAGTTGCAACGAATTTTCCTGTATTCCTAGCACAACAATATAAAAAGAAATGTCTTCTCATTGACTTGGACCCTCAAGCCAACTCTACTTCCTACCTTCTTGGCTCGGTACCAGAAAAGTCCTTCGCGCCGCTCTTGCTAGATGATAACGCTGATATAAACGAATTTATTATACCTACAGAATGGGGAATTGATTTAGTTCCCTCAAACATTTCAGCCGCCAACATAGAGCTTGATCTCCTTGGGAAATATAATAGAGACAGGCGGTTAGATACGCGTCTTAGTGATCTTAAGAATTCTTACGACTTCGTATTTATTGATACCCCCCCGGCTGTCGTGGGACTCCTTACTATAAATGCTCTTGTTGCTTCAGATGAAATTTATATAATCTGTAATACTGAAAAATTTGCGCTCGATGGGCTTGTTAACCTTATGAGAACGATTGGTCAGATAAGGAGGGAATATCGCAAGGGCGGTCTTTATTTCAGGTGTATCTTAAATCAATTTGACAGACGGAGAATAATTGATAGAGATATTAAGTCAGCGGTAGAAGAACTTTTAGGACAGTTACTATTTGATAGCATCATTCATGAAAATACAGACATTTCAAAATCATTCGCTGTATCAAAACCTCTGTATTTTTATAATACAACCTGTTCAGGTTATTTTGATTTTTCTAAATTGGCTAAGGAAGTCTTAGACCTTTATGGAAGAGAAAAAGGAAAGGCAAAGGAAGATATTGCCGCCTCTTGAAGAACTTATAGGCGGCAGTACATCGGATCTCGTCAGTGAAGCATTAAAGAAGGTACTCCCTTGCCCTTCAGAGAAGAAGGAAGAAAAACCTGGACCACTTCCTAGTCTGGCTTCAGGTGAAATTAAACCAAAAGAGTTAGAGCAAAAAGGGGAGGAAAAAATCAGAAAGGGGCCATCTACTAGGTTACACCAGATCCAGCTACAACATAACTCAGCTATTACCCCACTGGGCGTTGATAGCTCGGTTATCCTCGCGCCGAGCTATAATGTAACCGAGGTACCACAGGATCCACCTCTAATGCACCCTAGTAAAGCATATCTCATGACACCTCAGTTTCTATTTGATGAAGTATTGCCAACGCTCAGTCCCTATGAGCAGGTATTACTTATAAGACTATACCGGTTAAGCTATGGCGTTAAACGAAGAATAACAGATCATGTAGGCAAGAAATCATTGGCGGATAAGTGCAATATGAGTATTGCTATGATAAAGAAGGTACTAAAGGGTCTGGAGGGTAGAGGACTAATAGAAACGATACCGGATAGAAGCAATGATCCAACTAAAGGGAATAGATATAGAGTACTAGCTAGGGCATTTTGATAATTTTTTCGGAATAATTCAAGGCTGGGGGGAGGGAAAGGGGGCTGAAAGGAACAAATTTGAAGGGAAATGGTAGGATGTAATATACGGATGCGTGATTTTACTGGCAAGGAACTTATAGATGGTGACGGGGTGGCTCTATATCATTTCTGTTATTGGGTACTTGGAAAGAAGTGTGAGGTGAGTACCTAATGTTTGGAATGGGAGCGAGCTTTATGTGAACAGGGTGGAACATTTAGGATACGTGGAGGAGGGATATGTGTTGAATGCTTCAGTGTTCCAGTAAAGCTGGGCTACGATAAGCCTACAACTGTGGATGTGGTAAAATGAACGGGATTCGACTGTGTATGTGAAGTTTAGTTTGTGGACCTTGGGGACTGTTTCATAAAGTGTGTATAGATAAAATATATGTAAGGAGGACACACTTATGGACAGTACGAATAAAAAGACAGAAGAGATAAAAACCCAGCTAAGAGATTTAATTAAGCAAACGCTACAAGAAGCACTTGAGGGTGAGCTTGAGGAATATCTGGGGTATCCAAAGAACAAGCCACCCAAAGATGAATCGACAAAACCCTCTAATGTGAGAAACGGTTACAGTACTAAGACTGTGAAAAGCGATAGTGGAGAGGTAGAGCTAGAAGTTCCACGAGACAGGAAGTCGGAGTTCGAGCCTCAGATAGTTAAGAAGCGTCAGAGTGTGTTGGATGACCTTGAGGACAAGATAGTAGCTCTGTATTCGAAGGGTATGACGACAAGAGACATCCAGGATATACTGGAGGACATGTACGGAGTGGATTTAAGTCCATCGCTCATATCGAGGCTTACGGATAGAATGCTGCCTCGATTAGAGGAGTGGCAGTTGAGGCCCCTTGGGGAGGCATATGCGGTGATATGGCTTGACTGCATTTTCTACAAGGTAAGGGAAGAAGGCAAGGTGTTAAATAAGGCAATATATCTGGTAATAGGTTTGGGGCTAGATGGGATGAAGGAGATACTGGGTTTTTGGGTAAGTGCAAAGGAGAGCAGTGGGTTTTGGCTCGGTGTGTTGAATGACCTTAAGAGTAGGGGGGTTAGGGATGTTTTTATATTCAGTGTAGATGGTCTTAATGGGCTTGAAGAGGCAATTGCTGCAACGTATCCGGCCTCAGACATACAGAGGTGTGTTATACATCAGATCAGGAATACTTTGAGGTATGTGTCATGGAAGGACAAAAGGGAGCTTAGCAAGGACCTGAAGACGGTTTATGGTGCTTCAACTCTGGAGGGTGCGAGCTCATCCAGGGACGAGTTTGAAAAGAAGTGGGCTAGTAAGTATCCTCATATAATCAAATCCTGGAGAGAGAGGTGGAAATCTCTTATGACCTATTTTAGATACCCTGTGGAGATAAGAAAGGTCATTTACACCACAAACCTGATTGAAAGCGTAAATAGCAAGTTCCGAAAGGTAACAGATGCCAAAAGGGTCTTTCCCTCTGATAGCTCGGTACTAAAATCACTTTTTATGGCCGTCAGGGATCTTGAAAGAAAATGAACCAGACCTATCAATAATTGGTCTGTCATATATGCACAGCTATGTATCATATTATATATATATGCCCTAGTTGAGAATAGGGTAAATCAGGGAATTTTGAAAATACACAGTTATTGAAATAGTCCCGGACCTTGCAATACATGCTCACACACCTCCTTACTAGTATAGTACACGGTTTACTGTGTTCCTATTTATTGATATTATATTTGTTATCTGAGTAGCTGTAAGATCCTCACTAAATGGCTTCAAAAGTTGCTTAGATTTACGCCCTGAAATGTGTGCACGCTTTGAAAACTTGTTTCGTACTGTCATGACTAGCTTTTTAGTTTCTTATACTGTGCTAAACTCGTCAAGATCCTTTTGTTATTTATCCCTCTGTCATACCCGCTTGTCGATCGATGATACTTTTTAAGTGCTTCGTGTGGCCTGTTCTCGTTAAATTCCCTCCTCCATAAATCAAATCTCCTCTGCTGTGCTCTGAGGTTATTTGTTCCTGGCACTGTTGCCTCTGTTTTTAGCGTAAGATGGACCTTCTCATGTGCCCCAGTCGGCTCACGATTTTGTGATAGCAGCGACTTAGATTTTTTTTGGATGTGTGATGAGCTTCACATAGATCCTTCACAAGCTTAAACCGTCGAGGAGCTACTTTGGCCTTAGTTCTTTCGTATTCTTCTAATATCGGTATCCATCACTTTACAATAACAATATCTTGATATTTCATTAGGCCTCCTTTGGTTAATTCATTTTACCAAAAGCGTGACCTAATTACTGAGCATCTAGATCTGGCGTTATAATCCTTGAAGTTATTGTGTCTCAGAATAGTGAATTAAGGGGTACTTTTGACAGCATATACCTAACGTATTTTGTAAAAGGACTCTTAGCAATGTACACACATGGCACTTTGGCGATACAAAATGGAGGGAGAGAATACCTAATACCTGAGTGCGACATAGATTTCATGATAGGTATGCAATCAAGGAGGTCCGGTGTAATCTGTGATCATCGAGGGATGTATTTTTTAGGGGATTTAGTGTAACATAAAGGACATTATGTTACACTATTCATTGCGCGGAGAATATGAGACATAGATTATGAAAGAAATTGCACAATACGGTTCGATAGATTCAACTAAGTCACATGCGATTGGAATGCCCACGATTATCGCCGCTTCCGGTGACGACACTTGCCGTCAATTCATCGAGTTTTTTGCTGTGAATATTCGAAACCCGAATACCAGAAAGGCATACTATAGAGCGGTCGTCAACTTCTTGAACTGGTGTGGAGCTAGGGGAATTAAGTTTGAGCAAATTGGGCCGCTAGTAGTAGCGGCATATATTGAACAACATACTGCGTCAACTCCAACTGTGAAACAGCATCTGGCGGCGATAAGGATGCTTTTTGATTGGCTGGTAGTTGGTCACGTAATACCTGTAAATCCCGCTTTATCTGTCAGAGGTCCTAAGTACGTTCTTAGAAGGGGGAAAACACCAATTCTTGCTAAAGATGAGACTCGGATGCTTTTGGAGAAGATCGACATTTCATCAGTAATGGGCCTTCGTGATCGGGCTCTTATAGCTACTATGGTTTATAGTTTTGCTAGGGTGGGAGCTGTCGTAGGGATGCGGGTTGGAGACTACTATAAAAATGGAAAACGCTGGTGGCTGCGTTTGCATGAAAAAGGTGGCAAATTCCACGAAGTGCCTGCTCATCACAAATTGGAAGAATATATAGATACTTATATTAATATCTCGGGTCTCTGGGAAGATGCGAAGGGGCCTTTGTTTAGAACAGTTTTGGGTAAGTCTCGCAAGCTTACAAATAATTATATGGCTCCGGCAGATGTATATCGCATGATACGGAGGCGAGCTAAACAGGTTGGAATAACTACACCCATAGGATGTCACACATTTAGAGCTATTGGTATTACTAGCTACCTTGAGAATGGTGGGACATTAGAACGTGCACAGATTCTAGCAGCACACAGTTCCCCTAGAACAACCAAACTCTATGACCGTACTGGTGATAAGATTACTCTCGATGAAGTAGAGCGAATTGTAATTTAACTATTCAAGTTTTATATACTTTATGATAATTGCTTTACACTTGCCAATCACATGATATACTCAAAGCGGTTTTCAGATTTTCCTTTCATATGTGAGTAAATACTCTAAGTTAGGAGGGAAATGGGTGCCTCTCGATTTTGAATTTACAGATGAACAAAACATGTTCAGGGATACAATAAGAGAGTTTGGGCAAAACGAGATTGACCCACTTGTCGAAGAGTACGAAAAGAAAGAGGATTTTCCTAAGGAACTTTTTCCTAAGCTCGGAGAGATGGGATTTTTGGGGATAACATTCCCCGAAGAATATGGAGGGGTAGGATTAGACAAAGTAACGGATTGCATTTTTGCAGAAGAGATGGGGCGTATATGTGCAGGAATAGCTATGTGTATAAATGCCCATGTAGGCCTAGCTTGTTTCCCAATATATAAGTTTGGGACCGAAGAGCAAAAACAAAAATATCTGGTTCCTGGCATTGCAGGACAGAAAATAGGTTCACTAGGTCTTACCGAGCCTGGTGCTGGATCTGACGCTCGTAGTATTCGTAGTCAGGCTGTAAAAAATGGGGACAAGTATATAATTAATGGGACTAAAACATGGATTACAAATGGAACCATGTGTGATTTTTCCGTTGTCGCTGCTTACACAGATAAAAGTAAAAAAGGTGAAGGTATTAGCCTTTTCGTTGTTGAAAAGGGCCTTCCAGGATTCAAGGTAAGTGGAAAGGTGCACAAACTAGGTCATAAGGCTGCGGACACATCGGAGTTGGTTTTTGAAGACTGTGAGGTACCAGAAGAAAATCTTTTGGGCGGCGAAGGTGGTTTTCAGCGCGCTATGGCTACCCTTCTTGGGGCGAGAATTACACACGCAGCCAAATCTGTTGGATTGGCTCAAGCTGCTTTTGAATACGCCCTTGGATACTCAAAGGAAAGGGAAGCGTTTGGGAGGCCTATATCTAAATTCCAGGCTATAAGTTTTAAGTTGGCTGATATGGCTGTGAAAATAGAAACCGCTAGGCTATTGGTTTACAAAGCTGCATGGCTCTACAGTAATGACAAGAGGTGTGTGAAAGAGGCTTCTATGGCCAAACTTTATGCGGCTGAGGTAGTGCAATGGGTAGCTACTGAAGCTGTACAGGTACTAGGTGGATATGGATACGGAGTAGAATATCCTGTAGAAAGGTACTATAGAGATGCGAAACTTGCTTCACTTACTGAGGGAACATCCGAAATCCAACGCATAGTGATTTCACGCGAACTCGGGATTTAGCTGGTTCCAATATTGACTCTTGTTCTCTTGGCCTAAATCTATTTAACTTATCTTAATTACTTTAGATTTATAAGGTTGACTTTTATAAATGTCGATTTAATATAATTCGCTTCAAGACAATTCCTTTACAGGGGGTGATTAAATGGCTAGTACAATTCCAGGAATAGACGATGCCCGTGAAGCTTTGAAGAAGCACAAAATTGTCATAGCTGGAGTTGGAGAGACTGATCAGGGGAAGATTCCTGATAAGAGCTCCTTTCACTTTCTCTCGGAAGCTTCAAAGATCGCAATTGGAGATGCTGGTATCAGCAAATCAGACGTAGATGGCCTTGTCACCGCATTTTCGCTAGTAGAGCATACATTTATGCACTGTACCACCTTTGCGGATTACTTTGGCCTTAGACCAAAATTCTTTTCATCTGTTGCTATAGGTGGGGCAACTGCTGTCTGGATGGTGGCTGAAGCAGCTATGGCTATTGCTTCGGGCCAGGCTGAGGTGGTACTCTGTGTAAGAGGGGACAATACTCTTTCAGGGATATCATCCTCTGGAATGGTAGCACTTATTAGAGAGATGTGTCATGCCGAATTTGAGTTTCCTTATGGTTTGACGACGCCAGGGGGATATGCGCTTGCAGCTCAGCGGTATATTCATGATTATGGTGCCAAGCAAGAGCATCTGGCCGCTGTCGCTGTTACCATGCGTAAGCACGCTGCAATGAAGGAAAACGCAATGAATAAGGAGCCTCTAACTATAGAAGATGTTGTTAACTCTCGTATCATAGCTGAACCCCTTCATAAGTACGATTGCTCTATTATCTCTGACGGGGGCGCCGCTTTTATTGTTACAACTGAAAGAAAGGCAAAGGCGCTTGGAATCCAGAAGCCCTTAGTATATCTTTGGGGTATGGGGCAGGGATACTCGCATCAATATCTTACTACCTTAAAAGATTTAAATCAGATATATAATGCAATTGAGAGTTCTGGCCAGAAGGCATTCCAAACAGCCGGTATAGGTTCTAAAGATGTTGACGTTGCTTTCCTCTATGACTGTTTTACTATAACCGTTCTTTTAGAACTGGAAGGACTTGGATTCGTCCCTAGGGGAGAAGGCGGACCATTTGCACTTGAGGGTCGTATGGAGATTGGTAAAGATCTTCCTGTTAATACCCACGGGGGATTGCTGTCTCAAGCCCATCTGGGTGCTATGCATCATGTGGTTGAAGCCACTACTCAACTAAGAGGAGAGGCTGGGCGAAGGCAGGTAAAGGATGCCGAGGTAGCCTTAGTACATGGGAACGGCGGTATCGTTTCTGCACATAGTACAGTTGTTTTGGGAAGAGAACCACTTTCATAAATTTTAAGGAGAACTACTGGAAATGACAGAAGAAAAGGAATATGAAAAACCGCTACCAGAATTTCGTCCAGAAACCAAACCTTATTGGGATGCATGTAAGAGGCATGAGTTTGTTCTGCCAAGATCTAGGACTACCAACAAATTCTTCTTCTATCCGCGGGCGATTTCTCCTGGTGAAGATATGTCTGAGGATATTGAGTGGATTAAAGCAAGTGGGAAAGCTAAGGTTTGGACATATGCGATTCATCACATGGGGCCCACAAAAGCTTATAAGGGAGAGCCTCCGTATGTAGTTGCTCTGGTGGAAACCGAAGAAGGTGTGAAAATGATGACGAACGTTGTGGATTGTGATCCCAAAGATGTTCATATCGGAATGGATGTGGAGGTTGTCTTTGACGATGTAACACCCGAGGTGGCTCTACCTAAGTTTAGACCTATACATAAGTAGTAACAGATAACTATAATTGGGCAACATAATGCGCTGAGTATTTTTAGAGTTTGGTTACTGGAGTTGGAGGGCTAACCCGCTTGTCTTCTAGTTAAAACATAATAAAGGGGTAAGAGTGATATGTCACAAGAACCGACCCGTCTATATTATGAGGACTTAAATGTTGGCGATGAGCATTTGAGTACCGGTAGAACAGTTACCGAGACTGATGTTATAAGCTTTGCAGGATTATCTGGTGATTTTAACAACATGCATATTGATGAGGAATTCGCTAAAAAGACTGTCTTCGGTACTAGGGTAGCCCATGGACTATGTGTTCTTTCAATTGCCTCAGGGCTTTGGTTCACTATGCCGAGACTGGCAACGGTCGCTTTTATGGGACTTGAAGACTGGCGGTTTTCCGGCGCTGTAAAATTTGGCGATACTATCCGTATAACACGTAAGCTCGCTGAAAAAAAAGAGCATAAGCGCCCGAACATGGGATTCCTTACATTTGAGGTTAATGTCCACAACCAAAATGAAGAGATCGTCCAGAAGGGTAAGTGGGTAATTTTAGTCCAGAGAAAAGAAGCTTCGTGAGTTATTTGTGCCACATGCCTTATTTATTATCGTAATATTCCATACCATCTAAACCTGCCATCTGATTAAATAGCCTTAAAACTCATTATCATTTATTTACAGACAATTAGGATGACTTTCCAACTATTTCCTAAACGTAAATTTGATTAACAATAAAAAATTCCCTTGACATATGTATGTAAAATATGCTAAAAGTCCTATTAAACAATATTTAGAGTGGTAGATTGGGTGGTCAGGGGGCCTATAAAATAAATCAATAAGAAAGGAGGTATGGAGAGATATGGTTCCAGTAGAAGGTTTGCTCGGGTATGTACTGTTATTGGTTGGATTTGTGTTCTTTGGTAACGGGATGACTTTGCTTGGAAAAACTGGAGCAAAGGAGATAGGTGTACTTAACTTAGGGGTAGGTATATTGATCGCTATAGCAGCATATCAACTTCACACACTAGGTCTGACTGCTGCTTTCGCTCTGGTTTCCGTTTTTGCTCTTATCTACTTTATGGTTGCTGGCATTTTTATTAATGGTTATGATGGCAAAGGACTTGGTTGGTATTGCCTGTTTGCAACCATTGTGTTCGTTTGGTATGCTTACCACTTCTTTTCTTTGGGTCCAGCCGGAATGTGGTTTGCCATTTTCTGCCTAGCATGGGCGTTGCTTGTATTTCTTGCATTCTTTGCCCTCGCCCTGGGAAAGGCTTTAGCGCCTCTAGTAGCATGGTTATTTATTATCGAGTCTTTTCTCACCCTCTTAATTCCCGGAATGCTACTTCTGACAGAGAAATGGAATCCATTTGGTGGAGTGCCCGGTTAAAAATTAAGTAAATGGAGGCAAAAATAGTTACAGAGAGGATTACACAACCAAATTGGTTGTGTAATCTTCTCTGTATTCCTTACTCAATTATCAATTAGACTTAACCATGCTGCTTGTTCAAATATCGTAGACTAATGTGACCTTCAGCATATGCAAGGAATAATATCCTTTAACCGACCTCACGTAAACCATACCAGCAAAAGCATAAAATCAAAATACATTAAGACGATACTCTTCCCATACAATAGAACTTCCCGTCCCCATATCGCCTTATTGTGTAAACCTATGTTCCGATTTGAAATATTAGTCCACCTTCTCCCTTAAATCTCTAATAATACTATTGCAGATATTGCGTAATTCTTAGCCCAATTACATAAGGCGTTAAGTACTACCACTGCTTCTCAAAAGATTAACATAATAAATCCCTATTGGAACTAAAGATTACAATTATAATCTTTGACCCAATAGGGATCTCCAAAATCTGTATGAGTACATCTTAGCCATAAAAATGCAGGGCTGTTAAAAACAGCCCTGCACCAAATCACAGTCTCTAGTCCTATTAAGCTTGGCTATACTGTGGGAGCATGAACCGGTGACGCATGTTGTACTTGAATGGTGTGGCGTAAAGAAGCATCGCAAAGTCTTTTGACGGATCTCTCTCGATCACTTTTGTCCATATGGTCTTAGCCGGTGGAATAATCAGATTGAATGTGAAACTGATAAGACCAACCACTTCTGTAGCCGGAATTTGTCCACCCATGTAGTCATATGGGGTCCCCGACAGGTACCAACTACGAATATCATCACCCGTAGCTGTACGAATACTCTGTGGATTCAACTGGAAGCGGTGCCCCGTTCCGAACTGAGGAGGAAGCTCAGACGGAAGATATGTAACCTCATGTATGCTTTTTTCTACGTCCGGCTCTGTGGTGATACGATAGTTCATACGACCCCAGTCAGTCTTACCATAGAATGTTGGCCTTGCCGAAAGCGGCCTATCAGAATAACGACCATTAGCCGTATGGAGAATATAACCGCGCCGTTCCATCAACATATTGAAGTAGTTATTGTTTGTCCCATGCTCAAACGCGGCAATATAGGCGGCCTTCTTTGGAAATCCAAATGGCTCTTTCCCTGCAAAAATCGGGGAGTCGTTTGAAAGATACATATAGGGGTAATAACCCGCTTTATATGTCTGGCCATCCGGTGAATCTACTGTAGCAGAGAAAGTTACTCCCATTTCCATGTACGGACCAAGCATCGTATTTCTGTGTATAACATACCAGAACTCAATTACATCGTCCTGTATATTAAGAGGTTCGGGACTAACGTGCTTCATATTCTTTATATCTGCACGGATTACATATGCCATCCAGCGGCTTTCCGTGTAAGTCAGCGGGACAATATCGTAATCAAAGACCGGGTCTGCTACACCCTGGCTTATAATGTGAATCCTGTCTCTATCCAATGGAAGAGGGGGCACTTCGCCTTCATCTAACCATGGATAACTATATTCATTTGCCTGTAAACCCATTTACATATACCTCCTATTGAATTTTTACTTTTTTAACAACAAACAAATAACAAAGCAACACACTCATGACCCCTGACTAATTGGGAACTGCTGACGGAGTCCATACTTGTAAGGCGTCGCATATCCCCTATAGCTAGCGGGACGCTCGTATGTATGCCTCCAGAGTACCTTAGGCACCGGAATCACAAGATCAAACACGAACGAGATAAGACCAGTAACCCCTTTATCAGTCAACTTTATCTCAGCGCCCATGTTATCAAATGGAGTAGCCTGCATAAACCAGTTAATGGCATCGCCAGAAGCCGTTCGCGTATGCTCCGGCTTAATCTGGAAGCGGTGTCCCTTAATATTAAAAGCGGCCGGTAGCTCCGAAGGTATATATGTCAGCTGCCACTCAGAACTGGAAACATCCGGTCTGGTAACAACCTTCATATTAAATTTACCCCAGTCAACCTTACCATAGAAATACGGTGGGGTGACCTGTTTGTCGTCAAACCGTCCTGTAGAACTATGCAATAGATACCCATTACGGGACATTGCAAATCCGAAGAAATCCGTACCCTTCTCACCACCATGGGTAGTGATTCTAATGTAGGACATCTTCTTTGGGAATCCTAGTACACGCCCCGCGTCTACTGGGGCATCGCCAGTAAGGTACATGTATGGGTAGTATCCCGCTTTCCAAACATTCCCCTTAGGATCCTTATAGGTAGCGGAAATTGTTACCCCAAACTCAAGATACGGACCCAGCATAGTATTCTTATGCTCAACGTACCAGAACTCTACCAGGTCTGCATTATCTCCATCCCATACCTCAAGGGGTGGATTAGGGCAAAGCCGCTTTCTGGCCTCTTCCGTAACGCTTACAACAAAAGCTGACCAGCGGCTGTCCGTATAAGTTAGAGGGAGAACATCGATGTCCCATAGCGGATCAGAAGGATTAGCTATGATCCAGGACTTTATGTCTCTCTCCACAGGAGGTGGTGGAACCTCCTTTGTTAGTTCCCAATACTTCGTTGGAACATTTAAGTGACTAGGCATATTAAAAGCCCTCCTTAATAATGGATTTTCTCAGCAGGATTGTTTCCAATCCTTTGGTTATTGCCAATCCTTTAGTTTGTAAAAAAATAGTTGGTAAAAAAGCTGACTCTGATTTAACTCAATACCCCATTTACCAATCTAACTCACTTATATCACAAATGATAGTAGCTTGTCAAGAGGTTTTCTTAAAATATGAAAAATTTTCTAAGTAATAGGCTTAACTTATTTGCGGATCAGAGATAAATACCTCAGCTTCGATCATAAGTAGCTTCTGACCTTAAAAGCTCAAGAACAAGTGAAGCAAAAACACCAATTTTATGCCTGATAATTAAAGTAGCATCCGTGTCATAAGGGGTAGGTGTCAGGTTAACGATAATCAACTTCGCACCAGCACGAAGGGCAATATCGGGAAGAATATTGACAGGAGAAACCTGGAGAGAAGATCCAAGAACCACGAATAGGTCTGTCTGGCTCGTCAGATCTAATGATATTTCCCACGGGATTCGGGGAAGCACTTCCCCGAAGAAAACCGCATTCGGCTTAAGTACGCCCCTGCACTCCGTGCATAAGGGCGGATTTTCCCCTGATACCACCCTCTTCATAACACCATCCATTGGATATAGAAAACTACAATTCAAACATACCGCTTGCCTCAGGGAACCATGTAACTCATGAACCGCGCTGGACCCTGCATCATAGTGCAGCCCATCTATATTCTGAGTTATTACTCCCCTCAGCGATTTCCTTTTTTCCAATTCAGCTAACAGATAATGTGCCGGATTAGGCTTTGAAGACCGCCTAATAGGATAAAGATCAATGGCGAATGAGTAATATTGAGTCGGTTTTCTCAAAAACCCTTCTAAGGAAACTACAGACTGGTCCATCTTTTTCCAAAGCCCAGTATCCGGGGATCGATAATCCGGGATGCCTGACTCAGTACTGATTCCCGCACCTGTTAAGGCCACTGCAGCCGAGGAGGATGAAACAAGACTCACAAACTCCTTTGCCTTAACGCTTGCATTATTCAATGTTTACAGTACCTTAAGATAAAAATATGCCTATATAGATCTAATTAAAGGAGGCCAAATGCCCTATGAATTGTCCTTTACTAATGAGCGGAGTTTTTCTTTTAACTCTGGAGTAATTTTTTCAACCTTGTGAACCCACATTATATGCTGAATTGCCTTCATTAAAACCTCACCCTCATTGTAACCTGTAAATTTCTTTTCGCAATCGTTTCCTATGTCCTTACAATGCAGTAGAAAATTCTTGCCCATGGTTTATCTTCCTCTCGGTTTTTAATAAAATATCCATATCATATCAACAGATATAAAGATAACAAAGCAAAATAGCATAGTTATCACAAAATAACGCAGTGTTTTTTAGTTAACGAATTATTACAGCTAGATAAAGGCGGCCTCTCGAGGCCGCCTTTATCAATTTAAGCAGACCTTTCAGGCAAGCCAGCTGCCCTAGACACAGCATTAATCTCCTCAAGTCTTTCCGGCGTCAAATGATCCGCCTGTCCCTGAATCATATGCAATTTTTCAAGCGTTTCCACCACCTTTGGGTCACTCGGGAACGGCTTGCCGTAAGTACCTTTGGAGTAAAGCTTTTCGAACGGCTTGCGTACCCTTTGGCCACTAGTTAACGGATCTTCCGCCGGATACCCAATAGCCATACCCCAAACAAACCGACAATGGTCGGGCAGATTAAAAATCTCGGCAATCTTTGGCCCTATTCCGGCGAACGAACAAACACCCAATCCCAGTGCTACTGCTGTCAGTTGAGCCTGCGCCATTGCCATGCCGGATTCAGAGGCTAGCATAAAATCAACTGCATCAGTCGGAAAACTGGTAAGACGGGGTTTAGCTGCGTTCTCAATGAACTCTAGGCTCCAGCCATGAGATGGATTAACAGCACCCACTTTATAAAGGTCAGCTAAGTGATCTGCAATTTCCTTATACCATGCATCCCTTTCTATAAACCAGATAAGTATAACAGGAGCCATTTCTATGATTGCCACGTTAAAAGCAGAAACAACCGGTTTAAGTTTTTCCTTGGTTTCCGGATCATCAAAAACTATGGCCTGTACAGCATTTGCATTCCCCATGTGAGAGGCAATACGAGCAGCTTGTAGAATTGTTTCAAGCTTCTCAGGCTCAACAGGCTGAGGCTTAAAATACCTTATGGATCTTCTTGATCCAATCACATCAAAGAAATCTTTTCGAGCTATATCCATAACTCATACCCTCCTTAATTTTGGTTGAGACTAATTTATGATATAAAAACTGACTATGCTATATAAAATAATTTTTGTCAAGCAGATTCTTTTGTCTTCAAGGGCTGTAACAAAACTTTATATACCCTAAGCCCCTAATATACTTACCACACACGTAATTCCGTCCATTGCTGGCTGAGCCCCACCCATTGTTTCAATTACTCCCACCTTTGCGCCCTTCACCTGACGGTCTCCAGCCTCTCCACGCAACTGCCACACAATTTCGGCCGTCTGTAGCAACCCCGTAGCTCCTACTGGATGACCTCTCGATAAGAGGCCACCACCAGGATTAACCACAATATCCCCTCCCAACGAAGTTCTTTCTTCTTCAATAAGTCGTACCCCAGAACCCTTTTCGCAAAACCCGAGTGCCTCATAAACCAACATCTCAGCTATTGAGAACGCGTCATGTATCTCAGCCACATCCATGTCCTCGGGTCCCAAGCCAGCCATCTCATATGCCATTCCAGATGTTCTGGCTACGTTTTCAGAAGGATCACACGTCAATTTGTCGGGACTACTATACTTGCCAGACTGAGCTGCACAACCCAAGACTCTTACTGGTGTCTTCTTAGCAAGTTTATCGACAAGCTCTTCAGAGCAAAGAACAGCAGCGGCAGATGCATCTCCTACCGGACAGCACTGATTACGCGTTAGGGGGTCCGCTATCATCGGTGAATTAAGCACTTCCTCTATAGTTATTTCTTTTCTATACTGAGCAATAGGATTTAGTGCAGCATGTTTACGGCTTTTGACTACGACTTTAGCTAATTGTTCTGGAGTAACACCGTACTCTTCCATATATCTCTTCGCTCTCATAGCATAGAGGGCTGGCATTCCCATTCCTAGGGCAACTTCTATATCATCTTCCTCAAGCGGCAGCGGCCCACCAGAAAGAATCCGGCTTAGATTTTCTACACCAAGTGCAAGCGCAATATCATATTGACCGTAGGCTATCGACCTCCAGGCCTCCCAGAATGAAAGCGTACCACTTCCACAAGCTCCCTCGACATTTATGGTAGGTTGTCCAACGAGACCGATCTCCTTTAGGGCTCTCTGACCTACACCCATTCCCTGATATACATGTCCACAGAAGGCTATTTCTATTTTTCTAGGATGAACGCCGGAATCTTTTATGGCAGCCCATGCTGCCTCCCGACCTAAAACATGGGCAGGCTTATCGGGAAATCTACCACAAGCTGTTGTTCCTACACCTAGAATATAAACATCCCTCATTTTAAAACCTCCTTAAGCTATGTTTTAAACTTCTGGCCCCAACCATCCTATTTTAAATTAACTAGATTCATAATTGCAAAGAAAATGTTCGCCCCTTGTGTCAATAACTTGGATCTAGAACAATTGATTTTTATGTCTCCCCAAAATATAATAGCTTATTTGAATACTACATAGCAAGAAATGTTTCGCACACATAAATATAGCTCTGGATAAAATAAAGCCGCCGCAGCCTAGCAAAAAGCCAAAAGCAACGGCGGCAACCGGAAGGTGGAACGTATTCATAATACCTTCGACTGGAATGTTCTGTCAAGGATTTTAACATTTCATCTCATTTAAAAACTTTGGGTCTAGATAACTTTAGCATGTTAGAATACATGCTAAGTTATGGGAAATAAAGGGAAAAACAGGTATCTGAAAAGGGCAAAGATTTCGGAGTCTAAATTCAGGGAAATTCTGAGGTGTTTTTCCCT
>JBAUII010000046.1:0-24715 GCA_049682815.1 Thermodesulfobacteriota bacterium | reverse complement strand
GTTTGCCATCAGGGAATAGATGTAATGAACTTTGCAAACAAAGGTATTCCAATGGAAGATCCGGAGTGCGTTAGGTGCAGTGCCTGTGTGCAATCTTGCCCGACAGGTGTTCTGCAATTTGGCCAGGTAAATAGAAGAACCGGCGAGGTAATTAAGATAGACAGCCTAGAAGCGTCTCCTGTACTCATGCGTGAGAAGTGATTTCTAAAAATTAAGTTTGAAATAACCTTAACCTGATACTAACTGCACCGTCATTCCTGTAGATCTTGCATATTTCGTGGACAACCATTTTTACAGTTTGTTTCATATTTTTATTTTAATTGGCCTTCCGAAAATTGCGTTAAGGGGATGAATGTCATAGTCAGTCATGCTGAACTTGTTTCAGCATCTCTTGTTTTCTTTAGATCCTGAAATAAATTCAGGATGACCGGGTTGTGGTTGAATTAAATTTTTTAGTCGGAGTGTATGATTTCTAGCTAACTCTTTGGGCAGCCTTGTACTGAGTCCTGAGTTTCATCGAAGGGTCGAGGGGTTGTTTCTTTGTATCAAGACAAAGAAAAAAATTGTCATTGCGAGAAACTACGTTTCGAAGCAATCTCCAATTCAATACTCTCTTTCCTTTCATTTCCTCTTATCATCTCGAATGTAGTAATTGGTAATCCACAAATAAAAAGGTTTGCGTCCCCTTTCTACTGGATATAATATAGATTTTCTAGCAATTAGGGAGATTCAGTGCAGCCGATTATTTCAGTCAGGGCTTTGAGCAAAACCTATGCCTCCGGTTTCGAGGCGTTAAAGAACATCAATCTGGAGATCCGCCGGGGAGAAATCTTTGCACTCCTGGGTCCGAACGGCGCCGGAAAGACAACTCTTATCAGTATCATTTGTGGGATTGTCAATCCGTGCGGGGGCACTGTACTAGCGGATGGTTATGATATCGTATCGGATTATCGAGCGGCAAGAGCCAAGATAGGACTTGTTCCTCAGGAGCTGACCACGGATGTTTTCGAAACCGTTTGGGCTACGATGAATTTCAGCCGCGGTCTATTCGGGAAACGCCCGAACCCAGCCTATATTGAGAAGGTGCTTCGGGATCTTTCACTCTGGGATAGGAGGGACTCGAAGATTATGTCACTATCGGGTGGCATGAAGCGCCGTGTATTGATCGCAAAGGCACTGTCACACGAACCGAAGATACTTTTTCTCGATGAACCCACTGCGGGTGTCGACGTAGAACTGCGCCGTGATATGTGGGACATGGTTAGGAGTCTGAGAGAAAACGGTATGACTATAATCCTGACGACGCATTATATCGAGGAGGCCGAGGAAATGGCTGACCGGATCGGGGTAATCAACAAGGGCGAGATTATTTTAGTGGAGGACAAGGATGCGCTGATGCAAAAACTGGGTAAGAAGCAGTTAAAGCTACACCTGCAGAATCCTATAGAATCAATTCCTGATGAACTGGCCGGGCAGTCGCTTGAGCTTTCAGCCGACGGAAACGAACTAATATACACGTTCGACACTCATTGCGACCAAACGGGTATTGCCGGCTTGCTAAGATGTCTGAATCAGCATGGAATTGACTTCAGAGATCTCCATTCCAGCCAAAGCTCTCTTGAGGAAATCTTTGTCGATCTGGTGAGTGAAAAAAAATGAACATCTATGCAATACGCTCAATTTATTTTGTCGAGATGGCACGCACGTGGAGGACGCTTTTCCAGAGCATCGCATCTCCGATCATTTCGACATCGTTATACTTTGTGGTGTTTGGAGCAGCGATCGGATCACGTGTGGGAGAGGTCGAGGGGGTTAGCTACGGCGCCTTCATAATTCCCGGTCTGATAATGCTGTTGCTTATGAGTGAGAGCATCGCCAATGCATCATTTGGTATATATTTGCCGAGGTTCGTGGGCACAATTTACGAGGTCCTTTCAGCGCCCATCTCCTACATCGAGATTTTAATTGGTTATGTAGGTGCTGCCGCTACCAAATCAATCATCCTGGGATTGCTAATACTGGCTACGGCGCGGTTATTTGTTCCCTACCAGATTGCACATCCATTATGGATGATTGGCTTCCTTGTTCTTACCTCACTGACATTCAGCCTCTTCGGCTTCATAATCGGGATTTGGGCGGACAGCTTCGAGAGACTACAGATTGTACCACTAATGATAATTACTCCTCTTACATTCCTCGGCGGTACTTTTTACTCAATCAACATGCTGCCGCCAATATGGCAGAAGATCACGCTGTTTAATCCTGTGGTCTACCTGATCAGCGGTTTTAGATGGAGCTTTTATGGTGTTTCCGACGTCAACGTGGTTGTCAGTTTGGTTATGACACTGCTATTTCTTACTTTATGTGTTGCAACCGTGTGGTGGATTTTCAAGACGGGTTATCGCCTCAAGGCGTGAGATATAGGATTTAAAGAATTAAAGGGGACAACGCAGCCCTTTCTATTCCTTTCTATTACATTAAACTATTTACCCATTTAATACGCTTATTAGATGAATCTTAGAACTGATGCTTTCAGGATCAAACTAGCTAATCGTGAAAAGACATTAGTTTCTAGCTCATTAACGATTATCATTGAATGGTATGATTTTGCACTCTACGGTTATTTAGCGCCGGTTATAGCAGTACTTTTCTTTCCGTCAGACAACAGACTCACTTCATTACTTTCAACCTTCGGCGTCTTTGCATTAGGTTTTCTTATGCGTCCAATCGGTGCCGTTCTCTTTGGTCATATCGGCGACAGAGTAGGAAGAAAAAAATCGTTAATATTAGCCGTAATACTCATGGCAATTTCCACAACGTTTATTGGACTATTGCCGACTTATAACAAGATCGGTTTTTTCGCACCGGCACTGCTTACTCTGCTTAAGTTATTCCAGGGAATATCTGTTGGCGGGGAGCGGTCAAGCTCCATTCCATTTTTGGTGGAGCATGCACACCCATCCCGCCGGGGATTTTTTGGAAGTATCGCGCTTAGCAGTACGTCGGCCGGTATACTCCTGGCATCCGCTGTTGTTGCTATAATTTCCTCATCTCTCTCTCAGGATCAATTAACAGCGTGGGGATGGAGAATACCTTTTCTTCTAGGAATAGTCGCAGGTGCCGTGGTTCTTTACTTCAAAAAGACGACGGAAGAATCCGAGCTCTTTACATCGCTAGCAGATTCCGGAGATGTTTCCAAGTCTCCGATAAGTGAAGCAATTTCACACTATTGGAGAGAAATTCTTACGACTATGGGCGCCACTTTAGTAGTTGCTGTGGGTTTTTATATGATATTCGTTTACCTGACAACCTATCTTGTGACTGAGAGTCAAATTCCTTTTTCTTCAGCTCTTAGATTAAATACTTTCAGTATGTTTGTCCTCATGCTTATGATACCGATTATGGGAATAATCTCAGATCATATTGGTAGGAGGAAATTATTAATTGCCGGTTCAGTAGGAGTAGGGATCATATCCTACGGTCTTTTTATTATCTTCTCACATGGCCGCGCAATTTATGTTCTTTTTGCTCAGATATTCTTCGCGATTGTATATTCTATGATTATCGGACCATTTGCTGCTACAGTGGTCGAACATTTTCCGACACGTGTAAGAATGAGTGGTATGTCTCTTGGATTCGGTATAAGCTTCGCCGTATTTGGCGGGACAACCCCTCTGATAGGAACTTTCCTGGTGAAACTAACCGGAAATAATATGTCCCCGAGTTTCTATCTTATAACTTGTGCTTTAATCTCTCTATTTATCTTTCTCAAAATTCGAGAAACATATAAGGAGACTTTAAAATAATCGCGCAAATTGAATAACAGTGAATAACTAAAGGATTGCGTCCCCTTTCTATAATAGGGATTTACTGTCTTGCCTATTTGCTGGCGCCGTGTGGGCCAATTCCAGAGCAATACATAATAAATAAGGTTTTGTGAGCTTCTGGGAAGGCTTAAGACAAAGCGATGACGGGGTATATTAAGAACCTAATCTTTACCACTATTGCGCTTCAAATTTAAAGTACCCTTGAATCGCGTTGTGACCTTTAATATCCACCTTTAGCCCGAGTTCAGGACTGTCCATCTTGAACGAATTGGCCTTGGCGACATAAGCAGGTGATCCAGGAATAGTGGAAAAAATGCTCTCTACCAAACGGGTCGGTTGGCCACCGGGACCGCGATATGGTTCCATTTCCGCAAAAACCGTTTGACCAATCGTATATTCTCCTCTACCTTCATGGACTTCGAAAGTTATTGGTGCCCGCTTCACGTCAACAAATTCACCAACGAGCTTGACCACATCCGCGACCGGGCCGCCTTTCTCGCCTTTATATACGCTCAGGAGGGCCTCTTCCTGCTCTTCTGTGGCATTTTCGTCAACGAAGAGACAGACTCGCCAGTTTCCGTCCAGTACATTTCCAGGGATAAACGTTGCGAATGAAAGGGTCAGGCCCGAGACATCCACGCCATCTATTTCACCCTTGTCGAAGTGGTACGCCACCGATGCCTCACAAGTGCCGTTGTCTGGCTCCTCACCGATCCAGCAAGGACAAAGCACCTCACAATTGCAAAGTTCTAGAAGGCGCCCCTCAAGTTTGTAACCCATATCCAGTTCCTCTTTAATCGTCGAAATAAGCTATCAAAACCATCAAGCTGTTCTGTATTATACCCGCCTGGATTTAGGCGTAAATATTTAAGATTGAAACTGAGGTCGGACCTTAACCTTACAACTAAACCGTGCACTGCGGAATGTATGCAGACTGGTTGATGCAAGAATAAATGAGTTGTTTTTCGTTTGTTCTCCCTCGCAGCTATTTTTGATTTCTCCCTATTTGTTCCATTCTCATTAATTTGTGCTCTCTTCTTGACCTCGAGGAGTATTGATTCTCCGTTAGATTCATGAGATCGGTTCGTCCACCCAGATGCTTCGATATTTCGCCCCTGCTAAAGACTCAGGATTCTGGATTCCTCCCAATCACTGTTTTGTGGATTCCCGATAACAATTCTCGGGACAGAGCGGGGTAGCATGCCGGAACGACGTTTAAAGGACAGCACTCAATCTTTTTGTATTCTGGAAGACTTCAATATAACCTTAAATTCGATCGTCATGAGTGATAAAATTATGGTAATCATCCCGGCGTTCAATGAAGCGGATTCAATTGTGCGGGTGATAAATGATATCCCAAAACAGCTGATTTTTGAGATAGTGGTGGTCGACAATGGCTCGAGAGATGGTACTGAGAGAAAAGCGAGAGATGCCGGGGCTACTGTGCTCCGCGAAGATAGAAGGGGATATGGGTTTGCGTGCCTAAGGGGTATTGATTATGCAAAGTGTAAGCCTGCGGTTGAGAAGCCCGATATCCTTGTATTCCTGGATGGAGATTATTCCGACTATCCCCAGGAGATGGGATACTTGATTAAACCAATTTTGGAATCAGATTATGATTTAGTGATAGGCTCAAGAAGATTGGGTAGGAGGGAGAGGGGATCTATGTTGCCCCAGGCAGTCTTTGGAAATGCCTTGGCTACTGCTTTGATAAGAATATTTCATGGAGCGAAATTCACTGACCTGGGGCCATTTAGAGCAATAAAATTTGATAAGCTTCTCGAATTGAATATGGAAGATAAAACCTTCGGATGGACTGCTGAAATGCAGGTGAAGGCCGTAAAAATGGGACTCAAATACTGTGAAGTGCCTGTGAGTTATAGAAAAAGGATAGGAGTTTCAAAGGTGACGGGAACCTTCACAGGAACAGTTAAGGCCGGGTATAAGATATTATGGACGATTTTTAAACATGTGTGATTAATATTGATGTTCATTTCACGATGCTCAGTTTAATAACATCCAAGAGGTCAAGTTAAGGTTTCCCCTAAAATGATTTGATTGCTCGTGAGGGTTGATTATTGCCCCAGCAAGACTGGGGTACTACCCGGATTGAAAAGCATGGAGGCTTTATCAGATGCTTCATCATTCGGACTGCTTTGGAAGCGGTCCCCAAATTTCATTTGCTTATCGACTACGTACGGATTCCCCGAGGGCAATCAGGAACATGACCGCTTTGCCTTTGCCATGTGGCGAAAAAAATTCAGTAACCTCGTCGTCAAAGAATGTTAGTCCGCTTGCTCCTAAACCTAGCGAATATGCAGAGAGGTATAATTTACCCCCTAATATCCCGGCCTCGAGCTCGGCCACTCGATATCCGCGATTTCCGTATATATCGAGTATTCGATCTAGGTCAGCGAGAAAGAACACATCTGCACTGGCATCTGCCGGTATATCCTGACCAAGCCCAAGATGACCGGCTTCTTTTCTGAAGTCACCTTCCCTCAACATTTCGAGTGATTGATCTCTTTGGTTATAGAAGTAAGATCCATTTGGTATGTATTCCACATCGTTTACTATGATGTATGCATCGTTAAGCGTGGCTCCGAACGGATTAAGGAAATCTGCCGAGATCCCACTCATAGCGCTCAACAGCATGTAAGAGAGCTGCTTAAATGTGATGGGTTCTCGGGAAAATCGCCGGGTAGAACCGCGCTTTAGGATCGTTTGTTCTATCGTCCTCGATTTACTGGTATCTTGACGATAATCATTAACATCGAGAGGAAAAAGCCGCGCCTTTGAATCTATTGACTCGGATTCGGTTGTGTTATTTCTCCAATCATCTACTTCCTCTGTTGAAGGAAGCGAGGAAGCCTCATGCATTCTGCTTATAGATGGGTAGTCGATCTCATGCCTGGAAAGTGGAACTGTTTCATATGATAAGTTTTCCAATTCGACTTTCTTGCTCTCGGCTTTCCTATTTGTTCTGCCCAGGGGAACAAGACTCACCGCCACTTCTCGATTCGTATCCAGGCCAATGAGTTTATTTACAGTTTCGTCTACAAATCCTGAAACGATCCGCGTGGGGATCTTGTACGCATTTGCAGCCGTGATAAGATTGGCAAGGATTGTGCCACTGTCCCAGAATGTGTGTCTGTATGCTCGTGATTGGTATTTCCAAGAATTTCTCCAAAATGTGCTTGTGCAGATAATTATTATAGGTGCTTTTGACATCGAAGATTGATCAGAAGTCGCTTCAACGAGTGTCCCTCTTAGATCTCCATCTCGCAGTTTTCTGAGAGAAAAGTCGTGTGGCCCGAAGTGATATACGCCCGCATCGAGCCCGCGTGTCTTCATGGTCACAACATACAGGTCAATATGGTATAGGGCACCTGTACAGGCGGCGGCTCTGAAAAGGATTTCACCACCGGGGTATCTCCTTTTCTTTGTTATTCCGGCTGAGAGGAAAAGAAGACGCCCTAAAGTCGGGAGGTCCGGAATTATTTCAATGTCGGTCTGGTCAGGCACCGATATAAGGGCTTCGAGTGTTGGTATATCAGACCATGGTAAATCGTTAGGGATCTTAATCGGATCAATGTCCTTATAGATTTTAAACGGAATGGGCTGATTGTTCCAATCCAGAAAATGAGGGGGCATTCCGGGGTGTTTTGTGCTATTATGGAATCTCCAGGTCTCCTGAATTTTGCTATTATTCATACGTCGTTCGAATCGTTTTATACTCGTATCATAGACTAACCTTAAAGATTGCCATATATGCAGCAATAACCCCAAGAATAGGGATTATGAACCATAAGGATATCTTAAGCTCTGGCATTCGTCTGATGAGAATAACTATTACCGCGAGTATTAACCATATAGTGATTTTTACCCAAGCCCAAAGGGGCCAGCTCTGAAACGCACTGAATCCGAGGCGCGCTAAAAGACCAAAGCCTGCGACCAGTATCACTATAACAGCAATTCCGTGAGTGAGTGCTATCAACTTTCTACTCACGGGGGTTTTCGTTGAAGATAATGTCAAGTAGCCTCCCAAAGATAGAAATAGAAGGATTACGCCCAGTAGGTGTATTAATTTATAGGTTTCGTATGATAACATTTTTCCTCCCTTAATTGTAAGATCGGTTTAATCACATAGAATTATATTCTACTTACTGTTTAATAAAAATAGTCAAAAAGAATTTAGATCAAATGGAGAATCGGATGGATAAGACAGAGAAACTACTTAAGGATTTGACAGATGCATCAGGAGTCCCGGGATATGAGACTGAAGTGCGTAGGGTAATACGCAGTTATTTAGAGCCTCACGGAGAGATCACACAGGACAAGATGGGTAGTCTGATCTGCAAGAAGGAAGGCAAAACATCGCGACCCAAGGTTATGATTGCGGGGCATATGGATGAGGTTGGCTTCATGGTCAAGCACATAACTTCGGAGGGATTTATAAAATTTGCCACATTGGGTGGATGGTGGGACCAGGTCCTACTCGCCCAAAGGGTCATCATCAAAACAAACTCGGGCGATGTGATAGGGGTTATTGGCGCAAAACCTCCACATCTGCTATCTCAGGAAGAGAGGAATAAGATTGTCGACAAAAAAAACATGTACATAGACATCGGTGCTAGTTCGGAAAAGGAGGTGGCAAGCGCAGGGGTTCGAGTTGGTGATCCGATTGTGCCCAAGAGTGATTTTACTGTGCTATCAAATCCAAAGACTTACATGGCAAAGGCCTTTGACGATCGCATCGGTTGTGCGCTGGTAGTATCGGCACTACAGAATTTTGATCGAAAAGATCATCCAAATACAATATACGGCGTGACGACCGTACAAGAAGAGGTAGGTGTGCGTGGCGCGTCAACGAGCGTTGAAATGGTAGATCCCGATGTGGCAATTATATTGGAGTCTGATATTGCCGGAGATGTCCCGGGGATCAAGCCAGAGGAGTCATCGACAAAGCTTGGTGCGGGGCCAACAGTCCTCGTCTATGACGCTCGCATGATACCAAACCTGAAACTCAGAGATTTCGTCATCGATGTCGCGCGAAAATCAAAGATTCCGCTGCAGTTCACGGCAATGGAGGGTGGGGCGACTGATGGTTCTGTGATTCACTTGCATAAAACCGGGATCCCAACGGTCGTTCTGGGTGTGCCTACGAGGCATATACACAGTCATAGCGCGATCATTAGAAGAAATGATTTCGACAATACGGTGAAGTTGCTCTTAATGTTGATTGAAAAGTTAGATAAGAAAACGGTTAATAGTCTGACCGAATGGTGAAATAAACATCGTCGTCATTTATGCCTTCATTTTCAGTATATTAAAGCGCCGTGGAGTTTCTGGCAGCGACGCCGCAGGTTTACCTGCGCGTCAGTGCTGTAAAGGCCAGCTACGTCATGGACAAGGTGTTTAAAACTATTTTCTTCGATTATCCTATTTTTTTCTCTCCAACTTCTTTGTCATGATAATGAAGCGAGTTCAGCATGACGGACTTTAACATTCATCATCTTGACGCAATTTTTGAAATGCCGTTAAGATCCTTTTCGTTCTGAAAAGGATCAATCAAAACAAACCCATTCATGAAATCGTAAGAATTTTGGCCAATAAAAATGAAACATTTGCACTTGCGGAGACATGTAGCAATCTCACTCGTTAACTTTCAGTTGTTATTATGCTTTTGGAGATTTGAGATGAAAAGCAAACATAAATTCCGCCTTCATTTCATACTCGACTGGTTTTTGTGGGCTCATGATTCAAAGCGTCGATAACATCTTGAGTATTCAATGGTCACGAGTGTATAATATAAAACGGTCTGGCATTTAAAACTAACTTACGTTATTTGAATCTGTGAAAATGTTATTTTTAGAGGAGGCACGATGCTATGAAACGGTTTAACATCTTATTAATTGTTTTATTTTTGGGTCTTTCCTTTAATTTGCTTTCTGGATGCGAAGAGGGCGTAAAGAAAGAAGACTACGAAATGCTCAAAACGGAACTACAGAAGGTTCATGCTGAAAAGTCAGACCTTGAAAAAAAGAATCAAGAACTCGCAAACGAATTAAGCACCCTTAAGGATGAAAACCAGAAGCTACTCGCTGAGAATGAAGAACTCAAATCAATGCAGCCTGAAACAGAACCGATGGAATCTCCCACTCCAGAACCATCAGTAACGCCTGCCCCTGAAGATGAATGACATTTAGCCTCGCGCGGAGTTATTTGTAACGGTTGAACGGGGTCTAAACGGTATAGATTGTTCGTCTTAAATAGCATTCAGGGTTGTGATGTAGGTAGCATCAAAGGAAAAGACCTCCGAAGAATCATGATCTCCGGGATGTTTCAGGGCTTTTTTGTTTCTGCCGTTTCAAGTATGCAGTTAATCTTTACGGCCTCAGCTGAGACCTCCTCTGTCATCCAATGAAGCTGATTGATATCGCCTCGTGTTTATAGTTCAATTACATGATCTTCTGTGAAACCATTCCAAAATTCCTCCGCAACCTTTCTTGACTTCGAATTCTTATCGACGTGTGTAGTTAAATACAATTTCTCACGTCATTCCTATTTTGATTAGAAATTTATTTGAACCCATCTGATTATCAGAGGATTATTAATATCGAAACAACTTTTAGTTTTCTAAAATATCGAAGTCTATTTTCTTTTTTTTTTTTTTTCAAAAGTTATGTTTTTTCAGATTTCAAAAATTTTCTATTGCATTATTAAAATAATTGTATTATATATAGTTAATAAATTCTTATCGGGAGGTGAGAACGAATGGCAAAGGCAAAAGCCAAGCCAAAGGCAAAAGCCAAGGCTAAGAAGAGTACAGCCAAGAAGAAGAAGTAGTTGCAGATTGGTTGTTTACTCGGTTAGTTTAGATTGGAAGTAAAAAGAGTTTATGCGTGTCACCCAGCTTGGTGACACGCATAGCTCTCTGATTTGAAGAGTATTCAAAAATAAATCCGATAAGATATTAAGATCACGAGTAGATAGTTTCCTCAATATCCCGCCTGAGACTTGAATCCAAAAACTCCCGAATACAACATAAAGAAAAAAGCTATGCGTTGCTTTTTAGCTGAATTACCATTGCAATCGTAATGTTATGATTCTATTTTAGCATTTGTCTAATCGGAGGGTATCTTTAATAATATCGGAAATGCGATATGAAACCCTGGTTGATTTCTTTAGCCAACTTGCCTCTCAGCCGGGGGACTATATAACTTACGACAGCGGTTACCGTTCAAAAACATTCTCTTACTCGGACATCACACACGCAGCTAGAGAATTCGCCCTTAGATTGAATGGCAACAACATAAAAAAGGGCGATAATGTGGTTATATGGAGTGAGAACAGGCCCGAGTGGGTGATTGCGTTTTGGGGGTGCTTGATTACCGGTGCTGTACTCGTACCGATAGATTACCAATCATCCCCAGATTTTTTGAAAAGGGTCATAAGTATCGTTGAGGCTCCTCTGGTTCTCGTTGGAGAGGAGACTGCGATGCCTTCTCTAGACGGAAAGATTGAAGTCTGGAGACTGCCTGATATAGTGTGGCCAAACGGTTCGGCCTATTCGGAGTTTATTAAATATCATGACATCGCCGGGAGTCGTCGAGTGGTTGATGGCGGGGACTTTAAAGGCTCGTGTAGCATTGCTCGAGATGATGTTGTAGAAATTATTTTTACTTCCGGTGCTACGGCCGAACCTAAAGGGGTGGTGCTTACTCATAGAAACATCCTTGCAAATCTGAGACCGATCGAGAAAGAGGCGTTAAGATTCCGTAAGTATCTAAGGCTGTTCTTGCCCATACGGTTTCTCATTCTTCCTCCGCTTAGTCATCTCTTTGGACAGGCGATGGCGCTATTTATCGTACCGATGATCGGTGGCACAGTGATCTTCATGCATGGTTATAATCCCTTTGATGTCGTGCGCCAGATTCGAAAGAGGAGAATTTCGGTTTTAGTATGCGTTCCAAAGATGCTTGATGCCTTGCGGATGCATCTCGTCACCCAAAAGCTACGCTTATCAAAATTAGCTGACCGAAGCCTGCACATCGCAAGGCGATGGCTTAAGCACTGGAGAGTTCATCGGTTATTCGGGCTCAAGTTTTGGAGCTTTATTGTTGGTGCGGCTCCACTCGATCCGGAGCTGGAAGAATTTTGGTCCCGTCTTGGATTTGTGGTTATTCAGGGTTATGGACTTACGGAGAGTGCTCCGATAGTCACCTTCAATAATCCCTTAAAGATAAGCAGGGGGTCGGTGGGGAAGGTGATTCCGGGTGTTGAGATAAAGATTGCGACGGACGGTGAGATACTTATCAGAGGCGAGACGGTGACCCATGGGTATTTCAAGGCTCAAACTGAAACGGAGGAGGCGTTTGATGGAGGGTGGTTTCATACTGGTGACATCGGTTCTTTCGATGACCAGGGTAATCTCTATATACATGGTCGTAAAAAGGAGATTATTGTCACTCCGGAGGGTATGAACGTGTTTCCAGAGGATGTGGAGCACGTGCTTAATGCGCTTCCCGGTGTTAGCGAATCGGCGGTGATTGGAGTCAGAACCGATGGAGAAGAGCGTGTGCATGCCGTTGTGGTGGCAGACCGAAAGAGTTCCGAGTATAAGGGTCTTATTGATATTGAAGGGCTTATGCGTACTGCAAACTCCCGTCTGGCTGATCATCAGAAGATACGGGGCATTACCGAGTGGCCTGGTGAAAGGCTTCCACGCACCGAAGGAACACAAAAATTAAAGAGGCGAGAGGTCAAGAAATGGTATGAAACCGGGAAGACAGGATATGAGAGTCATGATGCCAGAGATTCGATTGATTCCATAATCGAGCGGGTCTTTGCTGATAAGATCACGGGTCCTGCCGAGACAATTGAAGAGCTTGGACTGAGCTCCTTAGAGCGGGTGGAGCTATTGATGGAGATCGAGGAGAGGTACCAAACTCATCTGGACGAGGAGAGATTTTCTCAGGCTCGAGACGTGAGAGAGATTCGCCGTCTGATAGAGAATTCGCAAGCCAGTCCTGCTATCGAACCGGTAGAATTCCCAGCGTGGAACAGAAGCTGGATTGCTCGTATGTTCAGACATCTCAGTCTTGCGACTTGGGTCCTTCCGATATCTCGGATCTTTGCATGGATTCGAGTCGACGGAATTGAAAATCTTAGATCGCTCGATGGGCCAGTAATACTGGCATCCAATCACCAAAGCTCATTCGATGCTCCGGTGATTCTGCGCTCTCTACCTCCTCACCGACGTTATCGTGTAGCACCGGCAATGGGTAAGGAGTTTTTCAGGGCTCATTTCCATCCCAAGGGGCATGCTCGATGGGAATGGTTCCTGAAAAGCGTTGAGTATTATCTTGCCTCGTTGCTATTTAATGCCTTTCCACTTCCTCAGCGAGAGACCGGAACCCGGCAGACCCTCCGTTATATTGGTGAATTGGTAGACGAGGGAAACTCGATCCTTATATTCCCCGAGGGCGAACGCACCGACAAAGGGGAGATCAAGGAGTTTCAGCCAGGGGTAGGTATGATTGCCTCGATGCTGAACATACCTGTCGTTCCAGTTTGCGTAGAAGGAGTTTACAGGGTGTTGCATCGATCATGGAGATTTCCGAGGCCCGGTCGTGTGCGGGTGGTGTTTGGACCGCCCCTCTATCTCAAGGGTAAGGATTACCAATCGCTGGCAGGGAATGTTGAGAGAGCGGTAAGACAACTGCAATGACTTTAAAAAATATTTTGGATTTCTCGGAATGAAAACCTAACCCGATAATTTCCTTTATCTACGGGGTCGTCGCTTTATACTCGCACTTCGCAAGTATCAGAGTTGATTAGGTTGATTAGTCAATTTTATGATGAAGAGGACGTATACGGCTTTCCAAAAATTGCGTTAAGAAAATCAGGCGCGAAGACGTTAAAATCCCCTCTAACTCCCCTTTTAAAAAGGGGAGGATGAACTGGGCAGGGTCTATTCTCAGAAGCTTCGCCAGAAGGTAATTTCCTCCTTTTGTAAAGGAGGATTAAGGAGGATTTCTGACAGTCTTTTCCTGATCCCTGAACATTATCGACGGGCCTGTCGTTTCATCGAAGGATCGAAGGTTTGCCTCTTTGTACGAAGACAAAGAAGTCAGAAAGAAGAGTAAGAGATGAAAGAAAATAGTTTTAAGGATGTTACAACTTGAATCTCTGGCTTCTACAAAAATGCCTTGAAAGACTTTTTGTTCGGAAAACGAAGTCCCGCAGCGGCAGGATTATTTATTGATGCAGAAGCTTTCTATATCTTCCTTAGCCTCAGCATATCCTAATTCACCGGCCTTGGATAAGTCCGAGCAACCACTTTCTGTTTGTCCTGAAAGAATTTTTGCTACACCTCTATTGTAGTATGCTTGTTCACTATTGGGCATAAGCTGGATCGCTTTGTCAAAATCCACTATAGCACCTTTATAATCGCTCATACTCCCCTTTGCTAAACCTCTTCCTACGTATGCTAATTCATCATTGGGATCGAGTCCTATAGCGGTACTGTAGTCCTCAATAGCACCCGTATAGTCCTTTATTGCGCCTTTCGCTTTACCCCTGCCTATGTGGGCCGACGCAAGACTGGGATTAAGTTCAATGGCCTTGCTGTAGTCCAGTATCGCTTCTTTGTACTGTCTTAGGCCAACCCTTGCTGCAGCTCTTGCTTCATATGCTTCTGCATATTTAGGGTTTTGCTCAATAGCCTTGTTGAAATCCTGTATGGCTCCCTGATATTCGCCTTTCAGAAATTTATCCACGCCCGTTTCAGAATAGGATTCCGAGGTCTGTGAAAAGCCTGGTGGGACTGAATAGGATAGAATAAGTATAATAAGCATTATTCTTTTCATGGCCTTTGATTTTATCAGAATGGTAGCTCACTTCAACATTAAGAGACATAGGGGCTTTTCTTTAGCTGCTAAGGGTGGTTCATTCGAATTAGATTAATGCAGTCTAAATCACCTACTAAGTCATTAATGATAGGATTTTTTGTTTATGACTACCAGTGATATCTACTGAGTTCCACAAAAATTGTCCGAAGTTGAAATTTTCTCAATCAGTTGATCCGGATCCGTTAAGTCTTTTCGCTCAGTTTTAGAGGCGGATTCCAATCAACAACTCCAGGTGCTCGGCGGCCCCAGGTATTTCCGTGCTTATCCGGTTTATCGCTGAGAAATCTGACTATTAATCTATGAATCATGTTCATATTGGGCAGAATTCCATGAAAACCGCCAATTTTGGACAAGGCTTTATCTTCGAGCTCCCAGTATCCATAATCATCCGGCGATACGCAGACAAGATTCTCTTCATTCAAGAATTTGGGGATTGCACCTTCAAAGGGAACAGTTCCGTCACCGGTAAATCGCCTTTCCTTCGTACTATAACCTTTAGGATCCCAGTTATTCCTACGATCCGAGGATTGCAGGACAAATTGAGGCGACGTGCCCCTTTTTATGATCTTTAAATGGACTCGTGTAACAGAATCAACACCTATGACCGCCAGCCATCTTTCAGACGTTAATCCCGCATCAGCTAGTTTAAACCCATCAATTCCTTCCCGATGTTGTTTGCCGTCGGCCAATAATTTTGCGAAAATCTTTTCGGCGAGCTGCATTGGTGGTTCAATTGGGAGCCCTTTCAATCGCACCCATTCTTTGATTGTTTCAACTATGCCTAGTTGCCAGGCCCCCGTTTGGAATAATGAGTCAGGAATTCCCGGGTCGGTCTCGATCCCGTTTTTAAAACTCGGTAGTAAATGGTATAGAGCCGGGGTGATTCGAGCGGCCTCGCGTTCCCTCGAACTGGGTGGAGAAGTCCCTAGGTCGGCTGTACCGGTGGTAATCTTAATAACTGCTTCAAAAGACCCTTGATATGGTGCGGCCAAAGTTACTACTTTTTTCACGGGTGAGCTTTCACCCTTCTTCCTTAAATAGCCTGTAATAATGAGCCCTCCCATTGAATGTCCGATGAGATTTACCTTGGGATTTTGGGAATAGCCGGCCAGGTGATAGTGCTTTAATATTTTTGTTCGGTCGATAACCTCGCCAACAAAATCATCGAGCTGATCCTGGATGTCATCGAGTCTCATTCTCCAATCGTAGCTAAATGGATAAACGGGAACAGATCGATCCTCTCTCGACCTAAGGTTATAGCGGAGCTCTTCTACTATCTCTTTATATGCAATTTCATACAATTGGTCAGCTCTTAATCGAGAAGGTTCTTCTACTTCATACCGCAGGTCATTTGGATGAAGAGCCACACGTTCATATTCTTTTCTTAAAACTGTCCACACATATTCGGGGGGTAGGGTATATTGATCCTTCAAATAAACTGCGGTGATTCCCGGTATTAGAATGACTGGGTCTACTAAGGCCATCTGTCTTCTTTCTAATATTATATTTCATAATAAACATACTAATCAATAGGCCACATCGATTTAACCGCGTTAGAAAGCAGCGTGCGACTATCGATTGCGCGCATTAAAATATAAAAGTAACTTTATCAATATGAACTTTCAAAACAGGGTTGCGATCGTAACAGGTGCCTCCTCAGGAATTGGTCTTGCCGTATCAAGGCTTTTAGTGAATCGGGGCGCCAAAGTCGCTCTCGTTTCTCGTTCTAAAAAAAAGTTGGAAGGTATCTCGAAGTCGCTTCCTAATTCATTTGCAATTCCTGCAGATATGACGAAGGAAGGTGAAGTTCGGAAAATGCTCGGAATCGCAAGAGACCATTTCGGTCGCATCGATATTCTAATAAACAACGCCGGGCAAGGATACGATTCTCCTGTAGAGAAAATCGATGTTGATGCCTTCCGTCATGTGTTTGAACTTGATGTGGTGGGGCCTCTTATAGCGATGCAGGAGGTTATTCGAGTAATGAAGAGTCAGGGAGGCGGGACAATCGTTAACATCAGTTCCGGCACCGCCCTAATGCACCTGCCCAATATGGGCGCGTACTCATCTCTCAAACGAGCATTAGCTGCGATTAGCCTAACTGCAAGAGAGGAGTTAAAAAACTACAATATTAACGTCAGTGTCATGTATCCCTATATTACACTCACTGAGTTTGAGAAGAATACCATTAAGGATATTGCTGAAAGTGATGACGGTCAGGAAGGCGGCCCTCCGTTTCCTCCCGACACTGCGGAGTATGTTGCGGAAAAAATCCTTGAGGGCTTGGAGAGCGGAGAGGCCGAAATCTTTGCACACGATTGGATGAAAAAGATGATTAAATGAGAAGAATAAGGTGGTGCGCGTCGCGTTTAATCTGGCATCCTTAGATTAACTCGGAACTGATCCCTCAGAGCAGGTCTGCCGTTTATGTGGGGTTGGAAAACCCCGCCTATCGTATTAGGGTTGATCACAAACCGCGATCGGCGGGACATCCTTGTCCCGCCTATGTTTGGAGGAGTCTTCTAATACCTTTTCGATTATTCCATTTATAACCCCATGCTTTTCATATCACGGAGAATAATAGGTGAGGAAAGTTTCCCTTGTGTATTCTGTTATTAACTGATAGCCTGAAATCTAAGGCTTGATTCGATTCAAATGTATTCTCTGTATGAAACAGTTGTCAACATTCGGTGAACGCGCGTTTCGTTTCTACGCGTCATTAGCACTTCGCAACAAGCTGCCGCCTGGCGTGGCTGCCCTGAATCCATATCGTAGTCCACGCATTCGGGATTATTTAAGATTGTTTCTCCGTAAGTTCTTTTCCGACAACCATAAACGAGTACTTGTCTTCGGGATTAATCCAGGAAGATTTGGTGCAGGTATTACTGGTGTCACTTTCACCGATCCATTTGCGCTGGAAGCATTTTGCGGTGTTACGAATGACTTACCAAAAAAGCGCGAACTATCGTCGGTATTTATTTATGAATTCATCAAATTATGGGGCGGTCCAATGAAGTATTATCGAGATTTTTTCCTTACGGCTGTTTCTCCGTTAGGGTTTGTCAAGGACGGCAGAAACTTTAACTTCTATGATCATCCAGCCCTTCTCCGCGATATCAAGCCATTCCTTACCCGGTCGATCGAATCTCAATCAGGGTTCGGAGCACGACGCGAAGCAGCCATAGTACTAGGCACGGGAAAAATTAGGCAGGTCTTCGAAGACCTCAACCGCGAAGGTAACTTCTTCAAAGCCGTCCACGCTGTAGAACATCCTCGATTTATCATGCAGTACCGCCGTCGAAAGCTTAGAGATTTTCTCCGAAAGTATTCTGAGGTTTTTGAACGAGCTCTCTATGAGTAAGTAACATCCAAGCAAGAGGGTTTAATTGTCGTCCCGTTTCTAGTCCTTTAAAAAAAAGGAGGCCGGCACCTTTTTTATTAAGAGATAGCGAAAGAAAGTTATTTTTATTGCTTGCACATTATCTAGTCGTCGTATTCATAATAGTCGTCAAAATCTAACTCATGATGCTTGATCCTGTGTTTAAAATGAGGCCCATAGGGGCTAATAATTACAGGAGCGGGTTGAACAATAACGGGTTGCGGAACAAAATAGGGAGGAGGAGCAATATAAACTGGAGATGGAGCTAAGTAGACAGGTGCCGGAATGCCCAAACCAAAATTTAGAAAGACATTTGTCCGTGCTATCGATGATGTTGGAATCAGAAAAAGCGCTAACAAAAATACAATTAAGAGGAATTTTTTCATATATTAGTCCTCCGACAATTTTATCTCACAATATAAACCTCTAGAATGTCATTAAGGTTTCATTATATCACTTGCAATATTGATACCAAGCGGATTAATATCATTGAAAGTTAAATATATTTATCTTTACAGGAACTTATAAGTAGGGTAATGTTGAAAGGAAATAAATATGCTTGTCGTAGTGTGAGACTACGCAGTGGAATTTGTGCTAATTTACACACATCATTCTGCACTTAGATGTAAAGAGAGAGGGGCCAAATATTTTGTAGTTAGTAGTCCTCACGGGAAAACGTTTTAAAAAAGGAAATTATTCTTTTGGTATTGTACAGAAATCGGTGTATGAGTCCACAACATATTGGGGGGATCCTTGTTAAGAGATTTATTAATCAACTATTAAAAAGCACGCTCAAACACTTCAGTACACATTACTTTTGTAGGTGGATTTGTATTTGGATCGATGATTCTCTCACAAGGGGGACTCGGTTCCAGGCATTCAAATTGACTTTAAACAACTCTATTTTGGATAGAAAAAGTCGAATGGGTTTAAGATAAAGGAACTTGCCAGAATAATGAGTAACTATCAGTCACTGGGAAGTGGGATTTACTACCAATATTGAGCGGCTTGGGATGTAGAGGATGAATCAAATCTTATTTTCTTCCAAAATGTCAAGTCAATTTGCATGCCTGGCCCCGTTTACATTTGTATTTGACGAGAAAGTTGAAAATATTTGAAAAAATCGCAGGATATTATGAAAAGCGACAAGATTTAGCTGACATCTGACTTGCACCTCGCAATTTCATGAAAAGATCATGCTTAGATGGGCGATCTATTTAGATATAGAGGGTTTTGAATATCTTTATCTCGCAGCCAATAAATATTTGGCATATCAATTATTAACCGGCCTTGTAAGAGATGTTTGCTTCATTATTGAGAAAATCTATCCGGAACCAGATTTACTTTTTAGAGACGCGACATTTTCGTTCATAGCACACCAGTTTGGGGATGGTGTAACCATTACACCAGGCATAATTGGTAAAGATACCTTAAAAATATTCAAACCTATTTGTGTTTCCATTGCGCTGATGAGGACTACGGCAATGAGGGGTGGTTTTGCAAAAGCATCCATTTCCCACGGTGATATGGCTGACTTCAAGGGGGTTTATCCGGATGAAATCCAGGATAAATTTGACGAGAGTGGCTCAGTCATAGATACACGATATGGGTCAATTACCATCGTTCCGGTTATGGGCGAAGGACTGATTAGAGCCTATAAATTGTCAAGGGAGGTGCAAGGACCATTGCTTATTATCGACCCAATTTTTGAAGATGAAGTTGCAAAATTAGATTTTAATATCATTACGAAAAATAAAAATTATATTGAAATAGATTGGATCTACCCTAAAGTCGATCTAGTAAACGACATCATAGAGAAAATTGGGCTAGAAGTTCCAACTGATAAAGAAATAGTGAAGAGAATCCAATCTTATCTGGAAACTTATAATGCCTTGCCGCTTAAATGGCGAGAAAATGCCTTACGACTAATAAATATTTCGAGTTAAAGTTTATTGGCAATAAAGGACATTGAAAAACCGGGGTTTAAGTCGTACGTTTTGTATTAACGAATAAAAGGGCTATAGGCTCGGGCCTGAACCTTATACCATCCTGTTATCAGCTCGGTTCGAGTGGAAGACGTCTCCTACGAATCCTACTCTTTTCTATGACAATGATCGAACTGGCCAGCTCCTCTGTTGAAAGTTTTTCAAGAGCTCGACTTAGAAGTTCTACAACATCTTGCTCACTGTAATTTCCACCTCGGAAGAGTATTAAACCTGGTCGTTCAGCCTTTGCCAGAGCCAAAAGTCGAGGATAGTCCAAATCAGCTGTGACTACGACTCGTCCCTCGTTTCTAGCACGTTCTAAGATAGTTATATCTGAAGCCCGATCTAGTCCCAATTCTAGAGCATGAACGGCATTATGGCCCTGTTTCGTTCACCAGACAGCTAGTTTTGGTGAAAGCGGCATATCAACTAGAAACTTCATCTAGCAAATTCCACTGTTTCATCTTCTGCAAGAAAGGCTGCGTAGAGCAAGGCTTCGTCTATATCCTCGGCCTCTAAATAGGGATATGCCTCTAAAATAGTTTCTTTTGTCTCTCCCGAAGCCAAAAGGCCAAGCAGGCGCGAAACAGGGAAGCGAAGGCCCCTTATGCACGGCTTGCCGGTGCAAATGTTTGGATTGACTGTAATGCGCTCAAGTTTCATCTTATTATTATTGTTTCGTCTTTTATCATTTGCAATACTTCTTGTAGATTTTTCGCAGCTTCCTCAGAAGTATTTCCTTGATTAGCAGCGCCCAGATTTCCCAGTTCTTGATTTTCCTTTGATTTTTAACTGTGGCTCTTTCCACCACTGTAACTGGGGAGTATCTAGGCTGCCTGTATTGCGGCATCGGAGACGTTGTTAGGACTAAATCCACCTGAAATTTCGGATACGACAATACTTCGTATTTTGATTATAATTCCTCTTTCACTATCGGCTCCGCATATGGATCCATGACAGCCGAGTGCAATTCTACATCAAACCATTCCCAGAACATCTCTTGAGTTATATTCTCTGGCCACCAGGATTTTTCCCTACACCAGACAAAAAGCTCCTCTTCAAAAATATCCTCATACATCTCGTCAATGTATTCCTAATTAAAGGAGACGCAACCCTTTAGGGGTATTTATGGCGCTAAACCTTATGGATCCTTCGCTTTTAAAGGGTTGCGTCCCGTTTAATTTACGTTTAGGGCGCTTTTTTTGAAGGCTGGGTGCGGCAAAGATCTCTGCCTTGGGGTAAGCGCTGAAATAATCCTTGATGTAAAGATGATGGAATCTATTTGGCGCGACCACATATCGAACGGTGCCCAATGCGTCTAACTGTTTGCTAGTTTCGCGAGTTAGCTGGATTGGCGAATGCAGAAAAAGATCGCCTGTTTCCAAACGGACTATCGTCATACGGGTACCAATCTCTATACCTAGGAATTTGAGCGGTTGATCGAATATCCAGAGATTTGGGGCAAGTGAGGTCAGTTTATTTCCCGGCATCAGGTTTTAATCATATGAGAAATTTCTGTGAATTAAATCTTTAAGAATTACTGTTAAATATAACTTCTACATGGTATGTATTAAGGGAAAACAATAATTAGGTTCGTGAAGGCGCGACCCCCCTTGATATCTTATTCTTATGGATATTCAAAGCTACCAGAGTTAGAAAAATGGTATAAGGTTCAGGGCTGACCCCAAAGCTGTTACTTGACATCTTATTTTGATTAGCTTAAATTGGTTTCCCTGGTAATCATGCAGGTTTCTGTTGTCTAAGATGCCCAATGGGGGTGATTAGACAGTAAGACTTTCAGTCTAAATCCGTGCTATCTGATATATAGTTCGGCGGTGGAGAACTGAGGGCGACTATCGATGGCACCTCATACCCAGGAGGCAACATGGTGGATTCGCAACGTCAAGACTTTCCGGCAGGGGACACGGGTCTCGCGGCTCCGACTGTGGGGAGAGGGTCACCATCGGCAGTAGCTGGGGATCTGAGTTTCATAAATAACGTCCCAGATCCCCTCCTATCCGGCAAGGAACTCCCCACGTTCAAATTCGCCCTCGAGAAGTCCGAGGGTAAGGTCGTCGGTAAGAGCTACGGGAAGGAGGCAACCGTAACACAATTGCCGATTTCCAAGGGGTTGGCGGGGGTCTCCATGCGGCTCGAACCTGGTACGATGCGGGAGCTCCACTGGCACGCCACGGCAGCCGAATGGGCCTTCGTCATCGAGGGGCGTGTGCGGACAACGGTCATCGATCCCGAGGGCTATGCGGAGACAAACGACTTCGACCCGGGCGATGTTTGGTACTTTCCACGCGGTCACGGCCACATGTTGCAGTGCGTTGGCAACCAGCTGTGCCATTTCATCCTGATCTTCGACAACGGCTACTTCTCCGAATTCGGCACGTTTAGCATCACCGACTGGATCGGCCACACGCCCAAGGCGCTCTTGGCCAAAAACTTCGGCCTGTCTGAGGGGGCGTTCGACACGATCCCCAAGGAAGAGGTCTACTTTGCCGGTGGGCAGGTCCCTCCTGAACTACCCGCGCCGCCGCTCCAGGGCTGGAAGCAACCGCTGCAGACGCACAAGTACCGGTTCCTCGCTCAGGAGCCGCATCGCGTGTTCAAGGGCGGCCGCGATTGGCGGGTGGATTCGACCCAATTCCCCATCTCCAGGACGATCACCGGAGTTGTCCTCGATCTCGATCCCGGAGCCTTACGCGAATTGCACTGGCATCCGACTGCTGACGAGTGGCAGTACGTTATCGAGGGTCAGACGAGCGTGACTCTGTTCGGTTCCCACGGCCGGTATCGGATCGAGCAACTCGAGAAGGGAGACGTCGGGTACATCCCGCAGGGATATGGGCACTCGATTGAGAACGTTGGGGAAAGCAACGCGCGAATTCTCATCGGCTTCAACACCGGCATCTATGCGACGATCGACTTGTCGCAATGGATTGCGGGCAATCCCGCCGACGTTCTCGCGACTAACTTCGCCCAACCACCAGAGTTGTTCGGAAGTTTCCCTAAGCGTGACGTATTCATCGCGGACAAGAGCGGGCCCCGCAAGTAGGTTTTCATGAAGATCACGGGGTCATTGCTTGACGGGCTGTTGCTCAAATGAATTTTACTTTCGGTAAATCGTCAAGACAAAACTTCATATTGTCATTATGATTCCTCTTTCACTATTGGATCCATATATGGATCTATGACAGTCGAGTGCAATTCTACGTCGAACCATTCCCAGAACATCTCTTGAGTTAGATTCTGTGGCCACCAGGATTCTTCGGTACACCAGCCAAAAAGCTCCTCTTCAAAAATATCCTCGTAGATCTCGGCAATGTATTCCTTGGCTTCATCATCTGTGCCATATTCAGGGATTAATATGGCAAGACAATCTACTTTGAAATTATCTAATGAGACTTTCCATTCGGCATCGGGCAATTGATTTGCCCAGTCGACAAACGGTTGCTTTGGTTTGATGATAGCGATTGAACGGTTGATGGTATACATAAGTTATATTTTAGCAAGAAAATCGTGTTTCATGGCAAGCGGTTTTTTTCCGTCAATGTTGAGCCTGACTAAAGAATGTCGGGGATTGGGGATGAATGAATGAGCCATTTTCGTTTTTGTTCTTCTTGCCCGCTGGTTTAAATGATGATTGATACTTTGATCACCTTTAACCTTTCTTCTCTTGACCCATTTCATTTTTTCATTATCAATAACAAGATGAGTGGAGGACTAAAGTCCTCCGCTACATTTCTATTGGCCGCTGGACCGTCCCGACTTTCACTGAAGGGATACTAGTCGTAGGGAAATTGCAGATGCCTTCGAGATCACAGAAAAACGAGGAGATTGCTTTGCAGGGCGGACGGCTGGGGAATTGAAGGACTTGTGACAGGTGAATAAAGGGAAACACTACCTTTATCTGAAACTATTGCGTCCCCGGCGGGATTCGAACCCACGACCCCAGGATTAGGAATCCTGTGCTCTGTCCTGCTGAGCTACGGGGACCATTCCAAGATTTAAGCCATTATTATTAACAGATTTAAATCGCTGCTTCAATAGCATGTCTATTTTGGTGGCTCTATTATCGATTGAAAATTGAATTAAAGAGGAAAAAACAGTTTCAAACAAAAAAACCCAGAGGCCGTTTTGTTTGGGCCTCTGGGTCAGGCGCAGAAAGGTGGGGTGAGAAGGAAGGAAATATGAGAAAGAGGTTAATGGGAATTTGTTAAGGGATTACTAAAGTGAGGTTAAGTTGGTGTTAAGATAATCTGTAAAAGAAAATAAAGCATGTTACAATTGACGAATAAGTTCCGCGGCTACCTTATTAACGCCATACTTATGACTCCAAATGAATTATGAATCCCCCAGCGAGTCCTGACTTTGTGCGGGACCCTCGTGACAGAAGGGATTGCTTCATCGCCTTCTTGGAATTTTAATAGCCAGATATTTCGAGGACAGAATTATGAAGGGTATTCTCATGATTTATCTTATTTTTCCTTTCCGTCTTCTTTGTCTTGATACTGAATAGATCCTGACCTATCGTCAGGACATGGCTCGGCACAGGTACAAAGAAGCAACCCTTCGACATCGCTCGACTAGGCTGTGCAA
>JBAUII010000045.1:0-19672 GCA_049682815.1 Thermodesulfobacteriota bacterium | reverse complement strand
CTCAAAACCGTGAAGTACGAAAGGCGGTTGATATGTCCTGACAGTTGCGTAGAAGGCTATGGTCCTCTTAGCAGCCTCTTTTGCATCACTTTTCTTTTCTGAAATTGCGCATGTAATTATCGACGCTTTCTGAAAGTTGCGGCCTTCCTTTCCAGTTTTTTCAAAACCTTCTTTCAAACTTTTGCTTACAATTTCTTTTATGTATCTCAAGGAGCAGACAACATGCCCCAGATAACCATCAGCCACCTCGGCGGCAGCCCGTACCATATAACTACCAACGCCCGCGAGAAAGATTGGAATCCTTTCCCGATAAGATTTAAAAGGTCTGTGATAACCGCTTAAATCCACATTATAATATTCACCTTCAAATTTAACGGGGTCATGCCTTTTGGCATCGCTAGTTATGAGCCTAATTAACTCTATACACTCTTTTATTCTTGCTACCGGCTTCCCATAGGCTATGCCGTGAAAATTTTCATTTGTACGCTTAGCGCCAGACCCCAATCCCAAAATTAGTCTTCCTTTGGATAACTCGTCTAAATCTAGAGCCGCCAAAGATGTTATGAGAGGGCTGCGTGTGAATGCCAGGGTGACAGCGGTACCCAATCTGATTTTATTCGTGGAAAGAGCCGCTACCGAAAGCTGCTGAAAGGATGTCCTATATAGTTCAGTAGTCCAAACCGAGTCAAATCCCGCCGCTTCAGCATTTTGAGATAGTTCAACTATGTCGGACATACTTTCTGCATCAAGGATTATACCAACTCTTCTCATCGTATGCTCCTAATTATACAGTGAAGAATCAAATTTTGGCGTCTCTTCTGAACCTTACACTGTGTTGAATACATTAAGAAACGCAGCAAATATAATATTAGCAGTAAAACAAATTCAGCATTTAGGTATTTGGTATTAGGTTCAGCACTGACGTCACCCGGTTTCAAACAAGTATGAATTATGATGGTCAGATATTCAAGTCTTATTTATTGAGTGAGGGATAGTTAGGTCATATACTTAAAGTAACACATAACATCTCAGAATTTTGATATTTCACTGAATCGCTGCTGAACAAACGGTGCGTCCCTTTTGATTCCAGCGATAGTAGCCGCAATCCGCCACCTGCGGTCATTCCCGAGGATTGTTATCGGGAATCCATTTTGTCATCGCGAAGGCCGAAGCCCTGTGGCAATCTCCTTTTTATTTCTTCAAGAACTAGGATCCTTCGACGAAAAGAAAGAAAAGGACAACAAAGAGGAAAGTGATGATGAATAAACTAACAAGGATAAATCAAGAAACAACGGGGGAAGAACAAATATAGCTTATAAAAAAGTCAATTTGCATGCCTGGCACCGATTTTTCCTCTGGACAGGCAATGACAAGAACAATTTAACGTCTTGCCGTCATAACGTTTTGATGATAAACTTTTAGGAATATGAAAGGGATCCAGAAAAGAGCAACTATTTATTTAAATCCGGATGTTCATAGGGCTCTCAGGCTAAAAGCAGCCGAGACGGACCGATCCATCTCAGACCTGGTAAACGAAGCTGTAATTCTAAGCCTGGCAGAAGATGAAGAAGATCTGGCCGCATTTGAAGAGCGAAAGTCTGAACGTAATTTGGCATTTGAAAATGTGCTGAAAGACCTTAAGAAACGTGGCACGATATAAGATTCTGATCAAGCCTTCCGCAGTTAAAGAAATTGAACGAATTCCCAACAAAAAAGATCGGCAGCGCATATTGTCGAGAATCGCGAAACTTGCAGACAATCCCAGACCATCGCGTTGTGAGAAACTTACTGGAGAAGAGAAATACCGCGTCCGCCAGGGCCGGTATCGAATTGTATACTTGATCGAAGACCAAGACCTAGTTGTGCACGTTTTCAAGGTCGGACATAGAAAATACATATATCGTCGAGGTTTCTGAGATTCACAGGGGACGCTAGCCTTTAGAGGCGAACGAGTTCAGGGTACAGGATGCAGGATGCAGGATACATGATGCAGGATGCATGATACACGATGAAGGATAAAGCCAGTCCGACTGAAAAATTTGATCTGGCCTCAGACCGCAGATTTTTCCGAACGTTTCCGTTACCATTTTCGTGATATTTACTTGGATGGTGAATGTCAAGAAGTTTGCGATTATAAAACTGGATTCACTACAATTCCAATATTTTAGTTGTATAATTACTTATCATGCATAACGAATTTACGGCGATAATAGAAAAAGATGATGATTGGTACATAGCATATTGTCCGGAGATTCCAGGTGCCAATGGACAGGGTAGAACGATAGAAGAGTGCCGAAAGAGCCTTACGGAAGCTATTAACTTAATTTTAGAGGACCGCAGAGAAGATTCACTAAGGGGGATACCGCCGGGTGCAATTAAGGATGTAGTAGTCATTGAATGAAGAGTAGTTCTCTTCTTAGGCATCTTAGGAGACATGGCTGTTATCTTAAGCGTGAGGGGCGTGCTCATTCCTTATGGAGTAATCCACAAACTGGGAAGGTTGAAGCAATTCCAAGGCATACAGAAATCTCTAACCGACTAGCAAGAAAGATATGCCATAACCTATCAGTTCCCGAAATTGGCGGATGAATCGAAGCGAACAATCACTAGAGTCGGGCCTCCACAATTGACAAATGTTATACTTATAATTGCTAATTAATAATAAAGTTGAGGTTGCCGCGAGTGACTTCGTCAGTCTCGCAATGACCTCTAAATGGATTCCCGATAATGCTTGTCCTCGAAATCCACCCGATCAATTCATTCGAGCGCAGGCTTGATCGGGGAATCCTCGAGAATGACCTACTATTGGGAGAAGAGTATAACAATTAGGCAGGGAAAGTTGTTAAAGTAAATAGGATCTCACGGCCTATGAAATAGTAGAGCAGAAAATATGATTTATAAAGGTGAAATTGAAGAGAAATCTTATACGTTACAAACGTATTTCTTAAGTATCCTTCTTTTCATCTTCGGGCTCAACTTCACCTGAACCCTCGGATGAACCTTCATCTTTCAACTCGGATCCTTCGGCTTTTGCCTCGGTGGTTTGTACTTCCTCTGTTTCAGATTCCGTACTTTGAAGCGAAGCTTCAGTCGACTCAGCTTTTTTTGCTTCCGGTTCTTCAGTTGATTCTTCTACCTTCGCTCCAGGGGTCTCCTGTGTCTCTTCGACCTGAGCTTTTGCTAATTCCACGCCGGCCTCTCCCTCAGTAACCTCAGCGTCTATTTCCTCCGGTTTCTCTGCGGGCTCCTGTGCTTTCTTCCCTGCAGGTTCGGCCTCGGCCTTTGGTTCCTCAACCTCGGTTTTCTTCTTCTCTATTAATCCCAGCTCCTCCGCTGCTTCCTTCTTGGAACTTCTAGCTTCGGCAGCTTCAGTTACTGGCAGGGGTTCTTTCAGCTTCGACTTTTTCGCCTTCTTCTTCCCCTTCGACTTGATTTCTTCTTCTACCAGCTCAATTATAGATACCGGGGCATTATCCCCCTTTCTAAAGCCAAATTTTATAATTCTGGTATAGCCACCTTGGCGAGCCTTATATTTTTGAGCAATCCCATCGAAGAGCTTTTTTAAAACAGCTTTGTCTCTAATGAATGCTGCGGCCTGTCTCCTCGAATGAAGCGTCCCTTTTTTTGCGAGTGTAATCATCTTCTCGGCCAACCTTTTCAGCTCCTTTGCCCGCGTGTCTGTTGTCTTAATACTCTCGTGACGAAGTAAATCCGTAACCATATTTCGAAACATCGATATTCTATGTTTAGTGACTACACCTAATTTTCGACCGACACGTCTATGACTCATTTAGAGCCTCCACAGTAGGTTTGGTTTTAAATTATCAATGAGAAACTCTCTTCTCACTTGTTCTCTTGGATTTTTCAGATTCAAAAACCTCTTTATTAAGAGTTGACCCCAGATTTAAACCAAGCTCGGTCAGAATCTCCTTGATTTCAACCAATGACCGCTTGCCAAAATTCTCGAGGTTCAATAGGTCTTCTTCGGTCTTCTGAATCAGGTCACCTACGTAGTCTATATTGGCTTTCCTCAAGCAATTTTGAGACCTTGCTGAAAGGTCCAGATCATCAATGGTAGTAAAAAGAACCTCCTCCGTTCCCCCTATTTCCTTCTTCTCTTCGACCTCGGGTACTTCCTCAAACTGCGCCTCGTCAAAGTTAACGAATACCGTAAGTTGCTCCTTTAAAATCTTCGCAGCATACGCTAACGCATCCTCGGGATTAATGGTTCCGTTTGTCCAAATTTCGAGTGTGAGTTTCTCATAGTCTGTACGTCTGCCGACTCTCGCGTTAGTTACTGTGTAATTCACCTTTCTAATTGGTGAGAATAGGGCATCTATTGGTATGACCCCAATCGTGCTTTGAATATCACCGCGTCTCTCTACCGGTTCATAGCCCCTACCCATTTCAGCTGTCATCGCAATTTCGATCTTGGCATCTTCCGCTGAGAGTGTCACGATGTGATGATCGGGATTTACTACCTCCACTTGATGACCTGTGATAATATCACCAGCTTTTACATCACACTCACCAGCGGCGCTGATTCTCAACTCCTGGGGTTCGTATGTGTGCATTTTTAGCTCTACGCCCTTAATGTTTAAAATAATCTCCGTGACATCCTCCTTAATACCGGGTATCGTAGAGAACTCATGCAATACCCCATCAATCTTGATAGAAGTTATAGCCGGTCCCTGGATTGAAGATATAAGGATTCTTCTTAAAGCATTTCCAAGTGTGACCCCATAACCCCTTTCCAAAGGCTCACATATAAATTTCCCATAAAGGGTGGAAGAAGTCTTCTCTTCCTTTTGAAGCCTTTTTGGTCTGATCAGTTCCTGCCAATTCTTTTGAAATTCTTTCAACTTCCCGCCCTCCCTTTTACATTTATTGGGGATAGTGATATGACAAAATCAAATCAATCGTTAAAGTTAGAACTAAACTCTCGAATAGAACTCAACTATTAATTGCTCTTCAATCGGTAATGTAACGTCTTCTCTCAATGGCAATTTTTTAACCACACCCCTGTAATTGTCCTTCTCTAATTCAAGCCATCCAGGGAATCCCCTCCGTTCGAGAGATTCAATAGATTGATTAATCCTGCCAAGCTTTCTACTCTTCTCTGCTACCTCAATCGCGTCGCCTTCTTTTACCTGATACGATGGCACATCGACCCTTCTACCGTTGACAATAATATGTCTAAAACGAACAAGATGACGGGCCTCTTTTCTCGAGCTCGCAAATCCCAGCCGGTACAAAACATTATCTAACCTTCTCTCAAGAAGTGAAATCAAGAGCTTACCTGTCTCTGCTTTAGAACGAGAAGCCTTTTCAATGTATTTCCTAAATTGTCTTTCGGTAAGTCCATAAATCCGCTTCACCTTCTGTTTCTCTCTTAGCCTGATCCCAAATTCTGAAAACTTCGGGCGAAGATGCCCATGCTCTCCGGGCGATTTCTCAGGGCGCCTATCAACAGCGCATTTCTCTGAGTAACACCTATCTCCCTTTAGAAAAAGCTTCATTCCCTCCCTTCTACAGAGCCTACACACAGAACCAATGTATCTCGCCAATTATTAAATGACCTCCTTCATTTCATTGCATCTCTATATTTGATTTCCGGTTAACATATTGATAAGTTGAAACTGTTCTACACTCTCCGTCTACCCGGCGGTCTACAGCCATTATGCGGTAGCGGCGTTACATCCCTTATGATCGTTATTTTTATACCAGCCGCCTGTATAGACCTTATTGCAGGCTCCCTACCTGGGCCTGGTCCCTTAACAAACACCATCGCGGTTCTCATGCCAAAGCCAACAGCCTTTTTTGCCGCGTCCTCAGCGGCAATCTGAGCAGAAAAAGGAGTTCCCTTCCTCGTCCCCTTGAATCCCTTCATGCCCCCGCTTGAAAAAGCGATTACATTCCCCTTGGTATCACTTATTGTCACTATCGTGTTGTTAAATGTCGCTTGGATATGCACAATTCCCTGCTCGACAAACTTCTTTGTCTTCTTAGTTGTTTTCTTGGTTGCCAACAGTAACCTCCAATCTATCCCTACTTAGCGGTTTTCTTCTTTTTTGCGATAGCTGTACCGCGGGGTCCTTTTCTGGTTCTAGCATTTGACCCTGTTTTCTGCCCGCGAACAGGAAGACCCTGTCTATGTCTTATGCCTCTATAACACCCAATTTCTATAAGGCGCTTGATATTATTTTGGGTATCCCGCCTCAGGTCACCCTCAACCATATACTCCTTCTCAATGATATCTCGTATCTTGGCTATCTCCTGCTCGCCCAGATCCTTTGACTTTATATTTGGATCAATTTGAGCCTGATTGAGTATTTTCCTTGATACCTTTCTCCCAATCCCATAAATATAGGTGAGGCCCACCTCCATTCTTTTGCTAGGCGGAATGTCAACTCCAGCTATTCGTGGCATTCTTGGAACCTCCTACCCTTGCTTTTGTTTATGTTTCTTGTTCTCACAGATAATTCGGACCACACCTCTTCTCCTAATTATCTTACACTTATCACAGACCTTTTTAACAGATGCTCTTATCTTCATGCTGTTGGTACCATCACTTTTTTAAACGATAGGTAATCCTTCCCTTCGTTAGATCATAAGTCGAAAGTTCTACCTTCACTTTGTCTCCAGGTAAGATTCTTATAAAACGAGTCCTCATCTTACCGGAAACATAGGCAAGGATTTCATGGTCACGACCGTTTTCAATCTTAACCCTAAACATAGCATTCGGAAGCGCTTCAATCACCGTACCTTGAAATTCCAGTCTTTCCTCTTTCGGCATACGGTCTCCTTAATACTCCCATTCAGTTAAAATTAACGCCCCATTTTCTGTTATTGCAACGGTATGTTCAAAGTGAGCGGAAAGTTTGCCGTCCTCTGTCACGGCTGTCCATCCATCATTTAATATTTTTACTTCAGGTCTTCCAACATTGACCATAGGTTCAATAGCCAGCACCATTCCAGGCTTTAGTCTGATGCCGTTCCATCGATTTCCATTCTTGGGAACAAAATTTGGAACTTGGGGATCCTCATGAAGCTTTCTACCAATTCCGTGGCCGACAAAGGCCGTGACGACGGAAAAGCCCTCTGCTTCGACATAACTTTGAATTGCATGTGAGATATCGAAGAGCCTGTTTGATGGATGCGCATTCTCAATTCCTCTATATAAAGAATTTCTAGTTACCTGAAGTAGCGAGTCGGCTTCCGGAGATACATCACCTATAGGGACAGTAATTGCGGAATCTCCGTAGAATCCATTGCGGTGGATACCGAAATCTATGCTTAAGATATCGCCTTCCTTTAATATTTTCTTCTTTGAAGGGATTCCATGCACAACCTCATCATTCACCGCGCAGCAGATGGAGGCCGGATAATTCCGGTACCCCTTAAAAGCTGGTTTAGAATCCCTCCTGGCAGCCATTTCCTCAGCGATCGCATTAAGATCCCAAGTAGATATCCCCGGCTTCGCTTCTTCTTTTAGAGCCTTGAGGACTTCAATAACAACTTGAGAAGCATATCTTATTTCTTCTATCTCATCCTTGCTCTTTAAAATAATCATGTCTTTTAATTTAACGAATCACTTATCCTACTTCTTACCTCATCGATTGTGCCTAGACCATCTATTTCCCTAAGAATACTAGCATTCCTATAATATGCTTTTAGAGGTAGAGTCTGCCTGCTATATACCTCAAGTCTTTTTCTTATTACATCTTCTCTATCGTCATCACGTTGATAAAGATTCCCCCCACATTTATCACAAAAACCCGCATTCATCGGAGGATCGTATACTTTATGATACATAGCCCCACATTTTTCGCAAACCCTTCTCCCGCCAATCCTGCTTATTATCTCTCCGTCGGGTACCTCTATAGACACCACTTTGTCGACCTTTAGCGACTCGGAATTCAACATCCGATCCAAGGCCTCGGCCTGCGGTATAGTTCTCGGGAATCCGTCTAAGAGATACCCATTGATCGAATCGCTACTTTTAATCACCTCTCTTATTATCCCAATTACAACATTGTCAGGAACGAGTTCACCTTTATCCATATAAGATTTGGCAAGATTTCCTAATTCGGTCCCTTCCTTTACGGCGGCCCTGAGCATATCTCCAGTCGAGATGTGCAGCGTGTTGTAATTTTTTGCAATTATTGAGGCCTGCGTACCCTTTCCGGCACCCGGCGGTCCAAAGATGATTAAAATCATCGGAATCAAAGATCTCCTTATTGATTTCTTTAAACACCGTACCTTCTAGGTCCTTTCATTCCCCGCTTCCTTACGAAACCTTCATAACTATGAGTAATAAGAAATGATTCGATCTGCTGCACCGTATCTAGGGTAACACCCACCACAATCAGTAGAGATGTTCCCCCAAAAAAGAAAGGAAGATTAAATGGCTGCCGCTGGAGTAAAGCGGGCAGCACACATACAGCGGCAACATATATTGCCCCAATGAATGTTATTCTCCCAAGTATCTTGTCTATATATTCCGAAGTCTTTTTCCCCGGTCTAATTCCCGGAACAAACCCGCCGTTTTTCCTCAAATTATCTGCAAGGTCATCTGGATTATAAATAACCGCAGTATAAAAATAAGCGAAGAATATGATTAAGGCTGCATAGATTGCATTATAAAACAAACCATGTTGAAATAGTGAATCAGTAATATTCCTCAGAAAAGGGATATCGATAAAAGTTAAAACCGTTGCGGGAAAAATCAATAGAGATGAGGCAAATATCGGAGGGATAACCCCCGCCGTATTGATCTTCAAGGGAAGGTGGGAGGCTTGCCCCCCAAACACCTTTCTTCCAACAACCCGTCTAGGATATTGAACAGGGATCTTCCTGTATGACCTCTCGACAAAAACGATGAATCCGACTACGACCGCCATAAAAAGAATTAACAGGAAAAGCCCTAGAACTGTCATTTCTCCCGTATCGATTAACCTAAGCAGATTCCAAAATGCGCCGGGCATATTGACCAGAATAGATGCCGCTATTATTAAAGAAATACCATTTCCGATACCACGCTCAGAGATTTGCTCTCCTATCCACATGATGAATAGGCTTCCCGCCGTAAGTGTAACTACCGTTGTAAACCTGAACATCCAACCCGGGTCTTTGACAACTGAAAGGCCCGAACCCATTCCACCTTCCAACGTAACGGCAAGCATAAAACCTTGAATTAAACATATTATTACGGTTCCGTAGCGCGAATATTGGTTGATTTTCTTTCTACCCGCTTCACCCTCCTTCTGAATTGCCTCAAGTGTAGGAAAAGCTTTGACAAGGAGCGACATAATAATTGACGAAGTTATGTATGGCATAACTCCTAAAGCAAAAATTGAAGCACGCTGCAGTGCACCACCAGAAAAGAGGTTTAAAATGTCAAATATCGTTCCCCTTGTTTGTTCAAACAGCTTTGCAATTTGCTCGGGGTCTATGCCTGGTATAGGTACAAATACACCTAATCTGTAGATGATCAGCATGATCGCAGCGAAAAGAAGCCGTTTATTAAGCTCTGGAATCTTTGGAATAGCCCCAATATTACTACTCATATTATCTCCGCTTTCCCACCCTTCTCTTCGATCTTTTCAATCGCAGTCCTTGTGAAACGATTTGCTATTATACTAATCTTTCTATCCAGTTCACCATCGCCAAGTATCTTGATCGGGTTTCTCCCAGTCACAAGCCCAGCTTTTTTTAATTCAGCGGGGGTTATCTGATCTACTTTATCGATCATATTCAAACTTTTGATATTAACCACCTCGTATTCAATTCTATTGGGATTCTTAAATCCGCGTTTTATCGATCTAAGTTTTAGCGGAGTCTGACCCCCTTCAAACCAAGAAGATACCCTTCCGCCACTCCTTGATCTCTGACCTTTATGTCCTTTACCGCTCGTCTTACCCCTACGTCCGGGGCCACGGCCTATTCTCCTACACTTTTTCTTTGACCCCTCTTGGGGAGATAACTTATTCAACATCTTCTGACACTCCAGCTCTCCGATAAATTAATTTACACGCAAATCGGTTCTCAAATTTTAATTAATTCAAAAAGTGCTTCGGCAGATCCAGATCCTTAATCTCTTTACCCCTGATACTTGCAGCAACCTCTGGCTTCCTAACCAAGCCTAGGCCATTTACAACTGCCTTAACAACATTTAGGGGATTGGTTGATCCCAAAACCTTAGTCAGGATATCGTGTATACCGGCCAGCTCGACAACAGCCCTAACCGCACCACCAGCTATAACGCCCGTACCAGGGGTAGCAGGCTTCAGCAAGACCTTCGATGCCGCGTGCTGTCCCAATATCTCATGAGGAATAGTTTTATCCCTTCTATTAACCCTTACAAGAGACTTCTTTCCTTTTTCAATAGCTTTCCTTATCGCATCGGGCACCTGACTTGATTTTCCAAGACCATATCCAACAATGCCGTCATTGTTTCCAATAACAACGAGTGCTGTAAAATGAAACCTCTTCCCACCTTTTGTTACCTTAGCTACCCTCCTGACGTGTACTATCTTTTCTTTGAATTCAAGTCCTTCTGGACTTATCTTATCTTTAAATCGCAAAACTACCTCCTAAGACCTATCAAGACCTATGATTAAAATGACAATCCCGCTTCTCTTGCGGCGTCTGCAAAAGACTTTATCCTGCCATGGAAGGGGTAACCCCCGCGATCAAAGCAAACCCTTTTTATATTTTTACTGACGGCAAGTTCACCAATGTACTTACCGACGATAGCAGAGACCTCTACCTTTTTTTTCTTATCTTTTATCATTCCCCTTACTTTGGGCGTCAGAGACGAAGCAGCAACAACCGTTTGTCCGCGTGTATCATCGATAATCTGCCCATAAATATGTCTAGACGATTTAAACACACATAGCCTGGGCACTGCCAAGCTACCCTTTAATCTCTTTTTTATTCTTTCATGTCTGATCTGACGTTGATCTTTTCTACTCTTCCTTTTTATCAAGCCTTCGCTCCCGCTTTTCCAGGTTTAAGTTTAAGAATCTCACCAAGATACCTAATACCCTTGCCCTTATAAGAGTCCGGCTTCCTCAATTTCCTGATCCTAGCTGCAGTTTCACCGACCTCTTCTTTATCAATCCCTCTTATTATCACCCTCGTACCCCTTTCTTCTACCTCTGCACTTATACCCTCGGGCAGTGAAAATTCGATTGGCTTAGAATATCCTAAACTTAGAGTAATATCATTTTTACCCCTGAGTTCAGCCTTATAACCTACACCAACTATCTCTAATGTGACGGAATATCCCTCCATTACACCAGTAACCATGTTAGCTAACAGCGAACGTGTAAGGCCGTGCAGAGCCTTCGTACTCTTCAATTCGTTTAACCTCTTTACTCTTATAACACCAGAATCTATTTCGGTCTTAATCCCCTGAGGTATTCGCCTAGAAAGTTTTCCCTTGGTGCCTTTGACCTCTATAGTCCCATTTCTGGTCTCTACAGAGACTCCCTTCGGAATTTGTATAGGTTTAATGCCTATTCGTGACATGCCATATCCTCATAAAATTGTACACATGAGTTCCCCTCCAACGCGTAGGGAACGAGCTCTGGAACCGGTCATTATTCCCTTCGATGTCGACAGGATCGAGGTGCCCAAGCCCCCTTTTATCCTTGGAATCTCGGTGTGTTTAACATAAATTCTACGGCCTGGCTTACTTACTCTATGAATCTCTTTAATGACTGTCTCTTCAGATTCAGTATATTTTAGCGCTATATTTATGATTTTCATCTTACCTTCCTGAACTATCCTAAAATCCTGTATATACCCCTCTTCCTTTAACACATTTGCAATTTCAACCTTAATACGCGATGACGGGATATTGACCGTTTTATGCTTTGCAATTAATGCATTTCGAATTCTTGTAAGCATATCAGAAATTGGATCAGTCATCTATTACACCTCGTTCTTCAAAACTATACAGAACAATACCGAACTACCAACTGGCTTTTCTTACGCCAGGTATTTCCCCAAAACTCGCTCTGTCACGAAAACACAATCTGCACATTCCAAACTTTCTCAAAAATGCCCTTGGCCTACCACACAATGGACATCTATTCCTAGTCCGTACTCTGTACTTCGATTCCTTTTTCGTCTTCACCAGGAGTGATTTTCGTGTCATCCACTACCTCTCTTAATTTTCTCTAAATGGCATTCCCAAACCCTTTAACAGCTCTAATGCTTCTTCATCCTTTTCTGCCGTTGTAACTACGGTTATATTCATGCCCTTTTGCTTTTCGACTTTACTATAATCTATTTCTGGAAATATTATATGTTCCTTAATACCAAAGGTATAATTCCCGTTCCCGTCAAATGAACCAGTCGAAAGACCACGAAAGTCCCTCACACGTGGAAGCGCCATGTTAACAAGTCTATCAAGGAACTCATACATCCTGTCGCCCCTCAGCGTAACCATACATCCGATAGGAACCCCGTCCCTCAACTTAAATCCAGCTATCGATTTTCTCGCCCGTGTTATTACTGGTTTCTGCCCACATATAATAGAAATCTCGCGAACAGCGTCCTCGATCACCTTTATCTCCTTTCCGGCATCACTTAACCTTCCTAAGCCGGTATTTATTACAATCCTCTGGAGCCTAGGGATTGCAAGCCAGTTAGTATAATGAAATTTATCTCGGAGCGAGTGAATTACTTTTTCTCTGTATAAAACCCTTAAATTTGCAGCCATCAGCCTTTAATTTCCTCACCGCTTTTTTTGCTATACCTAACCCGCTCTCCGCTGGCCAATGTCTTACGTCCTATTCTTACAGGACCACCAACGCTCGAATCGCGTAGCATAAGGTTAGATATATGAATGCCGGCTTCTTTCTCCGAAATCCCCCCTGTCGGATCCTTCTGCGACGGGCGACTATGTCTTTTAACAATGTTGAGTTTCTCCACTATGGCCCTTCCTTCCTTTCTCAAAATCTTTATGACCTTGCCGGTCTTTCCCTTTTCCTTCCCGGCCGTCACGTAAACGGTATCACCGGCTTTGATATGAAATTTCCTTGTTCCGTGAGAAGCATTACGAGCAAATTTAGCGCCCAATTCAAATGACCTCCGGTGCAAGTGAAATTATTTTCATAAACCCTTTCAAACGAAGCTCTCTTGCAATCGGTCCAAATACCCTCGTCCCCATCGGCTCACTTTCTTTCGTGATTAGCACGGCGGCATTATCATCAAATCTGAGGTATGAACCATCCTGCCGCCTCTGTTCCTTCCTCGTTCTAACGATTACCGCCATATGAACATCACCCTTTTCAACCTTGGAATTAGGCAAAGCCTCTTTCACCGATACGACAACAACATCGCCGAGCCTCGCGTATTTCCTCTTAGAACCACCCAGCACTTTGATGCAAAAAAGCTTTTTTGCACCGCTATTATCCGCAGATTCGAGATACGTCGATGATTGAATCACTGGACAACAACTCCTTCAACTGAGACCTCTTCAGCAATTTCACCTTCTATAATCGTAGCGCTTTCAAGAATTTTACTAACTCTCCACCTCTTGGTCTTGCTGATTGGTTTTGATTCGATAATTAAAACCCTATCGCCAATCTTACATTGATTATTTTGATCATGTGCTTTGAACTTGGTATTTCTCTTAATTGGTTTTTGAAATTTGGGGTGAATCACTATCCGACTCACATCCACGATGACGGTCTGGTCCATCTTATTACTGACAACGGTTCCAACTCTTGATTTCACTTTACCTCTACCCATTTCTACCGATTTCTCCTGATATCTAGTTTTCTCTCAGTTGTTAAAGTGAGAATTCTTGCAAGGTCGCGTCTTAGCATCTTTACCCTTGCAACATTCGTCGTTTGCTGTGTCGCCAATTGAACTCTTAGATTAAAAAGCTCTTGCCTGGTTTCATTTTCCCTTCTTCTCAGTTCGTCGTCACTCAACTCTCTAATCTCATCAGCATTACTCATATTTGAAGAACACCCCCCTCTCGAGATACAATTCGAGTCCTAACACATAGCTTGTGAGATGCTAGCCTCAGGGCTTCAGTCGCTATGTCAAAAGGAAGTCCGCTAATTTCATAAAGCATAGTGCCTCTTTTTACCGGGGAAATATATCCAGCGACGTCACCTTTACCCTTGCCCATCCTAGTCTCGGCCGGTTTTTTGGTATACGGCTTATGTGGAAATATTCTTATCCACAGCTTTGCCCCTCTCTTCACGTGTCTAGTAATAGCAATTCGGGCTGCTTCAATCTGCCTAGCATTTATTCTTCCACATTCAACAGATTGAAGACCAAAATCACCAAAAGCAAGGCTTGCCCCCTTTGTAGCAGAACCCCTTATTCTTCTTTTGTGCTGTTTTCTATATTTAGTTCGTGCCGGTTGAAGCATCTTTCCTCCAAACAAGACTAACTATATTGTCGACTTCTGCTCTCTAGCACTTCACCCTTGAATATCCAGACCTTGACACCTATTCTTCCATAAGTTGTTTTCGCCTCAGCAAAACCAAAGTCGATATCGGCGCGAAGTGTGGCCAGCGGGACCCTTCCCTCTCTGTACCATTCCTTCCTTGCTATTTCTGAACCCCCGAGTCGTCCCGAGACCATGATCTTTATTCCAAGTGCGCCCAGCCTCAGAGCCGAGGAAATTGCCCTCTTCATAGCCCTCCTGTACGCGATCCGCCTCTCCATTTGCAGTGCGACATTCTCAGCCACTAGCTGGGCATCTATCTCGGGACGTTTTACCTCACGTATATCGAGATAAATGTTTTTCCCAGTTATCTTATTCAATCTATTTCTCAGTGTATCGATCTCCTGACCCTTCCTGCCAATTATCATTCCTGGACGAGCTGCATTAATTACAATCCTTACCCTCTCAGACGCCGCCCTTTCAAGTTCAATCTTTGAAATCGCGGCCTGATAAAACTCCTTTTTTATCATCGACCTAATCTGTATATCTTCATGAAGAAGCTCAGTATATTTTCTCTTTTCCGCATACCATTTTGAATCCCAAGATTTCACAATTCCTATCCTCAATCCGATAGGGTTTATTTTTTGACCCACTTTATAACCCCCTCTCTTCCAGAACAATTGTAATATGGCTCATCAACTTCTTTCTCCTTGTTGCCCTCCCCATAGCTCTCGCTCTGAATCTCTTGTAAGCAGGTCCCTGAGAAACAAACGCCTCCTTGATGTAAAGGGTCTCAGTATCTGAATGTCCCTTCTCAGAAGCGTTGGCCACTGCCGATTTCAAAAGCTTTGCTATAAGGGGCGCCGATCTCTTCCTTATGGATGTGAGATCAGAAAACGCCTTCTCTACATCGTTTCCCTTGATCAAATCCAAAACTAATCTAATCTTGTTTGGCGAAATCTTTACGTACTTATGAACTGCCCGTGAAACCATCGCTCATCCTTTATTCTACTATTCTACTATTCTGCCGATTTTTCAATCTTGGCTTTTTTATCTCCAGCACCATGACCGGTATAGGTACGAGTAGGAGAAAACTCGCCAAGTTTATGGCCAACCATATGTTCGGTAATATAGACCGGTATGAACTTCTTTCCATTATACACAGCAAAGGTAAGACCTATCATGTCAGGTATTATCATCGAGCCCCTAGACCACGTTTTGATTATTCGTTGATCACCTTTATCCTTAGCAGACCTAACCTGATTTAGCAGTTTTGGAAGCACGTAAGGTGCCTTCTTAGTTGATCTTGGCATGCAGATATCTCCTAATCCATACCGTAGCCGATTCTTCTGGGTTTGACTCTATATTTATTAGTTCTTTTGTTTTTTCTCGTCTTGTAACCGATCGTAATCCATCCCCACGGAGATACCGGATGAGGGTTTCCCTTAGTGGCTTTTCCTTCACCCCCTCCATGTGGGTGGTCTACCGGATTCATTGCCACCCCTCTTACGTTCGGGCGACGTTTCAAATGCCTGCTTCTACCCGCCTTTCCAACCACTACAAGCTCATGTTCCGGATTCCCAACCCTTCCCACGGTGGCCATGCATGATAATAATATTTTACGGATCTCGCCAGAATTTAACTTAATCTGTGCATAATTTCCTTCTTTAGCCATTACCTGGGCAGAAGTACCCGCAGATCGAGCCAATTTCCCGCCGGCCCCGGATTTCACCTCGATATTATGTACAAAAGTTCCAAGAGGGATGTTCTTCAAAGGAAGCGCATTACCAATCGAGATTTCAGCATTCTCACCCGACTTAACCGTATCCCCTATTTTAAGCTCATCTGGAGACAGTATGTATCGCTTCTCACCATCAACATATTTGAGAAGTGAGATCCTCGCAGAACGATTAGGATCGTATTCAATCGAAGCCACCTTTGCCGGAACATCGAATTTGTCCCTTTTAAAATCTATTATCCGATAAAAACGCTTATTACCACCACCACGATTATAGCTAGTAATCCTGCCCTGTGAATTTCTCCCGGATTTCTCTGTTAATGATCTCGTAAGTGGTTTATGAGGTTTTTTAACCGTAATTTCCGAAAAGTCTAAGCCGGTTCTAAATCTTGTCCCAGGCGTAGTAGGATTATATTTTTTTATACCCATGTTAAACACCCTCAAAAAACTCTATCGTCCCTTCTCTCAACTTTACATAAGCCTTCTTTAAAGGAGAACCCTTACCGACTTCCCGACCAAATCTCTTTACAACTTTCCCTGGTTTGATCAGCGTTCTAACCCTATCGACCTTCACATTAAATATCTTTTCGACAGCATTCATTATCTCTCTTTTGTTAGCCCTTTTATCCACCGCAAATACATACCAACTTTGATTCTTTAAATCAGTTGATTTCTCAGTCACTATTGGGTGTTTTATTATATTTCTTGGATCCTTCAACTTCTAAAAACCTCCCGCAGCCTTAGGAGTGAATCCTCTGTGATGACCAAGAAATCAAATCTGAGAAGATCATACACGTTTAATCCGTCTATATTTAAGATCTTCAAATTTTTGAGATTCCTGGCTGATCTCCTCAAATTTTCATTTTTATCATTTATCAAAATCAACGTCTTATCTAGCTCAAATCTCTTAATAAACTCGACAACACTTTTAGTACTTATCCCTGGCAGGTTGAACTCCCTTATGATAAAAAGCTTTCCATCACTGTGTTTAATAGAAAGGGCACTCTTCAGCGCCTGACGTCTGATCTTTTTTGGTATGTCGTACGACCAGTCCCTCGGTCTTGGTCCAAACACCACCGCTCCTTTTCTCCATTGTGGCGATCGTATACTCCCCTGTCTAGCTCGACCAAGATGTTTTTGCTTCCAGGGTTTCCGACCACCTCCGCTCACCTCTCCCCTTGTCTTTGTAGAAGCCGAACCAGAGCGTCGATTAGCTAGTTGCCACCTGACTACGGTGTGAAGTAGATGCTCCTTTACCGGCGATTCAAAAATATCTGGATCGACGACAACAGAACCCACTTTGTTCTTATCCAAATCAAAAACGTCGCAATCTGGCAATCTAATTTCTCCCCTTCGTAGTATGTCTAATTAATAAAACACCACCTCTTGGTCCTGGAACAGATCCCTTTACTATCAACAAATTGTTATCAGGATCGACCTTCGCAACCTGGAGGCCCTGCATTGCAACACTTTTATTACCCATTTGACCAGGCATCTTCATTCCTTTCCAAACCCTTGCAGGATATGAAGCCTGACCAATCGAACCGGGTTTTCTGTGTGACATTCCGCCATGAGAATCCGGTTGTCCAGCAAAACCGTGTCTTTTCATAACTCCAGAAAACCCCTTTCCCTTACTTTTTCCAGAAACATCGATAATATCGCCCGCTTTAAATATTTCAGCAGTAACAACGTCTCCGGCCTTATATTTCTCAGTGTCACCCTTAAACTCACAAAGATATTTAAATGGTCGAACCCCGGCCCTCTTAAAATGGCCTGCCACTGGCTTCCTTACCCTCTGTGGCTTTACTTCTTCAAAGCCCAGCTGGATACTATCATAACCATTCTTTTCGACTGTTCTCTTATCGACTACGAAACACGGTCCTGCATTGACTACAGTACAAACTACGACTGTTCCATCTTCCATAAATAACTCCGTCATACCAATTTTTCGGCCAATTATTCCCTGTATCATGAAAAATCACGCGCTAGTAAGTTTAATTTCCACTTCAACCCCAGAAGCCAAGTCTAGTTTCATCAGGGCGTCTATGGTTTGTTGCGTAGGTTCCAGTATGTCAACTATTCTCTTATGTGTCCTTATCTCAAAATGCTCTCTTGAATTCTTATCTACGTGTGGAGATCTCAACACACAGTAGCGACTAATATGTGTCGGAAGCGGAACAGGTCCGGCCACTTTAGCTCCAGTTCTCTTCGCGGTGTCTAAAATCTCTACCGCAGATTTATCGAGCAATCTATGATCGAATGATTTTAATTTTATCCTTATCTTCGCCGCGCGGCTCATATTTGTTTTACCCTCATACCCTTCATTCTATGATACTCGTTACAACACCGGCGCCCACTGTCCTTCCCCCCTCTCTTATAGCAAACCTCAACTGCTCCTCCATCGCCACCGGCGAGATCAACTCTACCTCCATGTTTATATTGTCCCCAGGCATCACCATCTCCACCCCCTCAGGCAGCTTTATCGAACCTGTCACATCTGTCGTCCGTAAGTAAAACTGCGGCCTGTACCCTGGAAAAAACGGCGTGTGCCTTCCCCCCTCCTCCTTCTTCAATACATATACCTCCGCATTAAGCCTCTTGTGCGGCGTTATACTCCCAGGCGCCGCTAACACCTGCCCCCTCTCCACCTCCTCCTTCCCTATCCCCCTCAACAATACCCCCACATTGTCCCCAGCTATCGCATCATCCAATATCTTCCTGAACATCTCCAAACTCGTCGCCACCGTCTTCCTCGTCGGACTAAATCCCACTATCTCAACCTCGTCCCCCGCCTTTATCTTCCCCCTCTCTACCCTCCCCGTTACCACCGTACCCCTACCAGATATCGTAAACACATCCTCTATCGCCATCAAAAACGGCTTGTCCATCTCCCTCACAGGCTCCGGTATATAACTGTCCACCGCTTCCATTAACTCTATTATCTGCTTCTCAGCACCCTCATCCCCCTCCAATGCCTTCAGCGCACTAACCCTAACCACCGGTACATCATCCCCTGGAAACCCATACTGACTCAATAACTCCCTTACCTCCAACTCCACTAAATCCAATAACTCCTCATCATCCATCATGTCCACCTTGTTCAAACATACCACCATATACGGTACCCCTACCTGCCTCGCCAACAATATGTGCTCCCTCGTCTGCGGCATTGGCCCATCCGGCGCACTCACCACCAATATAGCACCATCCATCTGCGCCGCCCCAGTTATCATGTTCTTTACATAATCCGCATGCCCAGGACAATCCACATGCGCATAATGCCTCTTCTCCGTCTCATACTCCACATGCGCTATGTTTATCGTTATCCCCCTCTCCTTCTCCTCCGGCGCCTTGTCTATCTCCGAAAACTCCACATACTTCGCCCTCCCCTGCTTCTCCAATACCTTCGTTATCGCCGCCGTCAACGTCGTCTTACCATGATCCACATGTCCCACCGTCCCTATATTTAAGTGCGGCTTCCCCCTCTCAAATCTCGCCTTAGACATGATATTTAC
>JBAUII010000044.1:0-11603 GCA_049682815.1 Thermodesulfobacteriota bacterium | reverse complement strand
TATTATCTGGTTTAAGGTTGAGCGCAGTGCGAGATTCGCTGCTATGCGACTTACTCCACGCGACGAAATATTCTAGTAGTGCTGTACTTACGGTTTGGTTCGTGATTTTTTTACCGTTGAACATTCTGTGATATCAACTCTATAACTCCTCTCCTTACCATCATGATTCCTATAGCTGCGAGCAGGATGCCCATGATTTTTGCAAAAGCCCGCGCGCCACTCTCTCCAATAATTGATAGGATAAAATCGGCTTTTAAAAGAGCTATGCCCAGGATAAGGAGATTCAATCCAAATGCGAGCAGAGTTGAGATAAACCCCTGGGTATCCACGAGTATAATGAGTGTTGTTAGGAGCGCCGGTCCAACAATTAGGGGGGTACCAATAGGAAAAACTCCGAGAGAGGTAGTATAACTTTTCTTGATAGGATGAGTTTCTTCTCTTAACAGGTCCAAGATAGAAAAGGTAAATAAGAGCAATCCGCCTGCAATAGCAAAATCAGAAAAGGTGATTCCAAGAATTTTAAATATGATTTTTCCGGTGAATACAAAGATTATACCAATGATACAGGCTGTAAGAATTGATTGCTTTGCGACTTTTTTCCTATCCTCGTGATCCAATCCTGTTGTTAGAGAAAGATACATAGGGATGATTCCTATCGGATCTATTGCAACAAAGATAGGAATCAAACTTAGTATGAAGGACGATATCATTTATGCTGGTTGGTAAAGCATCCGCCGTTATTTCCTAACTGCTAAACATATAAAGAATATAGGATTGAAGAGGCCATTGCCAGAAAGCCAAGATAAGGATAATTTTATGTATGAAATTGAAAAAAGAAAATGAATGTATCAATGTGATTAGATTACGTATTCAGATTAAAGGGTTTTTGTTTAATAAATATGAAACTTTTATTCTTTAGAAAGGTATTAAATATCCTTCTCGTTACGAACGGAATGATACTTTTGGCAGGAGCGATGCTCGGTCCGATATATGCACTTTTTGTCGAAGAGATTGGGGGTGATCTCCTTGACGCAAGTTTAGCCGGTGTATCGTTTGCCATAGCAGCTGGAGTTACATCCCTAATTTCGGGCAGGTTTACAGACAGAGTTAAGGAAAGAGAATTAATAGTAGTACTCGGATATATAATAATGGGGGTGGGTTATATCTTGTACACGAAGGTAAATTCAGTTTTGTTCCTTCTGGTTGTCCAAATGGTCATAGGTCTTGGGGAAGCAGTTTATGCGCCTGCATTTGATGTCGTGTACTCTACCCATCTTGAGGGCCGAAAAACAGGCAAACAATGGGGTGTCTTGGAATCACTGAATTATTTTACGGCAGCAGGAGGTGCCTTAATCGGGGGTCTCATAGTTACAAGGTTTGGTTTTAAAACCCTATTTGTAATTATGTCGGTACTTTGTTTTGGAAGCGCTCTATACGTTTACAAATTGCCAAGACAAACAGCTGGTTGAGTATGAGAAGAAATGCCTGTGCGAGTTATCTCTGGCGAGTCCCGTTTTATGCGGAAAAAGTTGAAGTCAGAGAGCGTAGGGGCATGCGAGATATTGATACATTGTAAAGCAACCTCTACAAAGTAATTGGCACGACATTTGCCATGTAACTCATATGAAGAGATTGAAACGGTAATAGTTTGTACCAATAAAGTAAGATCAATCATGATAACAATCAAACGTAAGCAGGCTCGGTCAAAGGCAATTTTAATTCGCGCGGAACTTTAATGGTATTAATTCAAAGGACTTAGGCACCTAATATTTTGATTTCATTCGCTATAAGTTATAAACGAGCTTGAAGCTATAGACTGTGAGAGTGATCTACAATCATTAAAATGCGATACACCAAATATGGAGTTCGAAAGGAGGTAAAAGAGTGAATATAGAATTCATAGGAAAGGGAATCGACATGTCTGAAGATCTCAAAAGTTACGCAGAAAGCAAGCTTTCTACGTTTAATAGTCATTTAAAGGAAGTTGGCGAGGGGGAGGTGGAAGTGATAGTAACGTTTAACGTGGAAAAGCATAGACAGCGTCATCGTGTCGATATCGACGTCTATCTAAAAACACCCGGAGGCGGCGCTTTGCATGCCTGGGAAGAAAGCAACGACATTTATATGTCACTGGAATTTGCTATTGATGACATTGAGAGACAACTTACCAGATTAAAAGAAAGGCGTATCGAACAGAGGAAAGCGATAGCACGTGAAAAAGAAAAGAGTCTTAAGGAAGCAGTTCAATCAAGTCCTTCTGATCTCATAGCCGAGGAGAAGCTTTCTATAGCGAAACCACTTACTGTAGAAGAGGCTTTGATGTTACTACAGCAAGAGGGAAGATTTTTTCTAGTATTCAATAATGCAGAAACGGGGGGGTTGGGGGTTATTTACAGAAAAAAAAGCGGGAAATACGGTCTAGTTTCGCCCTAAGAGCAATGAATAACTGAGATTGCAATTCAGGTGGAACATTTGAATTTTCAACAGTATTTTCTCAACATAGTTGGGGGAATTGATAAGGTATAATTAAGATTAGCAGCATTAAATGTTGACCTTGATGTCGGTGTTAAGAAGATGAATGAAGTTGTTAAGCTCGAAAAAATAAACGACTTCCTCTGGGAAATCCCCAAAAAAGGAGGGATGAAAGTCCCGGGAAGGGTTTATGCAACTGAGAAAATGCTTGCCTCCATAAAAGAAGATAAAGCGCTTGAACAAGTTATAAACGTAGCTCACCTCCCCGGAATTCAAAAGTACTCAATTGCAATGCCTGACATTCATTGGGGCTATGGTTTTCCAATTGGTGGAGTTGCCGCTATGGATATCGAAGAGGGTGTGATATCACCCGGGGGAGTGGGCTATGATATTAATTGCGGGGTAAGACTTATGAGGACAGATTTAACTGAAGATGAGGTTAGACCGAAATTAAGAGAACTAGTTATGGAGCTTTTTAGACAGGTACCCTGCGGAGTGGGAATAGGTGGAAAGGTTAAACTTTCAAGTAATGATTATAAATCTATTATTAGCAAAGGAGTAAAATGGGCGATCGAGAGAGGGTGGGGTACAGAGGATGATTTAGAAAGAATAGAGGACCGTGGAACTTTTCCCGGGGGTAACTTAGATTCGGTCAGCAAAAAAGCTATTGAAAGAGGAAAAGACCAGATCGGGACACTGGGTTCCGGCAATCATTTTCTCGAAGTCGACGTTGTAGATCAGGTTTTCGATCCGGCGATAGCAAATGCATTTGGACTTTTTAAAGACCAGGTATGCGTTCTCATTCATTGTGGTTCCAGAGGATTCGGACATCAAATCTGCTCTGATTACATTGACATAATGCTTTCTTATATGAGGAGGGAGAATATTAATTTACCAGACCGACAGCTTGCATGTGCTCACATTAAATCAAAAGAGGGAAGAGAATATCTCAGCGCTTTTTCTGCGGCGGTAAATTTTGCATGGACGAATAGACAACTTATCATGTCTTTCGTTAGGGATGCGTTCTATGAAGTCTTCGGTTTAGGTCCAAGGGAACTTGGGGGAGAGCTTGTATACGATGTGAGTCATAACATTGCCAAGTTCGAAAATCATAAGGTCAATGGAGAAACTAAGAAGTTATGCGTCCATAGAAAGGGGGCGACAAGAGCACTTCCAAAGGGTCACGAGCTAATACCTGAGATTTATAGAGACGTTGGTCAGCCTGTTTTTATCCCGGGTGATATGGGAAGAGCCTCATTTGTGCTGGTTGGTACAGAAGCCGCTCTGGCAGAAACGTTTGGATCGAGCTGCCATGGAGCAGGGAGGGTGCTTTCCAGGACAAAGGCCGTGAAGACAGGAAAGGGTAGAAATGTTATCAGGGAGCTCGAGGACAAGGGGATCATCGTCATGGCACGTGGTCGAAGGACCGTACTCGAGGAAATGCCCGAGGCCTATAAGGAAGTTGAAGATGTCGTAAACGTCGTTCACAATGCTGGGATTGCGCAAAAGGTTGCGAGGCTAAGGCCAATAGGGGTTATAAAGGGATGAATAGAGAGATATGGAGTTATCGCAAAACGCCATCAAGGTCTTAGAATCGCGTTACTTACGAAGGGATAAGAAAAGGAGGATTATAGAATCACCCGAGGGGCTTTTTCAAAGAGTTTCCAAAAGCATTGCTCAGGCCGAGAAACTTTTTGGTAATAAAAATGGAGTCGGGCATTGGGAAGAAGAGTTCTTTAGGCTACTTACATCTTTTGACTTCCTTCCAAATTCGCCAACCCTGATGAATGCGGGGACCAATTTAGGGCAATTGAGTGCATGTTTTGTTCTGCCGGTAGAAGATACGATTGAAGATATATTTGAATCTGTAAAGGCTATGGCCCTTATACAAAGGACAGGGGGAGGAACAGGCTTTTCATTCTCTAGGCTCCGACCTAAGTCAGATTTTGTTTCCTCTACAGGGGGTGAGTCTTCTGGCCCAGTATCCTTTATGAAGATATTTGATTGTGCCACCGAAAACATAAAACAGGGAGGAAAGAGAAGAGGGGCAAATATGGGTGTCTTACGGGTGGATCATCCAGACATTATTGAGTTTGTTAATTCAAAGCTAGACGAGGGTGTTCTCAGAAATTTCAATCTATCCGTCGGTGTCACCGGTGTTTTTATGGATGCATTAAGAAAGGATGGAGACTATGAGTTGATCAATCCAAATACCAACAGGGTTACAGGCAAATTAAAGGCAGAGTATGTTTTTGATACTATTTGCAAAGCCGCGTGGAGTTGTGGCGATCCTGGCCTATTGTTCTTGGACACCATAAATAAGAAGCATCCACTCAGGTATTTAGGAGAGATCGAAGCAACAAACCCATGCGGCGAATTGCCTTTACTTCCCTATGAAAGTTGTAACCTGGCATCTATTAACTTATCACACATGACCGAACATAATGGAGGTAATACAATAATCTCTTGGAATAAAATCAGGAAAACCGTACACGCAGTAATACGGTTTCTTGATAATGCAATAGAGGTTAATAATTTTCCACTTTTCCAAGTCGAAGAAATAACAAAGAAAAATAGAAAGATTGGCTTGGGACTGATGGGATTTGCCGAGATGCTAATCAACCTGGGGATATCCTACGATTCAGTTGAGGCTATCAAAATAGCTGAGAAGGTCATGTCTTTCGTACATAGTGAAGCTATACGCGCATCGGTTAAGCTTGCCGAAGAAAGGGGTTGCTATCCCAATTGGAGGAAGAGTGCTCATGCCAAAGAGGGACGAAAGATGAGGAATGCAACCGTATCATCGATTGCGCCGACCGGGACTATCAGTATCATTGCAGGGACTTCGGCGAGTATTGAACCATTATTTGCAATAGCTTATAGGAGAAGTCATATTCTAGAAAATCAGACATTTACCGAGATGAATCCTATATTTCTTGAATATATAAAGAGAACGGGAACATATAGCGCCAAGCTCCTTGAGGACCTTATCGCGGCCGGAAACCTTACCTATCTACAAGAAATTCCAGAAATGATCAAGAAGATTTTTATTACAGCTTTGGAGATTCCTTATGAGCAACATATCCGGGTCCAGGCGGCATTCCAGAAGTATGTGGACAATAGCGTTTCAAAAACTATTAATTTAACAGAAGATTCTAAAGTGGAAGATGTTAGAAATGCCTATCTTCTGTCATATAGGCTTGGTTGTAAGGGAGTGACTATATTTCGTCAGGGCTCAAAGAAGGAACAGGTATTGGAGCTAGGAATACACGAGGAGCCATTTGAGAAGGAGCACTTCTCAAAATGCGATCCGCAGGCCTGCAAGTTGTGAAAAGAGGATATAGAGGGGTGGTTTTTTCTTATTGATATAGAAAACTTCGTAAAATTGTTCCGGACTCAGAGTTAGCTAGCTTTTTGAAAGCTCCCTTTTCAATCTGTCTTATACGTTCTCGTGTAACGTTAAATACCTTTCCGATCTCATCCAATGTATGGGGAATTTGTTGGCCTATCCCGAACCTTGAACTTATAATCCGCCTTTCTCTATCAGAGAGTTTTGACATTGATTCATCTAATCTGTCAATTAGTTCGGTGTTTGTCGTGAAGTGATCAGGGGCAGGCATGCTGTCATCTTGGACTATGTCGAGCATGGTGGTTGTGTCGTCATTAGCTAATGGAGAATCTAGATGAAAAACCTTTGTATCTATCCCGTCTAAAATTAAATTTACAACTTCTACCGCTGTTCGTGCTCTCTCGGCAATTTCTTCGGATAACGGGGTTCTACCTCTTTCCCTCTGGATAGTTGATATTGTCCGGTATATTTTGTTTTTTTGTTCCAGTATGTATACCGGGATCTTAATTGTTCTTGTCTGCTCGTATACTGCACGAATTAATGCCTGATGTATCCACCACGACGCATAGGTTGAAAATCTATTACCTCGTTTGTAATCAAACCTTTCAACTGCCTTTATCAAACCAATGTTTCCCTCCTGAATGAGGTCCAATAGTTGATGCCTATGGCTCTTGTACTTATTTGCCATAGCAAAAACCAGTTTCAAATTTGCTTTTATAAACCTTTCCTTTAACTGTTTTGCTTTTTGAGAGTACAACATTATTAAATAACTCAGGGTTATTAGCCGCTTCGTAGGTCCTTTTTTTGACAACCTTTCAACAGTCGATGTTAATTGCTTTATTTTTTCCTCACATATCTTTATTTGTGCTGAGACTTCTATCTCTTCTTTTTGCGTAAAGAGATGTTGCTTCCCTATTTCATTACAGTAAGCATTTATCAGCTCGTACTCTTTCTCGGGTGTGAGAGGCCTTCCTTTGGTTTTACTTGCTTGAGATTTAGAGTCTTCATACCTGGAGGGAAATTCGTCGGCATTATCATATTCTTTATCGTGTGCAATTTCGTTGGATGCAGTCGTGCGATTGTATATTGTAAGCTCCAAATGCTCATCTATTCCTAAATTTGATTCCTCAGAAAATGGGTTTTGAGTCTTCAATATGCTCATCCTAGACCAGGTTTGTCGTGTCTGAATTGATTCCTATGACCACTGGTAAGAAGGAGTGCAAGTATCATGCCACCCAGTCCAATGGGGTTGCATAAACTTAGTTTATATTTATAGAAGAATATTGGATTAGTTTTTATCAGGGCTATTCTTGATTTTCTTTCCCATTGGGCAAGCCTGCAAGGAAATTTGGACTGTTACAGAGATGTAGAAGCAGTTTTGGAAGTCAGCTAAAATTCTGTCAGAGTTTTCTAAGGTGTGCGCGTTAGGTCTTCAGTCTGCTCTTTGGTGACCCTTGCTCTCTTACTCAAGACGTAGTTAACTTCGGTTAATAATTCATATGGGTTGCTGGATTTTACGACATAGCTATCTGCAAGCCAGGAGGTGTAGTCGTCCTGATATGAGGCAAATGCGGTGCATAATACGACTGGGACATTTGAGAACTCTTTTACTATTCGTTGGAGTATATTTAGACCGCTTTCAAGTCTGAGCTTTATGTCCAGCACGACCAGGTTAATTTCTTCATTATTTAAAATATCAAACGTTTCTTTACCGGACTCAGCTTCGAAAACCTTGTAGCATTTTTCGGAAAATAACTGATTGTATAAAAATCTTATATTGGGATCGTCATCTACTACTAATATTTTCTTCATTTCCCACCGCCTTCCCTAAAATGGGCAATCTGAATTACCCTCTACCCTCCTCTACTACTAAATAGGATGCAGGAAATTTAGCACTATTTCCAGCTTTATATTGAAAAATCTGCGATCTCAAGGATATTTCATGGTTAAAATCCCTTAATTAACTCTAAATATTGGAAAATATTTTTTGTATCCCGAAAAATTTACCGTTAACAAATATTGGCCGCAAGACTCGGCTTCAATTTATTCGGAGAAGGTACTTGTGGTAGGTTTGACTAATTTCTCAAAATCACTGTAGCTTATCTTTATAACGTCGGTATGTGTCCCAGCATTAAATGCGATTTCTTTATCTTCAGCGAGTGCTGATGCAACAAAAACAGGCAGGTTATAGAGATTACCAAATGGAGGCATAGCGCCTACTTCACAATCGGGGAATAGACCTTTGAACTCATTCTCCTCGGCCAATCTTACCTCATTGTTGCCGACTACAGTTTTCAATCGATCAAAATTAATCTTTCTTGAGGCGGGTAAGACCACCATTGCAAAACCATCACTGACTTTAATAATTACTGTCTTAGCCAGCTCCTTGCCGGGGATATGAACCGATGCTGCAATCTCTTGCGCCGTGTACGCGCGGGAATGGGTAATCTTAACGTACTTAATTTTATTTTCATCTAGATAATCTTTCAGCCGTGTTAGGACTCCCATTTTCTCTATTGTCCCTTCGTAATTAGTTATACTAACAAATCTTTCAACAGTATTCAGTGCAAATTTCGTACCAAAATAAAATAGTTAAATTTCCTCCCTAATATGGAAAGATCGATAGGTATGATTTTTCGATACACTGTCTTATGTCCGTGATTCTGACAATTAAAAAGAAATTGATATTATAAATAAGCTGGAATTGTTGATTCAGTCGAAATATAAATCACTCTGAACTAACTAAAGAGGCATTCTGACCATGGACATTCGATGACGGCGATTGTAAGATGATGTTTCTGATTTAAAAAAGGTTCAGACTAGACCGGTTTTATCCATCTCCAATCGTCTTACAAGGAAAATGGTTAAAAATTCATTTAGTGCTAGGCTGCACTGATTTCTTCGAGGTTGTCGAAATGGAGAAGGGTCTTAATGTCTTTCTGGCTTTCGAATTCCAACACCTCATCTCTGTTATCATCTCCTATCTTCACATAGACCCTTTTAACCCCAATGATTGTGTGTGTGAGATGAGGGTCCCCGGGGCTGAGCCCTCCAAGCATTATTTCTACTCTTGGGGCGTCATCACCTTTCATCTCAAGGTCAATGCCCTTTAGGGGTAGACCGTGCTCCTGTGTTTGCGCTCCCATCTCATCGAAAACCTCTAGACGGGTTGGCCGTGATATGTTGTTTTTCGTAAACTCCTTAAGGAAGCTCTCGAGCTGATCAAGATCAATGTTTCGCTGCATTTGTTTTCCCTCGATATTTGTTAGTCTTCTGACATATTATAATTTGTCATACTAATTTGTGAAGTTGGTTATATCAACGATTTTCAAGGCCTCATTGTGAAATTATTATGCCAAAATTTATCAGTGCTAATAAGCGAAAGCTAAAGGATATGTCTTAACCATTCATGAGGAATCAATAAAGCATCTTCTCAATTCTCTGAAGCCTGTTACTCTCCCTTCAGATTAGTTAACACGAACTTAATATTGTCAGTAATTTTTCCACTTCGTGTCATATTATAAAACATATGACAGTTTAGTAACCACAGCTGATTCGTAACCCCCACTCGTGTTCGGAGTCTTTTGGCACGTATTTTGCCGAGTAAATGGTTGAAGGTGGAGAAAAAGATGGGGTTCGAAGAGTCCCTTTCGAAAAAAGCTAAGACTCTTTAAGGGGAGGTGATAAGAATGGGTAAATTTATAGCGATTCATCCCGTAGACCCGCCTGTCGGTAAGGAGGCAGTAGTTCCTATAGCCAAGAAGGCAAAAGCCGGAGTAAGCCTGAATGCCTACTGGGTAAAAAGCTGGTTAAAGCTCAATGACAAAGGTCAAGTATCAGCGGTTTTTTGTGAATGGGACGGCAAAGACGCGCAATCAGTTCGTGATGCACTCACTGAGTCAATACCTGAACTTCCATTTTCCGAAGTATGCGAAATGGCGGAGATACAGGGCGAAGATTTCAGATAGTTGATTTGAAAGGGCACGAGATAAATCCTTTTCACTGTGCCCTTTTCATAGATAACGTATTAATTCCTATATTATGTGGATTAAAACGTAAGAGGGAGGTGTATTAAAATGAAAGCAACGATGAATCATGGAGTAATGAGTGTTAGGGTAGAGGAAGTTCCCGATCCCAAATAGGCCAGGGGGCACGGTTTCTTTCGTCGGGCTTTTCTGGGAGCCTTTCCCTATGAATATGACAGATTTTTTCCTGCGGGATCTGACATTAAGAGGAGGGGTCGCTCCGGCAAGGCCGTATATACCGATCCTTATGCCCCTTGTTGAAGGTGGTAAATTAAACCCGACACTCGTTATAACACACCGGTTAGGCTTGGATCAGGTTTCAAAGGGATATGACCTTATGGATCAAAGAAAGGAGGGCGCAATAAAGGTGGTTTTCAGTCCCTCGTGGAATTGACTGTTCTAGTATTTATAGCAGCGGTCAATTTAACCTGAAGGTACTGATCAGGATATAGTATGTGGGTGGTTGATAGCATTACAAAAACAGCCAAACGATAAGGTTTTCATGTTAAACCGTTTTTTAAGAAGCTTGGCGAGATATCTGTGTTACCTATTGAGAAAACTCTTGAGAACATCCCCTAGCTCTGATTGGGCTATCTTCTCAAGAGCTGCCTTTTCTATTTGTCTTATTCGTTCTCGTGTCAGGTCAAATCTCCTTCCTATTTCGTCTAATGTATATGTGCTCTTCTGATCTATACCAAATCTTAGGCAAACTATCTCCTTTTCCCTGGGGGTGAGGAAGGTTAAAGCATCTTTAAGACTCTGCTTTAGGGATGCGGTAGCCAATGCAGAATCGGGTGCATGAGATCCCTCGTCCGAAACGAAATCTAGTAGTGTAGTTTTCTCACCATTAAGTATAGGTGAATCAAGACTGGTAGCATCGTTTGCTGCCTTCAATATTCCCTTTACCAGTTCTATAGAAAGCCCTGCTTTCTTTGAAATCTCTTCGGGGAGGGGTTTTCGCCCCATTTCTTTATGAAGCGCGGCATATATACCGTATACCTTTTTTGACTGCTCGAGTAGATAAACTGGTATTCTTATGGTCCTTCCCTGTTCGTGTTGAGCCCTGGAAGCCCCCTGGAGAATCCACCATGAAGCATATGTTGAAAACTTGTAGCCCTTGGTATGATCGAATTTATCTACCGCCTTCATCAGCCCTATATTTCCTTCCTGTATTAAATCTGAAAGCGGCAATCCCCTTCCAATGTATTTTTGTACCAAAGTCACAACCAATCTCAGATTAGCCTTCACAAACCTGCTTTTAAGGGTTTTAGCTTTGTCACTATAAACCTTCATCAAAGCATTTAACACTTTGAGTCGCGCAAGTCGTAAGTCTTTCAGCTTATTTCTATGTCCGTTATTCTTGACATTGCCGTTTATCTTTTTTGAGTATTTTTCTATTACTTCCCTTATATCCTTTGCCTTTTTCTCGCATTTTTTAATCTTTGCGGAAACCTCTATTTCCTCTTTCGCGGTTAGAAGTGGTTCATTGGCCATATCTCTGAAATATGTATAGAGGAGCCTTAATTGTTCTTGAGGAGTCCAAGGCTCTTCTTCTGTTTCCGAGGTTTCAAGCTCTTTCGATTCAATCTCAGACTCTGATACTTCAAAGTCCAGAAGCTTTTCGTCGTCGAGGTCAAAGGAACTATAGCTGTCCTCGTCTTGGATAAATCCTTCAAAATCGTTCAGCTCGGGTAACCTTTCTTCAAAGTTTATTTTCTTGGTTTCCATATGCAGCCAAAGTGATCAAGCTTGTTATT
>JBAUII010000043.1:0-13599 GCA_049682815.1 Thermodesulfobacteriota bacterium | reverse complement strand
AAAATCAAGGGCTGACAAAAAATTAGGAATTATTAAATCAATTCCTTCAGCTAAAAATATTTAATCCAACCACAGCCCCAAATCTTTTTTTAACGCTTCCGGAATTGATTTTGGCAATTTTTTGAATGCCCATTTAAAATCTAAAATACTCTCTTCAAATTATGTAACATTTACAGCAATGACTGCTATTAGGGTAATACCCTGAATGTCAATGACCAAAAAGACTGGTTGTTTATGGTCTGATGTTTTGCAGCTTGCTGCAGGGTTGTTCATTCTTCAGAAGGTCCAAATGCTTGCAGGTATTTTGACCCACACTGGTGCCCAAACCGGATCTATAATCGAAAGTCTCTCAGCAAAATTTATTCTCGTTTTACGAGAATAGTCAAGTTGTAAATGGTACTGAATAATTCATAATACTTGTTCATGAGTAAGATATTTGGGATGTACGATGGGGGAAAGGTAGTTCTAAATAATCAGGAATTACTGGAGGGGCGAGGCGATTTTCTGAGTGTTTCTTTCGACGGTGAAATCTATAATCGGCAGGAACTCGTAGCAACCCTGGAGAAAAAGGAACATAAATTTAAGAGTAAGACCGATTCCGAGATCGTAGGTTGTGCATACCGGGAATGGGGTGAAGAGTGTGTAAAGAAATTCAATGGTGCCTTTTCCTTCTGTATCTATGACAGAGAGAAAGAAGTTCTAATTTTAGCCAGAGATCCGGTGGGTGAGAAATTCCTGTACTATACTGATTACAATGGAAAGTTCATATTTTCATCGCAAGTTGATTCGATAATTGAAACACCCAGGTTCCATAAGGAGATTGATTTAAGATCGTTAAATCACTTTATTGCTTCACGTAATATTCCTGATGAACTTTGCATTTTCAAAAATGTAAAAAAGCTTCTTCCGGGGGGGGTGCTCAAGTTCGATTTAAAGTCTGGAGTCTATGAGACGACAAGATATTGGGAGCCTCCGACTTTTGAACCTGAGAAGGGCAATGAACATGAGCTATTGGAGAAGCTTGAGGAAATACTGATCGATAGCTTAAAGTTAAGGATGAAGGGCGAAAATTCTCTGGGTGCATTCCTCAGCGGCGGAGTAGATTCAAGCTTGGTGGTGGCTTTAATGAGCAGGTTTTCCTGTGGGCCGGTGAAGACTTTTAGCGTCGGGTTCAGTGAAGATAAATACAGTGAATTGCCTCATGCCAGACTCATTGCAGATTATTTTAATACCGACCATAGAGAAATTGTAGTTGGTCCCAATTTTGATGATTTTCTTGAGTCCGTGTTCCTGTTTGACGAGCCTATTGGTGATCCATCTATTATCCCAACATTTGATGGCTGTAAAATTGCCGGACAATGCGTTGATGCCGTTATGACGGGCGACGGGGCCGACAGTCTTTTCACGGGCATGAGAACCCATTCCCAGGTTATTAGGAACATGAAGATCAACAAGCTTATTGTGCCGCCTTTCGACATGATTTTGAAAAAGATAGTCGAGCTTATACCCGAAGAAGCTAAGTGGCGAATCTTTTTGGAGAATTTGTCGCCAATAGATTTCTATTCAAAGAGGGAGACAGTGTTTGATACCACCCTAAGAGAAAGGTTATTCCAAGATTGGGTGCTGGATGAGCTTGGTAACAATTTATATGACCCTGATAAACAAGATCTACCAGATGCAAATTCCCTCACCGGAATGCTGACTTACCTAGAACTTATTGATACCGCTAACGATTCTCTTCCAAAGATGGAAAAGATTTGTAGAAATTTTTCGATTAGTGTTCGAGCTCCTTTTCTGGACACGAAACTTATAGAGTTTGCTTTTACCAAGGTGCCGGGGAACATGAAGATTAGAGGAGGGGTAACAAAATATCTTTTAAAGAAACTGGCGGCTAAGTTTCTTCCTCCTGAATTTCCCTTAAACCGGAAGCGAGGTCTTAATCCGCCCTTAGCTAAGTGGATTCGACATGATTGGGATGAACATGTAAGGGATATACTGCTCGGCGGTGAGGAAAGATTTTTTAAGAGGAGCTATATCGAAAAACTTCTGCGTCTACATTCGAGTTATTTGTTAAATCAGGACAGAAAAATATTTTCCCTTCTTGTTTTTAATGTTTGGGTGAGTAGATATTTAGGTAACGGTACTTGAGAATGAGATGGATAATAATCCTTAAATGGACGCAAGGGCTGGATTATCAAGATTTGTTTGATTCAATGAGTGCTGGGTTAAAGTTAGAAAGAATCGATATAGTTTAAGCGGCATTGATTAAAGAATCGTCATGAATCTATGGGTTGCATCTAAAATCGCCTACAGGGCATTAAGAAGTTATGGGGTTCGCTCAATCCTTACTGCTCTAGGGATTATCATTGGGGTTGCGGCCGTAATAGCTATGATGGCACTAACGCAGGGGGCAAAACTCATGATCGAAGAAAATTTAGCGGGTCTTGGTGGCAATTCGTTAATCGTTAATGCGGGGAAAAGGGCAAGAAGTGGTACGACGCTGAATCTAAACGAGGAAAAGCCTTTGATGCCCGGTGACGCCGATGCGATTAGAAGTCTAAGCATTGTCAAGCACCTCTCGGAGATCATTGATACAGCGGAACAAGTGGCGTCCGGTAACATGAACTGGTTCACTACAATAGTAGGTGTCTCGCCGGAATTTACTTATATCAACGACTGGTTCCCCGATAGGGGTGGCTTTTTTAATGATCAAGACGTAAGAAATGCTGAATTACTGTGTGTCTTAGGCAGTACAGTTGCATCAAAGTTATTTGGTAATAAGGATCCCGTGGGCGAGACAATAAGAATAGGTAACTTCTCTTACAAAGTAATTGGAGTGATGAATAGTATAGGGCAGACCGCTAGCGGCGAGGACCAGGATGACCTGGTGCTAATTCCTTACACGACCGTTCAGAAGAGAATAATGGGCATTTCTTATATCGAGAATATCTCCGTTTCAGTGGGTTCAAAAGAAGATATTCCCATTGCACAACTAGAGATAACGAAGATATTGAGGGACCGACGGAAACTTGGCGAAGATATGGAAAATGATTTCTACATAAATACCCAACTTATACATATAGAAAGAATCTTTACTATTTCAAAGATAATGACTGTCCTTCTCGGAAGCATTGCTTCTATATCTCTCATAGTAGGGGGAATTGGAATAATGAACATTATGTTGGTGTCTGTGAAAGAACGGACAAGAGAGATTGGTATTAGAATGGCTGTCGGGGCTAAGGAGTGGGATATACTCATCCAGTTTATGATTGAGGCTGTGTTACTATCTATAATTGGGGGCTTGATAGGGGTGATTTTAGGCATATCGGCATCGATGATTTCATCATCATTCACGAATTGGCCGTCGGTCGTTTCAGTAACTTCGATACTTTTATCATTTGGTTTTGCTGCAATTGTGGGGATTTTTTTTGGTATCTACCCGGCAAGGAAAGCCTCTCGGTTGGATCCGATAGAATCACTCAGGTATGGCTAGGCGAGATTTGTCATCCACTCTATTTACGACCTCTTGATGTCTTTTTCCATTATCTTGGTTAAACATATGGGTTAGTTTTATTTTAAATTCGATTATTTTTCGGTGTATGGTGGATAGTTATCGAGGACGGTTGTGCCTCTATTATTTCACAATAGCATCAGGGACGTTTGTCCCGGAAGATCTAATGCCGTAACCTAATATGAATAATAGACTTCAGTTATAATTAAGTCGCCTATTTTATTAGAGGTTTGATCTTAAGTCAATGCTTTTATTGGTTAATTATTGATTTCTTATTTTTCGGGTATTGATGGAAAAGTTGAAAGACAAGAAGAAGTTAAGAGTTGCATATGTAGGCAGTCCTGAACTTTTTTTAAGGGGAGCAAGTCCTATCCATGTGATGAAAATGTGCCAGGCTATTGCAAGGCTCGGAATTGATGTCGACCTAATAATTCAGTCGTATGATTCAAAAATTGATATTTTTAAGTGTTACGGCGTTGAACCAATTTTCAATATAATAACTACAATTCCGTCGACAAATGGTCCGTTGAGGCATTTTATTCATGGTACTTACAGCGCATTCTATATATGGTTCAATAAACACGAGTACAATTTAGTACTAACCCGAAATATCATTTTTACGTATCTATCCACTGTATTTTTCGGAATACCAACTATATATGATGCCCATCATCCGCTCGTGAATAGACCCGCGAAATTAGCGTTTGACAGGTTCAAGAATTCAAAATACCTAGTAAGATTCTCGACAAACTCTGAAGGTCTGGGAAAGATATACGCTGGTTTGGGTCTTCCTGAAGAAAAGCTAGTAGTTGCCCATAATGGTGTCGATCTCGAGCAATTTCGTAGTGTCCCTTCCAAGCTCGAAGCTCGTGGTAAACTTGGCCTCCTCCCGAATCAAAAAATCATTTGCTATTCCGGGAACATTTATAGAGGGAGGGGTATCGATCTACTGGTCGAGGTTTCAAGCAGGCTTCGAGACGTGCTTTTTTTAATAGTTGGAGGACTTGAGAGTGATATTAAGGTGTATAGAGATATGGTTGCTCAAAAAAAGTTGGAAAATTTTAAGCTTGTTGGTTTCGTTTCACATAATGTTGTGCCGCTTTATCTTTTCGCTGCTGACGCACTGGTAATACCCTATACATCTGAGATGACGATCCAGGGTGGAACAAATGCGACAGGATTTACTTCTCCGTTAAAACTCTTTGAGTTTATGGCATCATGCCGCCCAATAGTTGCGACAAATCTTCCCAGCGTCTCAGAAATACTCCATGATAATATAAATGCTGTGGTAGTCGATCCTAATAGTGTTGATTCTTTATTTGAAGGTATCAATAGGGTGCTGGAAGATGAAGCTCTCGCTACGAAAATAGCCCTTCAATCCGCTGCGGACGTAGGGCGTTACACATGGGAGGAAAGGGTTAAAAAAATGCTTAATGGATTTGCCGGATTCTAGGTTTCCATTGTTTTATCAAAACTTATGTTTGGAATTTTTGATTGCTTATCAAGAGTGAAGACTTAAAATGTATTATCTAGTCTCATTTCGTCGTAAGATTTAATTCCTTTTAGGAAAATGTCATTTTAGGATATAAACGTGTGCGGAATAGTCGGATTTTGTGGTAAAGGTAAATTTAATGACGAATCAACTCTGGTATCGATGAGGGATACCTTAGCTCATAGAGGACCCGACGATTCAGGGCTATACATTGATATAGAGCATAATGTAGGGCTAGCCCACACAAGGTTATCCATTATTGATCTTTCTTCCCTTGGTCATCAGCCGATGTCGAATGATCGTGGTACGATTTGGATAACCTATAATGGAGAGGTCTATAACTTTAAAGAGGTTAGAGAAGAGCTTGAAAAAAAAGGCTACTCGTTCAGGAGCAACAGCGACACAGAGGTTATAGTTAAAGCATATGAGGAGTGGGGAATAGACTGTGTCCATAAATTCATTGGCATGTTTGCAATCGCAATCTGGGATCGGAATGAAAAAAAGTTATATCTGGTTAGAGACAGAGTAGGAGTAAAACCTTTATATTACTATTTCAAAGATGGATTCTTACTATTTGCTTCGGAACTCAAGGCCCTGATGAAACACCCGGGCTACGCGAAAAAAATCGATATCAGCATAGTCCCTCATTATCTCAGATTTGGTTTTATTCAATCACCCTATACGATTTTTCAACATACATTTAAATTGAAACCAGGCCATTATCTTTGTCTATACAAGAACAAATTAGTGGAGAAAAAATACTGGGATATAGTTGATTTTTATAACGCTGATCCTATCGAGGGCACGGAAGATGAAATTACATTGGAGTTGGAGAGGCTTTTAGTAAATTCCTTCAAATATAGGCTCATTTCTGATGTTCCTCTCGGGGTATTTCTCAGCGGTGGATTAGACTCTAGTATTGTAACAGCATTACTTCAACATAATATTGGGAGTAAACTGAAGACCTTTACGATTGGTTTTGATGAAAGCAGCCTGAACGAAGCTTATTGGTCGAAAAGTATCGCGGACTACCTTGGCACCGACCATACTGAATACTATTTATCGGTCGAGGAAGCTGCAAAGATAATATATAAGATTCCTGAAATATACGATGAGCCTTTCGGAGATCATTCTGTAATTCCTACATACCTAGTGTCTCAACTCGCGAGAAAAGACGTAACGGTTGCTCTATCAGCTGACGGTGGAGATGAGCTTTTTTGTGGATATTCAAGGTATAAGGCATACGCGCGATTATGCGAAAAGTTTTTAAGATTGCCCAAATTTTTGACTAATTCAGTTATTAAATCAATGATGCGTTTAGATCCCTCTAGGGTAGATGAATTTTATAGAACCTTTAGGACCGTTATGCCAGAGGTCAAAGAGATAAAGGATAAGTATATAAAATGGAGGGATATGTTGATCGAGTCCAACAATGGAAATCTTATCGAAATGTACAAATGCAATCTGAGTAAATGGACCCCGGAAGAACTGGCCGGTATTATTGACCATAAATATAACTACTCATACGATGCAGCGTATGTTGAAACAATCGAGTCAATGACTAACGGCGAGTTACTAAATAAGGTAATGGCGTTAGATTTCAAGACTTACCTCCCAGACGATATCCTAACAAAAGTCGATAGGGCTACGATGAGCGTAGGCCTTGAGGGGAGAGAGCCACTATTGGACCATAGGTTGTTAGAGTTCGTAGCACGTATACCTCTGAAATTAAAGTATCATCAAGGTACAAGCAAGTATATTCTGAGGAAGGTTCTCGACAAGTACGTTCCAAGAGAATTGGTAGAACGACCTAAGCAGGGGTTTGTAGCGCCATTATCAAGGTGGCTAAAGGGTGAACTTCATCAGGTCGTAAAGGAGTATTTAAATGAGGATAGGTTACGAAAAGAGGGGATATTTAATTCCAAGGTAGTTTCATCCTATGTCAAGGATTTCTATAGCGGGGTTTCTATAAATGTTAATAAAATATGGTTCTTGCTCATTTTTCAAATGTGGAAGGAAAAATGGGTATAGGGAAGAATCGAGGTAATTCGATCAAACTACATTGAGATATAAGGCTCGCCGATTGATCGGTGTAGTTTCTGGCATTCTTTTGGCGTAGATCGGCAGCGTATTTTATTTTTAGTGGATTTATCGTCAATCATAAATTATCCTCAAGTAATTCTGAATCATTTTGTCGTCAGTAAAACCTTCTTCTATTTTCCTTCTTGAGTTTTCACCAAAAATTTTCGCCTTTTCTTCATCCTTGAGGAGTTCGAAAACGTGCTGATAGATTATGTCTATATTCTTACCATCTTCCACGTATCCGTTTACACCATGTTCAACTATTTCTTTTGCTCCTCCCTCAGTTCCTGCGATAACCGGCTTTCCTCTTGCCATGGCCTCAAATATCACGTTGGGCAGTCCTTCGATACTTTCTTTTTCTTCATTCGACGTGTTCGGCATTGCAAATAAGTGAGAGAGATCCAGGTAGTCCTTAACTCTATTATATGTTACGGGACCCGCAAAGATTACATGGGACAGGACCCCTTCTACGCATGCTAAATTTCTTAATTCCGTTTCGTATCCCCCATCTCCCACAATGAGGTATTTTAGGTTTTTAAATTCCTTGAGTAACCGAGGTAGGATTCTTATAATCTCTTCATGTCCTTTTGAGGGGACCAGTCTCGATACGGTTAAAATTACTTTATCCTCATTTTTTAAATTCAATTTGGCTCTTAGCTTATTCATCGCATCAGTGTCTTTTTTGTTAGATAACATATCGTCGCTGACACCATTATAGATCACCTCGACCTTATCCCTGGGTATGCCCGCTAATTCCAATAATTCTCTGGTCGACTGGCTAGGGCTAACGATTCTCGATGCTTTCATATAAAGTCTTTTAATTGGTTTTCCGAGCAGTTTGTTGTAAAGCTTTTTCCCAAGAAGATATCGGTATGGTTCATAGCCTGCGACTCGCACAATTACCTTTGAGGGATAGTCACGCAGAAGCCCCCCCGAAGTTTGTCCCTCCCTGGTGAGAAGCAATAAAGCATCTGGCCGATACTTTTTCATCGCGGTGTATAGTGAATAGATGCCGGCTGCTTCGGGCAAGGGTGAAGGTATGCCATGGTTTCTGGATAGAGCTGTCATTCTTTTGATCTGGAATTTATATTCACTGTCAATTTCTCTATCTTTATCCGAATAACATGGAGCTAAAACAATCACCTCTAGCCCTGCCTCGGAAAAACCGCTTGCTAGCTTAAAACTTGTTTTAGCTAGACCCCCAAGAAAAGGCGGAAACTCATGTGTATATATCAGGACTTTCATTTACATTAATTGCGGTACCAGTAAATTATTTGACGCACGAATATGATTGATATTGGATAAGTAGTTATAAAAAAAATTTTGATTTCTAAGACTTTTCAATAATATTGAATATTGCTAAAATTTTTAAGCCTATCTAATATTTAATAAGAAAATAGATCTGTATTATAACAAAAGATGTATGCAAGTTTTAGCGTGCCTAGGATTAATTAGCATCAATCAATAAAAAAGATACTTATATTTTATTGTGTCGTTATTGACAAGTAATTTGCATTTTGTATAATACATTCCTCTTGACTAAAATCTATTAACAGTTACTAATAACTAATAGAGTTCTTTGACAATTGAATAGCAGACACATGCGGGCTAATGGACGCTAGCAGTAGATTTATGAGTTTCAATGAAGAGTTTGATCCTGGCTCAGAGCGAACGCTGGCGGCGTGCCTAACACATGCAAGTCGAGCGAAGGTATCGCGGGGGTAACCCCTAGATACACTGAGCGGCGAACGGGTGAGTAATACGTGGATAACTTGCCTTTAGGACCGGGATAACTCCGGGAAACTGGGGCTAATACCGGATAAGACCACGTTGTTCGAGGACAAAGGGGTAAAAGGTGGCTAGGCAACTAGCTATCGCCTATAGAGAGGTTCACGTCCCATCAGGCAGTTGGTGAGGTAATGGCTCACCAAACCTAAGACGGGTAGCCGACCTTAGCGGGTGAACGGCCACACGGGGACTGAGACACGGCCCCGACTCCTACGGGAGGCAGCAGTGGGGAATATTGGGCAATGGGCGAAAGCCTGACCCAGCGACGCCGCGTTGGGGAAGAAGGCCCTCGGGTTGTAAACCCATGTCAGGAGGAACGATGGGTTTGTGGGCTAATACCTCACAGACTTGACGGTACCTCCAGAGGAAGCCCCGGCTAACTCCGTGCCAGCAGCCGCGGTAATACGGAGGGGGCGAGCGTTGCTCGGAATCACTGGGCGTAAAGGGTCCGTAGGTGGCTTCGTAAGTTAGATGTGAAAGCTTAAGGCTCAACCTTAAAATTGCATCTAAAACTGTGGAGCTAGAGTACAGGAGAAGTTGGCGGAATTCCCGGTGTAGCGGTGAAATGCGTAGATATCGGGAGGAACACCAGTGGCGAAGGCGGCTAACTGGCCTGTTACTGACATTGAGGGACGAAAGCGTGGGTAGCGAACCGGATTAGATACCCGGGTAGTCCACGCCCTAAACGATGGATGCTAGGTGTGGGGGTTTATATCTCCGCGCCGCAGCTAACGCATTAAGCATCCCGCCTGGGGAGTACGGTCGCAAGGCTGAAACTCAAAGGAATTGGCGGGGGCCCGCACAAGCGGTGGAGCATGTGGTTTAATTCGATGCTAAGCGAAGAACCTTACCAGGGTTTGACATGCTGGCTTAAGCCTATGTGAAAGCATGGGGTGGTGTGGAGCTTGTCTTTACACAGTCAGCACAGGTGCTGCATGGCTGTCGTCAGCTCGTGCCGTGAGGTGTCCGGTTAAGTCCGGTAACGAGCGCAACCCTTATCTTTAGTTGCCATCATTTCAGGTGGGCACTCTAAAGAGACTGCCGGCGACAAGCCGGAGGAAGGTGGGGACGACGTCAAGTCATCATGGCCCTTATGTCCTGGGCTACACACATGCTACAATGGCGAGCACAATGGGTTGCAAACCCGTGAGGAGAAGCTAATCCCATCAAAGCTCGTCTTAGTTCGGATTGCAGGCTGCAACTCGCCTGCATGAAGCCGGAATCGCTAGTAATCGCGGATCAGCAACGCCGCGGTGAATACGTTCCCGGGCCTTGCACACACCGCCCGTCACACCACGAAAGTCGGTTCTACCCGAAGTGGCTGAGCTAACCCCTGAGCTTGTCGAAGGGGAGGCAGGCTCCGAAGGTAGGGCTGATAATTGGGGTGAAGTCGTAACAAGGTAGCCGTAGCGGAAGCTGCGGCTGGATCACCTCCTTTTACACGGAGTTACCTTGCTAATGTTTATTCAGTTCTGCTGTGTCTGCTATATAATAGGTGCTCTTAATCCAGATTTTGATAAAATGGATGCATAATGAAGGCCATCTGATGGATGTGCGGAGAGTGTCGTGTATCCTGGATCCTGCATGATTTGGTTTTGGGCCTATAGCTCAGCAGGCTAGAGCGTACCCCTGATAAGGGTGAGGTCGGTGGTTCGACTCCACCTAGGCCCACCATTATTAAGTACCAAATTTCAAGCACCAAACGCCAAATTTGTGATTTTGGATTTGTAATTTGGAATTTATAGAATCGGGGGTGTAGCTCAGTTTGGGAGAGCGCCTGCTTTGCAAGCAGGAGGTCGGCGGTTCAATTCCGCTCACCTCCATTTAAGTGGCCACGAATTAACACAAATTTTTGATGAATAGTTTACTTTGAATTTATTCGTGGCAAATTAAATTTGTTGTGCGGCAAAAGAACCGCAAATGTTCTTTGACAATTGAATATTGTGCTGAGTAGATCAAGGCGCGTTTTAGAATGTAAGGTTTTTCATGCCTTGCAGTTAAGTTTTGTAGGGCAGATGGTGAATGCCTTGGCGATGGACGGCGATGAAGGACGTAGCAAGCTGCGATAAGCCTCGGGGAGCCGCTAAGCAGGCTTTGATCCGGGGATTTCCGAATGGGGAAACCTAGCCGAGCAAACCTCGGCTATCATAGGGTGAATACATAGCCCTATGAAGTGAACAGGGGGAAGTGAAACATCTCAGTACCCCTTGGAAAAGAAATCAAACGAGATTCCCCTAGTAGTGGCGAGCGAACGGGGAATAGCCTAAACTTTATGGGTGTTAAAGCTCACAGGCGTTGCTCATAGAGTGTTGTGGGGTGCAAGCGGAGGAATCTGTGAATTCCTCAGGAAGTTACAAAGCTCTATGCTAACCGAGCTATCTGGAAAGATAGGCCAAAGAAGGTGATAGCCCTGTAAGTAAAAGTGTAGAGTCTTCTGTGTTTGCATTCCCAAGTAGCCCGGCCCACGTGAAAGGTTGGGTGAATCTGGGAGGACCACCTTCCAAGGCTAAATACGATCCGTCGACCGATAGTGAACAAGTACCGTGAGGGAAAGGTGAAAAGAACCCCAGTGAGGGGAGTGAAATAGAACCTGAAACCTTCTGCCTGTAACCAGTGGAAGGGCTATGCTTGTAGGGGCGCATTGCTATGCGCCCCTACCGGAATGCCTGACCGCGTGCCTTTTGCATAATGAGCCGGCGAGTTATCTTCAGTGGCAAGGCTAAGCCGAACGAGGTGGAGCCATAGCGAAAGCGAGTCTGAATAGGGCGATAAGTCACTGGGGATAGACCCGAAGCGAGTCGATCTATCCATGGCCAGGGTGAAGCAGAGAGAAAACCTCTGTGGAGGCCCGAACCGGTCAGGGGTGAAAATCTGTCGGATGAGCTGTGGATCGGAGTGAAAGGCTAATCAAGACTCGTGATAGCTGGTTCTCCCCGAAATATATTTAGGTATAGCCTCATGTGATGGCGGACGGAGGTAGAGCACTGAATGGGCTAGGGAGCTGAAAGGCTTACCAAACCCAATCAAACTCCGAATTCCGTTTTGCTTAGCATGGGAGTCAGTCCATGGGAGATAAGTTCCATGGTCGAAAGGGAAACAACCCAGATCGTCAGCTAAGGCCCCCAAATCCAGGCTAAGTGGTAAAGGATGTGAATTCGCACAGACAGCCAGGAGGTAGGATCAGAAGCAGCCATCCTTTAAAGAGTGCGTAACAGCTCACTGGTCGATGCGAATTCGCGCCGAAAATGAATCGGGGCTTAAGCCTGGTGCCGAAGCTACGGGTTACACATTAGTGTAGCGGTAGGGGAGCTTTCCCAATGGATTGAAGGGTTACCGTAAGGAGGCCTGGACTGTTGGGAAGTGAGAATGCCGGCATGAGTAGCGATAAAGGTGGTGAGAATCCACCTCGCCGTAAGCCCAAGGGTTCCTGGGGAAGGCTCGTCCTCCCAGGGTAAGTCGGGACCTAAGGTGAGGCCGAAAGGCGTAGTCGATGGAAAACGGGTTAATATTCCCGTACCACCTAGTTGGAGCGAAGGGGTGACAAAGGAGGGTAGGTCAGCCGGGTGTTGGATGTCCTGGTTCAAGCTTGTAGGGGGAAAGGATTGGTAAATCCGTCCTTTCATAACCCTGAGGAGCGAGTACGAGGGGCGTTAGCCCCACAAAGTGACTGATCCCATGCTTTCGAGAAAAGCCTCGTAGCGTTGATAGCTAGGTGCCCGTACCGTAAACGGACACACGTGGGCGAGTAGAGTATACTAAGGCGCGTGAGAGAACTTTGGCCAAGGAACTCGGCAAATTAACCCCGTAACTTAGGGAGAAGGGGTGCCCACACTAGGTGTAAGCCCTCGCGGATTAAGCCGAAGTGGGTCGCAGAGAATAGGCGGTGACGACTGTTTACTAAAAACACAGGGCTCTGCAAAGGCGCAAGCCGAAGTATAGGGTCTGACACCTGCCCGGTGCCGGACGGTTAAGGGGATGGGTTATTCTGGCTTGCCAGGAGAAGCCTTGAACCGAAGCCCCGGTAAACGGCGGCCGTAACTATAACGGTCCTAAGGTAGCGAAATTCCTTGTCGGGTAAGTTCCGACCTGCATGAAAGGTGTAACGATTGCCGCGCTGTCTCGGCCAAAGGCTCAGCGAAATTGTGGTTCTGGTGAAGACGCCAGATACCCGCTGCGGGACGGAAAGACCCCGTGCACCTTTACTACATCCTATCACTGGATTTTGGTGCTTCATGCGTAGCATAGGTGGGAGCCTGTGAAACTTTGCTTTCGGGCAGAGTGGAGGCAAAGGTGAAATACCACCCTTGTAGTTCTAGAGTTCTAACTGAGGGCCGTTATCCGGTTTCAGGACAATGGTAGGTGGGTAGTTTGGCTGGGGCGGTCGCCTCCTAAATAGTAACGGAGGCGTGCAAAGGTTCCCTCAGCCTGATTGGAAACCAGGCGCAGAGTGCAAAGGCATAAGGGAGCTTAACTGTGAGACCTACAGGTCGATCAGATGCGAAAGCAGGCCTTAGTGACCCGGTGGCTCCACGTGGGAGGGCCATCGATTATCGGATAAAAGGTACGCCGGGGATAACAGACTTATCCCGCCCAAGAGTTCACATCGACGGCGGGGATTGGTACCTCGATGTCGGCTCATCGCATCCTGGGGCTGTAGAAGGTCCCAAGGGTTGGGCTGTTCGCCCATTAAAGCGGTACGCGAGCTGGGTTTAGAACGTCGTGAGAC
>JBAUII010000042.1:0-15152 GCA_049682815.1 Thermodesulfobacteriota bacterium | reverse complement strand
GAATTCCAATCTTTCTCGCGGGCGTTGGTAGTTATATGGTACGGGCTGCCGCCGAGGTGGCTGATGGTTATCTGGGGCCTGTTGTCTGCTCCTTGAGATACATAAAATAAATTGTAAGCAAAAGTTTTAAAGAAGGTTTTGAAAGGGCTGGAAGGGAAGGCCGCAAATTTCAAAAAGCGTCAATAATTACGTGCGCAATTTCCGAAAAGAAAAGTGATGCAAAAGAGGCTGCTAAGAGGACCATAGCCTTCTACGCAACTGTCAGGACATATCAACCGCCTTTCGTACTTCACGGTTTTGAGAGGGAAACTCGAAGGATAAGGGAAGCGTATTTCAGTGGGGATATAGATTCCATGTCCAGCAGTGTAACAGATGAAATGGTAAACACATTTGCTGTGGTTGGAAATACCGACGAGGTCCTACAAAAAATAGATGCGTACAGGGAATACATTGACATTCCAATTCTCAGCGCCCCGCATTACTTTTTGGACTTTGAAGAAGTAAGAGAATATCAAAAAAAGATCTTCGAGTCTTTTAGCATATAACTCGCGTCATAGGTGTCTTTACAGGTTTGATAACATCTGGAATATCGAAGAAAAATTGAAATTCCTATCGGAGCTAAATGCGGTGGGGCAGGTTAATCGTCTCAGTCGAGCCACGATGGATTGGGGTACATGGAGAACTTCGCGTATTTCCAAACTGCACGCTAGTGTTTATGATATTAGGATAGGACTGATTAAAGTCTTAGGAAAGTGATTGGTTCATTCTATTCATTAATTTTGGAACATAGATGACATATTAAGTTTAAAGATCAGTAACAGGGAGCGTATAGGTCAAGTAAATATGCATGATGACGTTCTAGTATCGGGCACTGACGTTGATAAGGAAAAGCCACTGCGGAGTGATGTCCGTTTCCTAGGAAACCTTCTTGGGGGGGTTCTTATAGAACAGGAGGGAGGAAGAATTTTTGATATTGTGGAGAAAATGCGGTTTCTCACAAAAGAAATGAGAAGAGATTACGTGCGCGATCATAAAGAAGAACTTGTATCGACAATACGTTCTCTCGACCATAAAGAGATATACAATATAACCCGCGCATTCACAACTTATTTCAAGCTGGTAAATATTGCAGAACAGAATCATCGAATAAGAAGGAGGCGCGAATACAGGTACGTTTCTGATGTCATGGATTCGGAAGAGGGATCATTAGAAAGTCTGTTTGACCGGCTCGCTAAAGACAAGATTGATTTTGATAAATTTAATGAGCTTCTTCAAAGAATGTCCATTGAGCTTGTTCTTACTGCCCACCCGACAGAGGTTAATCGTCACATAGTACTTGAAAAGTATCGCCATATATCAAATCTCTTGAAAGAGTTGGGGAATCCCGTTCTTAGCTCGGCTGAAAGAAGTTTTATTGAAAAGGAATTGACCGCTGAAATCACGGGTCTATGGCAGACAGAGGAGGTACCCCCATATCAAATCTCCCCGATCGATGAGGCGAGAAACGTGCATTACTACTTCAGGGAAACCATGTTTGACGCTATTGCGGAGATGTACGAAGAATTGGGGGATCGGATAAACGAACATTATAGATTAGAGACTGTCGATATTCCAAGTTTTATAAGGTTTGGGTCATGGGTTGGCGGTGACCGGGATGGGAATCCGTTTGTAACCCCTGACGTGACATACGAGGTCATGCGTATGCAAAAGACGCTTGCTCTAGAGAAATACCTTGAAGCAGTAGAGCAAATAAAACGTCAGCTCAGCTCTTCAGTCAGGATAGTTCCTGTAAACCCCGATCTGATCGAATCAATTAAGATAGACAGAAATTTAATAACGGAAGAGCTGGATATTAAAAATCCAGTTGAATTTTACAGGATTAAGCTTGAATACATTCGCAAAAAACTGATTAACACCATTTTTGCGATTGAAAATAAGGACGCTACGAGCGGGGCTTTGTACTCGACTAAGGGAGAGCTACTTGCTGATTTAGATCTTATCGATAAAAGCTTACGAGAAAATAAAGGAGAACGTCTTGCCGATTCCAGGTTAAAGAAGCTTATCCGTCAGGTCGATTTATTTGGTTTTCATCTTGCAAAGCTTGACATCAGGCAGCACAGCTCGCTTCATACTAATTCTATTTCAGAAATCACAGAGCGGCTGGGCCTCATTAAATATTTTGACATGGATGAACATGGACGGGTGAACTGGCTCTCCGAGGAGTTAAATAACCCACGTCCCCTTATTCCACAGTGGCTTAAACTATCCGAAGAAACAAGCGAAGTATTGCAAACCTTGAGGTGTGTAGGTCATTGCCTTGAGGAAATAAGTTCAGAGGCAATTGATACCTACATTGTGAGCATGACGCACAATGCCAGCAACGTGCTGGAAGTACTTCTCCTTGCGAAGGAATCGGGACTATTTTTTGCAGATGGCAACACCATAGTTAGTAAGATAAATGTAGTGCCTTTATTTGAAACTATTGAGGATTTTAAGCGCTCTGCGATAATTATGCGGAATCTCTATTCTAACCCAGTCTACAGAAGACACCTCGAGGCTAGGGGGAATATTTCTGAGGTAATGATTGGTTATTCAGATAGTGGAAAGGATGGAGGGCTTCTCTCTGCAAGCTGGGAAAGCTACAAAGCTCAGATATCATTAAAACAAACTGCAGATGAATTTGGGCTCAGGCATAGACTCTTTCACGGAAGAGGGGGGACCGTAAGTAGGGGAGGAGGCCCGACAAATCAAGCCATCCTGGCACGGCCGACTGGAACAGTAGACGGCATTATAAAAATTACGGAACAGGGCGAGGTTATCTACAATAACTATGCGCTACCGGAGATAGCTCGGGATAACCTAGAGCTGGTGACTTCTGCCGTGATACTTACCAGTCTTAAGCAAGAAGCGAGTAAGCCAGAGTGGGAAGAGGTAATGGAAGAGATTGCCGATGCTGCTAGTCGGATATGGAGAGCCCTTGTCTATGAAGATCCGGACTTCTACAAATATTTCAGGCAGGCAACGCCTATCTCCATAATTGAGCAGATGGGTATAGGGTCACGCCCCGCCAAGAGGAAAAAGAGTGACAGCATTGAAGATCTTAGGGCTATACCGTGGGTTTTTAGCTGGACCCAGAATCGTCACCTCATCACTGGTTTGTACTCGGTCGGATCCGCGTTCGCTGGATTTATTAAGAAAGACCCCGACAAAAATCTCATAACCCTTCAGGATATGTATAAAAACTGGAGTTTCTTTAAATCGCACATTGATAATATTCAGATGACTCTGGCGAAAGCCGATATGTGGATTGCCCTGGAATACTCTTTTCTTGTGAAGCCGCGGGAAGTGGGAAGACGTTTATTCGATAAAATAAGGAGCGAACACGAACTTACTGAACAGATAATACTTCAAATCACAAATCAGCAGAGGATACTCGATTATAATCCATTTCTTCAGAAATCCATCGAACTTCGGAATCCATATATTGATTCCCTCAGCTACATTCAAGTAGGACTCTTGAGAAGGCTGGGCAAAGGTGATTATCAACCTGGAGAAGAATCAGATCTGATAGATAATCTTAAGCTCAGTATAAATGGGATTGCCGCTGGAATGAAGAATACTGGGTAGCATTATCGATGGAGATATATTTAGATAGGGTAAAAGAAAACCTCTGAAATGATCTGTATGAGAAATGTCGGCTGTTCCCTAAAACACCTAATGCGAGCCTAACAGAGTACGGCTCTTTTTTGTCTTGCGAATTGTTGTATCACGCACGGTTTATTCATTGCATCGTTGAATATTCGGAGGTGATGATATGAACAATATTTTCAATCCGATTCATTGTTTTCTTCCGCCGTATATTGTCGAGCGGATTGCGGAATCTCCTGACCCCAAGGTTAGGCGTCTCGCGATTAATGCGATCACAGTTGGAGTTGAGGCACGCGCCGTAAGAAGCACGCTTACTGCGATGCCTGCCATGGCTGCAGTACCTTCTCCAAGGGCTCGGAAGCATCGCCTTGTTTATGATCTAAAAAACCAGTATTTCCCTTTACCGGGAAAGCTAGCTCGTGAGGAGGGGGAGAGGAAAGTTAAAGACCTTGCCACAAATGAGGCATATGATAATGCTGGACATATCTACAATTTTTTTAAGATGATTTTCAATCGAAATTCTATCGATGCGAACGGAATGTCTCTCATATCAAGTGTTCACATCGGCGAAAACGTCGATAACGCAATGTGGAATGGTGAGCAGATGATTTACGGTGACGGTGACGGAGAAATATTCTTAAGATATACGAAGTCTTTGGATGTTGCCGGCCATGAGTTCACGCATGGTGTAGTGATGTATGAAAGCAATCTTATATACCAGGATGAACCTGGTGCTCTGAATGAGCATTTTGCGGATGTGATGGGGTCTTTGGTTAAACAATGGCGTAGGAAGCAGACAGTAAAGAAAGCCGACTGGCTCCTCGGTGATGGGTTGATTGGGCCAGGGCTAAAAGCTAAGGCTGTAAGAACTATGAAAGGTGAGAAGGCGTACGAAGATGATCCGATTCTGGGCACCGATCCTCAACCGAAACATATGAATGACAAATTCACAGACTGGCTAGACAACGGGGGTGTACACATCAATTCTGGTATACCAAATCATGCTTTTTTTATCGCGGCTGTTGAAATGGGTGGATATGCATGGGAGAAGGCAGGCGCGATCTGGTATAAAACTCTCAGAAAACTTAACAGATACAGTATGTTTCAGGAAGCTGCCGAAACCACTTACCAAGTGGCGGGTTCTGACTTTGGAAATGGAAGTAAGGAACAGAAGGCGGTTAGAGCTGCATGGAATTTCGTCGGCATTTCCGTTTAGGTGAATTGGAAAAGAAATAATGGGGATCTAGCAGATGAGAGTGAGATTTCAGCAGTCCGGTGGATATGCTGGCTTAATAAAAGGTTGTGATTTTGATACAGAATCCTTGCCTCCTGAGGAAGCCAGGGTGCTAAATTCACTGGTTAAAAAGAGTAATATCAAGGGAAACCAAAAGTTTATTACTAGGGACGCACGAGATCTCAGAACATACTCAATTACGATTGAGAAAAATGAAGAAAGTAATAGTATTTCGTTCGATGACATGAGTGTTCCCAAAGAGGTTGAGGAGTTATTGAGTTTTTTGGAGTCTAGAGCGAAACCTCAGAGTCCTAAATGAAATTTTAAGGTAGCAGGTTAAATCGAACATCCGGCAAACGCATTATGGAGATGTGTCTTAGTAAAGTTAAATTGTGTCACTCCTTGACTTTATACTCTCTATATTGGTATTAAAACGGTTGCTTCGGAGTTTGCGCAAAAGCACATGAAGTCATGACGACTATAATGCGTCTGTGAAAAAAGACTCATTTCCCTTTTATGTTCGAATCGGGAGATTGGCAGATTTTGAAGCCTAATTCAAAAAAATAATAATCGTGTTCATATTTACAAAGGATTGTTGAAACCTTTTTCTTATTTCTTAGTTACAATTATAAAATACACAATCAAGGGGGTAGTAAAAATGAAAAGATTTACGCTTTTGTCAGTCGTTCCACTCGTTCTATTCGCCTTTAGTGCATATGGTTACCAACATGGCAAAGGCCATGGTAAGTGGCTCTGGTGGAAAGATACAACTATTGTCGAAGATCTTAAGCTTGATGATAAGCAGAAAACCGAGATAGATGAGATTTCGTCTACATACAAGCAGAAGCTTGAAGAAATGAGACCCGGAGTCGATGAGAAACGAAAAGCCTTCAGGGAGGCGATGGGAAATCCCGATTCAACGAGAGAGGAGATCATGAAAGCTTACGATGATATGTGGGACACCAAGTATAGGATGAAGAAAACAATGATAGAGATGAAACTCGATATAAGAGCCGTCCTGACCCCAGATCAAATAACGAAGCTGAATCAGATAAAAGAGCAGCATAAACAGGAAATGATGCAGAAGCACAAAAAGCAATAAGATTCCGAAATTTCATAAAGGGCATGTCCTATCGAGGGTATGCCCTTTAGCACTACTCTCCAGGCAAATCCATATCTTCCAAGAACAGCTTAAATTGAGACTTGTTGTCTTGATTCAATTATTAGCAACTGGATTCATATTGGGCAGATTATAACGTTATCAAAAACATAAGGCGTTGATATTCATAGGAATCATGATCATTGCTTTATTCTCAATTCGTGTAATTATAGAAAGCATGATTAGGGTCTCCAACAAAGTTCTAATTTCTATTTATCTATTCATTATCTGTTACTCATTGACTGTCCTATCAGTTGGTAGTGAAATCACAGATCAGGTCATTGTTCAGACTGAATTGGATGAATTACTAGGTCGATTCTGCCAGGAATACTGCCTTGGTAACGAAAGAAGAGGATACATTAAGAATGTAGAAATAGAACCTAATAAAGCAGGTAAGTACCATGTATATGGACAAGCCGTGCTTCGGAATCGACAGGTCTTGAGTGAACCATACAGATTTGTACTGTATGACCACGATGTGATTTTAAATGTCGAAGGAACGTTAAACCATGAAACTTGTAAATTGCGTATAGAAAAGGTGTTGGTCGAGAACGACTTCCAGGGTATTTTTGCCAATTTGTTGAAGAGTCAGGGTGATATTATAGGCAGAGAGGAGGGTGTTCCTGATTGCAAGAAGTTTGTTGGAGCATCCAAAAAAGCAAAGGAATGAATTTGATTGGTCTTTTTCTCAGTACTCAATTGTCCCGGAGAAGTCTATAGTGGATAAGACCCTGTATTTGATCGTTTGATGTTCTATTTATCAGAAATTGATAAGAAATGAGGGTTGGACTGGCTACCTCTTTGCAGGTTGCCATACTTCTATTCATTCAATCTAGGTAGGAGGTCGGTTCAATTTCCTCGCGACTGTTTGTGTGTGTGCTGATACCTGCAGCTTTTGGTGGAGTTCTTCCTGAAGCATCTATCGTTGATTTTTGGGTGAGAAAATCGAAACAAGCCTTAGCACCAACTTCTATGATTTTAGATCTGCGTCACTGAGCCGTAAGAGTTCTGGTGGCGAAATTACGAAAGATAAAAACATTAAAAAAAAGATTAAGGAGACAGATAATCGGATGTTATAATTAATCTAAGTTTTTAGATTAAATCATAATCTTCTTAAGACGGCAGATCCAATAGTAAACTAATTAATATGGAAGAAATACTTCCCGGCGTTTTTCACTGGACGACATTTCACGAAGGAATCGAACAGGATGTCCATTCTTACTATATTTCTGGTACTGATCCAGCAATATTGATTGACCCGAGAGTTCCGGACGAGGGTATTAAATGGTTTGAAAAATACAAGACACCCAGTCACATTTACCTTACAAACAGACACCATTATCGTCATAGTGGACGATTCAATAAAGCATTCAAGGCAACAGTCTGGTGCCACAAAGATGGACTACATGAGTTCACAAAGGGCGAACAAGTTAAAGCATTTAAACACGGAGATAAACTACCTGGAAAGATAGTGGCCCTTCCGGTAGGGGTATTATGTCCGGAGGAGACGGCTCTATATATTCCGGTGTCCGACGGAATAATTTCTATTGGGGATGCGATCGTGCGCTATGGTTATGAGTTGGGTTTTGTACCCGACTATCTGATGGGTGATGATCCGGAAGCAGTTAAGGATGGTTTGCGTAAAGTCTTCTTATTGATTCTCGAAACTGAATTTGATCACTTACTATTCGCACATGGAGAGCCCTGGATAGGTGGGGCAAAGAAGGGTTTACGCGAGTTCTTGGAAGGATTACAATCATGATTGATTAAATTAAGGATGCTGCTGCTTTTGCGTTTTTTTCAGTATTTTGATCTTTTCTTGTTACTTACTGCGAAGTATAGTATAAAATTAGTGGTCTCTCCGCTTTTAAAATTTGACATGGCTTCAATTGATAAAGGGATGTGATTCATAATAAAAAGAGAATATGCATGCATTAAAGCTTCATTTAGATTAGATATTACCCTTTGCTGAAATTCAGACAGGTATATCTTTTTAAACGATCTTTCCATTGTTCACAAAAGAAAGGAGGATAGGAAATGTCAGGAGATCAAATTCTTAAAACGAGAACTACTCAAACCCGGCTTGAAACGAATCCAACCATAAAACAGGATGATGCGATAGAAGATGCATCATGCTTGGATTCCCTGGGCAGGCGGGAGTTCATAAGCAACATTGGTATGGTGACAACCGCTACTTTAGCAGCTAGCGTTATTGGTTTGTCATCGATTCAAGAAGCGATAATTCCTGAAGCAAAAGCGGAAGAAGTTGGTCCCCTAACTCCGCATCAACGTCGAAAACAGGCATTTCAAGTTCGCCGGCAGGCGGCTGTTTCCCAAAAAAAACTTCCTCTTCCTGAGCATCCTTGTAATAACGATGAAGACCTATATCCTAACAAGATCGGGAGCTATTCTAAGGGCTTGCCACATGATAATCTAGGTGAAGTTGACCTAAATGCATATGACTTACTGATTAACGCACTTTCGAGCGGTAATCCGGATGACTTTGAGGATATACCCCTTGGCTGCCCTGACGAAACACTCCAACGTAGGCTGGTAAATCCCCAGGCGGGACTAGCCTTCGATCTCGAAGGGCCGGATTCGCACCATTTATCAATTCCTCCCGCTCCTAGTTTCAGCAGCGCCGAAGAAGCAGGTGAGGCGGTCGAACTCTACTGGATGGCTCTTCTACGCGATATTCCATTCACTGAGTATGAGTCCGATTCTTTAGCCAACGATGCGACCGCTGATCTATCAAGCCTCTCGGATTTCCGTGGACCTAAAGTGAACGGCCAGGTTACAACTGGTACATTGTTCCGCGGTTTTACCCCTGGTGACTTGGTTGGCCCCTACCTCTCCCAGTTCCTCTGGTTAGCCTGTCCGTTCGGCGCGAATTTTATAGAGCAAAAGATGCATACCTTGCTTCCCGGCATTGACTATATGACCCAGTATTCAGAGTGGCTCAATGTTCAGAGCGGATGTGTTCCCCAAGAGTCGCACCAGTTCGACTCAGAGCGTAGGTATATTCGCAACGGCCGTGACCTCGCCCAATGGGTGCATGTGGATGTGCTTTTTCAAGCCTACTTCCAGGCTTGTCTGATACTGCTTACCCCCCCTTCCGCTGACCCGAAAAGCGGTGGGATAGGGGCGCCACTTAATGCGGGCAATCCCTACAACAATTCGCGGACCCAGGACGGGTTTGGCACGTTTGGCGGCCCTTATGTTAAGGCGATAATGTGTGAAGTGGCAACCAGGGCACTAAAGGCTGTCTGGTATCAGAAGTGGTTCGTGCATCGTCGGCTCAGGCCAGAGGTCTTTGGCGGTAGAATACATAACCACTTGACAGGTGCCGCAGAATATCCTATCGATCCGGATGTTCTGGAGTCTCCTGTGCTTGACGAGGTCTTTGGTTTGTATGAAACATTTCTATTGCCCCAGGTCTTCCCCGAAGGGTCGCCGCTGCATCCCGCTTATGGTGCTGGCCATGCCACTGTCGCAGGTGCATGCGTAACGATTCTGAAGGCGCTTTTCGAAGAATCCTTTATCATCCCAAATCCGGTCGTGGTAAGTACCGACGGGCTATCATTAGACCCATACACCGGACCTGAACTCACTGTGGGCGGCGAACTGAGCAAGCTTGCGGCCAACATTGCTATCGGACGCAACTTCGCAGGCATACATTGGCGCTCGGACTACACTGAGTCACTGATTCTAGGAGAAGCAGTAGCTATAGGAATTCTTAGGGATCAAAGGCTAATCTACAATGAGAATTTTAACGGATTCACCTTCACCAAGTTTGATGGCACGACAATAACGGTCTGAAAGGATGGTAATGGTTTTTAATCCTGTGTGATGAAAAAGCCAATACTGTTATTTCACATAGTCAATACAGGGGCAAAGATCAATTAGAGATACTACTTTTCAAATAGATGCCAAGGGTTCAGATGTGGCTAGTCAATATTTACGGGTGACCCCTTTATCTTTTCCTATGGCTCTATTTTTGTCTCTAATATTTTAAGGAGCTTTGCTAACCAGTCGGGATGCGCGGGCCAGGCTGGCGCTGTGACAAGGTTGCCATCCACATGAGCCTTGTCTACCGGTATGTCAACAAATTCACCACCCGCATTATTAACGTCGGGTGCCACCGCCGGATACGCCGAGCAACTCCTACCTTCGAGTATTCCAGCAGCCGCCAAGACTTGTGCTCCATGGCATATTGCTGCGATGGGCTTGTTTGTTTCGGCGAAGTGGCGAACAAACTTTAATACATTCTGATTTAGACGGATATACTCTGGTGCACGCCCGCCAGGAACGACCAGTGCATTGTAATCCTCCGGTCTTACATCCGAGAACGTTGCGTTGAGCGTAAAATTGTGGCCTGGCTTCTCGCTATATGTCTGGTCACCGTCGAAATCATGAATTGCTGTCCGAACTTTTTCACCAGCTTTTTTATCAGGACAAACTGCATGGACTGTGTGGCCCACCATCAATAGCGCCTGAAAAGGAACCATTACCTCGTAATCCTCTACATAATCACCAACGATCATTAATATCTTTTTAATCATGCCATCATTACCCCCTTATATATTTGCTTATGGCAAGATCAGAGTTTCATTTAAAAACCAATCTGAGCAATCTTGCTACTTGTACAATTATACCAAATTATGAACCCATGTATCAAAAAGTTATAGAACCCTTTAAGGAATACGGCGTTTTTCATCGACTCCAGGAAACCAGATTGTCAATTTTTTCTTATATGACGAGGGAACTTTTTCTATTTTCGCTATCTACTCGTTATCAAGCTTGAGCTCATATTTTGCAGGACGTCGTCGTTGACAAGATAGATTGAGAGATGTATAAAATAATATAGACCGAAGATTTTTTGATGCTCACTGGTAACTAGTGTGCATTAGTCATTAGTATTACTATCGGCTTGCCGAAAAAGGTCGGGGACATTTAAGATGTTGGAGACGGGAGAGAAACGTGCTATTGAACGTAAGCTTGCAGCTTGGTCCGAAGAGGCACATCCCGGTCTTAAGTTGGAAGATGGTTCTCGAATCGCCGTGATGGGCAGCGGGCCTGCCGGGTCATTTTTTAGCTACTTCCTTCTGAAGATTGCAAAAATGGTCGACATGGACATCCATGTAGATATCTACGATTCCCGGGACTTTTCGATTCCTGGTCCGACGGGATGCAACATGTGCGGAGGGATAATATCCGAGAGTCTACTGCAAAACCTGGCCGTTGAAGGGATTATACTGCCCCCGACGGTAATACAAAGGGGGATTGACTCCTATGTACTTCACACAGATGTTGGCAAAGTTCGTATCGATACGCCACTTCAGGAGAAGAGGATCGGAGCGGTGTACCGCGGCTCTGGTCCACGGGATGTAAAGGAGATTAAGTGGGGTAGCTTCGATGGCTATCTGCAAAATCTGGCCGTAGAGAAGGGAGCGCATCTGATACATGGCCGGGTAGTCGATGTCAGTTTGCAGGATGGGAAGCCCCAAGTCAAGACACGGGAGGGCACGACTCAGGCCTACGACTTGCTGGCGGTTGCTGTGGGGGTGAACTCAGGCACTCTAAAGCTTTTCCAAGGTTTAGGCCTGAACTACCAGGTTCCTCGTAGTACGAAGACCTTTATCCGTGAGTATTACCTGGGCGAAGAAACGGTAGCAAAATATGTTGGTAGCTCTATGCATGTCTTTTTACTTAACATACCTCGGCTAGAATTTGCGGCGCTTGTGCCAAAGGGTGACTACGTGTCACTGTGCATTTTGGGGGATGATATAGATTCGTCTCTGGTACAATCGATTCTGGATACCGCTGAAGTGAAGGAGTGTCTCCCTTCGAACATGAACTTGTCGCAGGGCTCTTGTCAATGTGCGCCTTACATAAACGTCCGGGGTGCTGAGAATCCTTATGCCGATCGAATCGTGTTTATTGGCGATAGCGGAGTAACCAGATTGTATAAGGATGGAATTGGTGCTGCCTACCGCACCGCTAAGGCTGCCGCCACGACTGCTGTCTTTCACGGCATATCTGTCAACGATTTTAAACGGTACTACAGGCCGACCTGCCAGGCTATCAGTGCCGATAACCTGATCGGGAAGATGGTTTTTGCTGTTACTCGCCAGATTCAGAAGCGACGCTTTGCTCGACGTGCCGTTTTGCGTATGGTATCGAGCGAACAGCAGAAAGAGGGTCGGGGCCGGCGCATGAGCACCGTGTTGTGGGATACGTTCACAGGAAGCGCCCCCTATCGGGAAATCTTAATCCGCACCTTTCATCCCTTCTTTCTGAGTCGTTTTCTCTGGGACATGGCTATTTCAGTAGTACCCTTTAAGGAGAAAAGACAATGAGGAGACGATGTTATGGAAACAGGTGCTTTGGGTAAGTTGTATCATGATGGCGAAGCCATAGTCCGCGAAGGTGAGACAGGAGATTGTATGTATGTAGTCCAGGCGGGACAGGTCAAGGTACTTCAAGGGAAAGAAAACAAGGAGGTGCGACTGGCGGTTTTAAATGAGGGTGATTTTTTTGGTGAGATGGCTATCTTCGAGCGTGAGGTTCGCTCTGCCACTGTGCGTGCCATAGGGGAAGTACGGGTGCTAACGGTGGAAAAGAAAAACTTCCTGCGGAGGATCCAGGAGGACCCGTCGCTTGCTTACCATATTGTGAAAACCATGTCCCACCGAATCCGGGACTTAAACGCTGAGCTGGTTAGGATAAAAACAAGGGCGTAGGGGGTTATGACTAGGTTTGTCAATTATTATTACCAATAAGTGAAAGACGAGAGCTCGGAATCAGCCTTTGACCTTATATCAAAGTAGGGACGGAACAGGGAAAACAGAATATTAGAGAATTGAGGTTAATGGCATTATAAGATCGGTATAATCTTTAGTCCTGACCCTGCGATGTTGTTGAATATTAGAGAAACAACCCGCATCATTTCTTTCGATGATATTTCTCAATACCTAGCAAGCGTGCCACCATCTATAACTATTACCTGTCCCACAATATAATCTGAGGCTGAAGAAGCGAGTAAGACGGTAGCTCCTTTCAGGTCGTCCTCTCCTCCGAATCTCCTTGCAGGAATAGAGCGGAGTAACTCCTCTCCCTTTCCCATCTTCTCGGGGTTGATGACAGGGTCTGTCATCTGTGTTGGAAACCATCCGGGCGCTATAGCATTCACGTTTATATTGTGGCGAATCCACCTTACGGCGAGTTCCTGAGTCAAGGAGATCACAGCGCCCTTGGTTGTTACGTATGCAGGTGCACTCACGATCTCTGTACTTCGATATCCCATGACCGAAGAAAGGTTGATAATTTTTCCCCGTTTTGCTTTAATCATGACCTTCCCTATTTCCTTCGAGCAGAGAAAGGTTCCGGTTAGATTTATCCTGATCACGCTATCCCAATCTTCCACGCTGATATCCTCGGGGAGTCCACCAGTTGCAATCCCGGCGTTATTAACCAGTATGTCAACCTTACCAAATTTGTCGAGAACTGCCCGAACCATACTTTTTACGTCTTCTGGGCTCGAAACGTCGCACTTCAAGGCAATGGTTTCAACTCCAGTCTGTTTGCCTATTTCTTCCGCAGCCTTCATACATCCATCTAAATTCCTCGCGCAGACGACAAGGCTTGCCCCGGCTTCTGCAAGCCCCTCTGCCATCTGCCTTCCGATTCCTGTATAGCCCCCTGTAACGATGGCTACCCGGCCCTTAAGATCAAGGAGTTGCCTTACATTCATGGGTTTTAATCTCCTTCCAAAATTTGTTCATACTATTCCGATCTCTGATGATAAGTATAAAATTTGGGCAAGGCTAAAATTGTTTTACTCTTTTGATAAAAGCGTGACCTAATTCAGCAGCATCTTCATTGTTTCCTAATTTATCGAACACTCTAAATTAAAAATATTTTGTTTATTGGAGTCTGGCTTTATCGATCTTCCCGGAGGTCCTATCTCTAATTTCTTTCCATTTTTGCTGCACTAATCTTATCTTTAAGTCAGCTTCTTCAAATTTTTCTGACTCTACCAACGAGAGAAATTCCCATATCTCCATAGCCGTATTCTCATTTTTAAACGTTTGAGGGTGTATGTGTGAGCATATATCGCCGTAATTGAGTATAATAAACGAATCTTTATCAAATGCTGAAAGCCACACCTCTAGGTCCTTAATTTCTACATGAATCTGGGAGAGGAGTCGCGAGAAAGGCGGTCTTAAATCCGATGATCTGATTTTCTCTTCCATATTTCCAATTATCCTCTGGGTTTTTTTTATTCTTTCCAAGCCCGAACTGAGCCTTGCTTTGTAATAAATACCATCCATTGTAATCGCCCCAAACCCTGTATGCGTGTAAAAGAAGTTTCTTCCCGATTCATCGAAGGGGACAAACCACGACTCAGGGATGGCGCTCTCTATAACCAGAGCGTTCAAATGCTCGGAACCCAGTGGGGATACGTAATATCGTCCATTTTCGTCTTTAAAGAAAAAGCAGTTCTCTATCTTATCTATTTCAATTTCCAGGAATCTGGATAGCGCAGTTTTAAATTCTTCATAATCCGTTCCATACCATATAGACCTCGGAGAGGACAGGTGATCCCAGAATTTCTCGTAGAAGGAGATATAGGATTCCCAGTAGGCTTTATCCCCTTTGATGGCAGATAGAGGTTCATAAATAAGCATTATGCTTTTCGCCATAGTATGTTAGATATAACATATTTATTATTAATTCCAATGTGGGTTTTACTTGGCAGTATTGTTTGTGGTATCGCAGGCTTATGATAGTTATGAAAATGAAGGCGATCTCCATGTTTGACCCTGTACCGACCCCTTCGACTGTGCTCAGGATAAAATTATCGAAGTGCTCGTAAATTGTAGATGTTACATAATTCGGGGACAGTATCTTAGATTTTAAATGGGCATTCAAAAAATTGCCAAAATCAATTCCGGAAGCGTTAAAAAAAGATTGGGGGTATGGTTGGATTAAATATTTTTAGCTGTAGGAATTGATTTAATAAATCCTAATTTTTTGACAGCCCTTGATTTTTGTTTCTTTGTATCAAGACAAAGAAAATAAAAAATTAAACGATGGATCCCCGATAAA
>JBAUII010000041.1:0-15351 GCA_049682815.1 Thermodesulfobacteriota bacterium | reverse complement strand
AATGAAGAAATTGCAAAAATTAAAAGAAAAATTAAAAAGGAGGGAGAAAAATGATTCGTACGAGAAAATCATTATTACTATTTCTTTTGGGGGCGTTTGCTCTTCTGGCCGGGAGTAGGTACATAGTTGCATTTCCAAAAATTTCTCAACCATTAAATTCCACCACAGATAGTGTCATATGGAACGTCGGATTGAACCAACCATTTTTACATAGGGGTTCGAATAGTGAAGTTTTGCTAAACTTAAAAATAAAGGGTCAGGAATTTAGTTCCTACCAAAGGGCCCCGGTAAATCTTGTTCTTGTTATTGATAGAAGTGGTTCGATGAGTGATAGTGGAAAGTTGGAGTATGCTAAAGACGCAGCAAAAACTATTATATCAGGACTGTCAAGCGAAGATCGACTATCAGTTGTTGCATATTCTACTGGGGTCCAGTTGCTATATCCTATTCAGTATCTAAGGGATAAAGAAAGTGCTATATCAGTAGTTGATTCCCTGTATCCTACTGATTCGACAAACCTGTCTGGGGGATTGATTATGGGGATTGATCAATTAGGGTCGCTTGAGAGCACCGATTACATTAGCCGGGTGATCTTACTCTCGGATGGATTGGCGAATGTTGGTATAACAAGCGCAGCGGAACTCAGCCGCGTTGCCAGTCAGGCGGCTGAAAGAGGGATCCATGTAACTACTATGGGACTTGGATTAAACTATGATGAAAGCCTCATGATGAACCTGGCTGAACACGGTGCGGGAAACTACTACTTTATTGAGTCTCCAACACAGCTGGCAGGCATTTTCAAAAAGGAATTCGGTCAAATGCTCACAACCGTAGCAAAGGATTCCGTGATAAATCTTTCACTTTCCCCTGAGGTTGAGCTTAAAGAAATCTTTGGATACACACACACAACAAAGGATGGTCTTATTCAGATCAATTTGGGCGATCTGCACAGCGGACAGGAAAGGAACATCTTGATTAGATTGAATGCACCAACTGGTAGTATAGGAAAACATCAGCTTGTTAACGCTTCATTAGAGTTTACCGACATATTGAACAATAACAGAAATGTTAAATTAGAAAAGAAACTTACCTATCAAGTAACAGAGGATAAAAGTAAGGTTATAGCTAATGAGGATAAAGAAATTTCTGCCAGGGGTTCTTCAGTAAATGCAGCGTATGACCTCTACCAGGCTGTCACTGAGTACGAAATGGGAAACAGGAGGGATGCTCTTGGTAGAGTCAAAAGGGCATTAAGAAGTGTAGTTGAAATTAATAATTCTCCCCAAAAGAGCGATGATACAGTGGAGCAGGAAGAGGTTCTTAGAGGTGCAATGGAAGTTCTCGCAGGCGATGCTCCGGCTCCAGGTACACCATCGGGAAAGAAGATAATAAAGGAATACAAAGCCGAGTCGAGAGACCAGCAGAAATAGTGTTGTCAATTATCCGTAGTGTAGAGTGGTTTTTTCGATTGACATGGTGGAAATTTGATGGTTTCTTGGGATAGGCGGGGTTTTCCAACCCTGCTTTTCCTTATATCAGAATTTAGTCATGAAAATACGGGACTGGAAAGTCCCGTATTTTCATAGCGAAATACGGTGAATAGGTCAATTCGAAAAATGTCTTGAGGAAAGGGTAAACATTCATTAACTAGCTACTCATCGATCATAATTATTAGTTGATCGTAAGTTATTTGGGCAAAATTTATGAAAAATAAACTGAAATCTTTTTTGGTTCCAATGCTCATCGGTGGACTGTGGGGAGTTATTATCTATCTTGTTTCTTCGCTAATTTTATCTGATGTTCCTTTTGCTTCTTCTCTTTTCTTTCCAGTTCTTTTTGGGGGTATTGCTGGAATTTTTTCGATTAGCGTAAGGACTGGGATTTCTGCTGAACGAGCTATAATCGTTGGATTGTTGGCAGGGTTTATCTACAATCTACTTTCTCCGATTTTTCCTTTACTTGCATCAATTTTACTTGGTGTCTGTATAGGAGCAGGCTTAGGAAGGGATTCAGGAAAAAGTTTTGGCGTTTTATACAGATTTGTAAGAGTGGTGAAGGGGGTCTTACTGTTCCCGATATTTATTTTTTCTGGGAATTTAGTTTCAAAGTTTGTTTTCAGTATTTTTAATTCTAGTCTTATTGTTTGGTTTATTTGGGGATTTTTACTTTTTTTTGCAATCTATGTAACTTGCGCTCCGTTTTTGGATAGTTGCAGATCAGAGGGAGATCGAGATACCTATATCATGTTAGATGAATTTAAAAGAGAAAGTCAGGGAATACTCGAGGAAATACGTCGCTTGTGAAATACCTATTAATAAGTAAAATTGCAATTGACATTACTCATTTTTTTTAATATGGTGTAAAATTAGAGCAAGAAGGAGAAAAATTCATGAGAAAATTGTACGTGTTAGCTATACTTTTGATACTTACTTCTCTTGCCTTATCTGCGAAACAAGCCCAATCCCAAATGGGCTATGAACCTGAGACCGGTACAACAGCAAAAGAAAGGGAGAGAATTAAGTTAGATGTACAAGAAGTTATAAAAGAAAAAATGCCCGAGATAAAACAAGATCCACAAAGGTTATATTGTGCGGCATTATGGAATGTCTATTATGAGAAAGAAGGTTTTGAAATCAAGGTATTGACGCGAGGAATGCACAATGAAGTCGTGGTATTTAGGTGTCCTGAGTGCAGTTTGGAGAAAGAATTTGTAGATCCCTTTTTAGTTTCGGAGTATCAAGGAAAAACCGGGATGGATAGAATAAGAGAATGCGGGTTTTTGGTAGCGATCTTTAAAGGGGGGAGAGGAATACAGGAGATCATTAAACAAGTTCAGTGAGTTTGGGATACACATTATTAAATCTAGTCATTACTTCGTATAAGGAAAATCTCAACGTAAGAGGAAATAGTTCGAGAGTCGGTCTTAAGACCTCGCCGATGCATGGTTAAGAGAGATCATTCGAAATTGCGGTATTCATTTTTTCAATTCTCCGTGTCAACAATATAAAGTCAAATAAAGATAAACCCACTGAATGATCCTTTTGGCTAATCTGTGTAGACTTTTTGGCTTTTGACCTATAACTTATAGCATAAATACGTTGTAGAATAATGTGACTTTTTTCATTTATCATGAGGCAATTATAGCCTGAAAGAATGATCATATACGCGGATGGATTCTTCGTTGATTTGATCTGTAACTCTCTATTAGCAGGAGGGTATTTTATTGAGTAAGTCGGTGACTTTTCCCTTCGGTTGGATCAGAGGCATGGACGATGAGAATTGGCAGCTTTTGTGGAATCCTGAGACTGGTATTTTTTTTGCAAAAGGGGCAATTTCAAAAAGGGTAATCAATTTAGGGGAGTCATCTAATTGGGTTGATGCAAAAGCCTTAGCCGATAAGGTTCAAAATGAAGCACAGATATATAGTCAAATATTGATCAATGAAAGCCCTTAGATCCATTCTTAGCCATCCTTTGCGCTTTTTCTATTACACAATAGCCGAGCTGATGATAAGTCCATATCAACAGTTAATTGCGAACACAGGCTTAGCGTCTCGCTCGGATTCTGATATAACATTGCTAATACGATATTGGCCATTTAAAGAGGTATTTAAGATTTCATGTGTCTTTTTGGTTTGATATACAAATCTTTCATATTTATCGTTGGTCTGAAATAAATGATTTTTGGATCATGCAATGAAATTCATGGAGCAAGAACTAATATCTATCCCCTATAACGGGAGTAAAATAGATGCGCTGCTTTACCGCAGCACGGCTGAAAAGCAGGAATCCGAGAAAGAGCCAATAGTTGTCCACATCCATGGCTTCCTGGGTAATTTTTTAGATGGGAGCCAGCGCTTCTTACCTCCGATCCTTGCTAGGGCCGGTTTTTCTTCAATATCTGTCAATACGAGAATGGCAAATTTTGGCCTATTTTTTGGTTACGGGCTCCTGGATGATACCATACCCCAAATAGATCGAGTTATAATATATCTAAAGGAACTTGGTTACACCAAAATCATTTTATCGGGATATAGTCTTGGGACTAGCATTGTCCTTAGATACGCTTCTATAAGGAATGATCCGTCAATGTACCCTTCCTTAAAAGGTGTTGTTTCACTTGCAACACCTTATTCCATGCCTGATTCAATTCGCCGTCGCTGGGATAGATGGGGTAGTAAGCCTGCATATCAGCAAGTGTATGAGGAGGCCAAAGAGATACTGAAGCCTGATCCGTACCATTCAAATGAGGATCGTACTATTTTGATATATAGGGCTAGAGGAGACTCATATAGGCCCGAGCATACAGAAATCTATACTTACAAGACTTGGTGGTTTCTGGCTGGACCAGAAGCCGAAACTGCTAAGGCTTATAAAAAGATGGAGAGGATAAGAATCCCAATACTCCTAATTCAGGGCTGGTATGACGACGTAGTTAACCCGCAAGAGTGCTATGATTTGGCCCGTGTTGCCTTGAACGCAGGAAACGAAGATGTCTCCGCGTTATACGTGAACGCGGGTCACACTTTTGAGGGGAAAGAGGAGGAGTTGGGGGATATTATCATTAGGTGGCTTAACAGAAGATTTAGAAATATTTAAGCTTGACTATTATCAATACTTGAAATGACTGATAGACGACGGAGTTTAATTAACTTTCACGCTCGTGACGGATTCCTAATTCATTCGCTATTGATAGCTGACCGATTTGAAAATGAGGAAGATCTCTATGAAACACCAATCGTTATACAGGTCCACGGTGTCTTGGGAAACTTTCTCGCCCGTGGGACTCCCCGCCTCCTACCCCCAGCTTTGCTGGAACGGGGTTATAGCTCGTTTGTTATTAATACACGCATGGCATTCCTGGGGCAGATCATGGGAGAAGGGATTTTCGATGACGCAATTTATGACATAGAAGCCTCTATTGATTATCTTACAAGAGTAGGCTATCGAAATATCTTTATCTTGGGATATAGCCTAGGAGCAAACATAGTGGCATGTTATGCTTCAGAAAGGTTTGATTCAAATTTAAAGGGTTTAATCCTCGAGGGGTGCGCCTATTCTCTACCCGATTCTCAGCAAAAACGACTTAAGAAATTGAATAGCATTCCTTCATATGAAGAAGTGTATAAAAGAGCGAAGAAGATTTTAAAACCTGATCCATATCATACTAATAATGACCAGATTTTTGTTATATATCGGGCTTGGGGGCCGTCATTCAATCCGCTGGATGCAGAACTGTTTACGTATAGGACATGGTGGTTCATGAGAGGACCGGAGGCTCACAATGCGAAAACATGTGATTTGATAAACAATATAAAGGTCCCCGTACTTTTTATACAGGGCTCAAATGACGATATAGTTGAAGAATGGGAGCCTAAAGAATTGGCACGTAAGGTTTATGAATCAGGTAATAAGAATGTTACATTAAAATATATATATAATGCCAAACATGACTGTATGGAGAATTCGGAGGAAACTATAGACACGATCGTTGAGTGGATTGCGAAAATGGGAAATAAACCCCAATCTGTTTCCAAAGCTACGAGTTGAATCTTTACTTACTTATATTGATCTAAGACGATAAATTACGCGGAGGTAAATATTATGTTTTATTTCGTATACTTTGACCCTCAGGAAGGTGCTAGAAGAGACGATATAGTGAAAGCCTATAGTAAGTATGCTGAATACTTCAGAAACAAAGTACCTCGATTTAATTACATAGGACTTTATGGACGAAACGCACTACTCGGATCAAGGCCGCACTATGTGGCGATTTGGGAATTTTTAAATTACTCAGATCTGGATGAATGGAACAGGGTCTTTGGAGGCGATAAAAAGGGGCAGAGGCTAGCCAAGGATTTACGTAATTTGACCATCGATTGGGAAGCAAAGATTATGTCAAAGTTGGCATGATAGTCACCTATATTCTAATTCCATTGCCTATTTTGCGCTTCTCGGGTGAGGCGATGAATTCTCGTTCAGAATTACATATGCGTATAGTAATATCCGCCGTATTTATTTTATCGATTTTATCCTCTGATGTTAGGTCTGAACAGCTATTAAAGGAAAATCCAATGATTCAGCATCCAGAGTGGTACATTAAGATTTTGGATTGGTCTTTTTATGTTGCTTGGGGTGGAGTGGCAATCATTCACAATGTGGCGATAGAAAATACCAGTAGCGTCGGATACAAAGATATAAAAGTAAGAGTAAATTATTATTCTACAACAGGCTCGAATTATGGCATTCAAGTTGGGCAGGAGATTGGGTTTTTACCCGTAACACTGCCCCCAAAAAGCAAAAACATTTACCTGAAAGACGGGGCGGTATTAGGACTTGGCTCCACAAATTTAAGAGCCGGAGCTATCGAGGTTCTAAGTGCGGTTCCTTTAATTCAGTAAAACCAAATGTTCAGAGTAAAGGTTTGATAATCGTGTAAATAGCAAAGAGCGGTATCTCTTAAGGTCAAAAAAAGGAGGGGTCAGCATAGATACCCCAAATTATGTAAAAAATCGAAGACTTCAAAAATGGGTTCGGGAAATGGTTGCCCTATGCCAACCGGGCAAAGTTTACTGGTGCGACGGTTCAAATCAGGAGTATGATGCTATGTTCAATTTGATGGTAAGGTCAGGGACGGCCATCAGGCTGAATGAAGAGAAAAGACCCAACAGTTACTTGGTACGGTCTGACCCAAGTGATGTGGCTCGCGTAGAAAGCCGAACGTTTATTTGCAGTAAGAGCAAAAGTGATGCGGGTCCTACAAACAACTGGATCGATCCGAGAGAGATGAAAAAAACTCTGCTCGATCTTTTTGACGGTTCCATGCAGGGTCGAACAATGTATGTCATTCCTTTCAGTATGGGGCCTTTGGGCTCGCACATTGCCCGTATCGGCGTGCAGATTAGTGATTCACCTTATGTCGTTGCTAACATGCGTATCATGACGCGGATGGGAAAACCAGTACTCGATATACTTGCGGATGAAGAATTTGTACCATGTATCCACTCAGTTGGCATGCCGCTAAACAATGGTCAGAAGGACGTGCCCTGGCCATGCAACACGACAAAGTATATCGTGCATTTCCCCGAAGAACGCTCTATCTGGTCGTATGGGAGCGGTTATGGTGGAAATGCACTCTTAGGGAAGAAATGTCTTGCGCTGAGAATAGCCTCTATTCTTGGCAGAGACGAGGGTTGGTTAGCGGAGCACATGCTCATTGTGGGAGTAGAATCTCCTAATGGAGATAAGACATATGTGACGGCTGCATTTCCCAGTGCGTGTGGAAAGACGAACTTTGCCATGCTAATTCCTCCTCCGGCATTTGAGGGTTGGAAAGTGACCACTGTGGGGGACGACATAGCATGGATAAAGCCAGGCGGTGATGGATATCTCTATGCGATAAATCCAGAGTATGGATACTTTGGAGTAGCCCCCGGCACTTCCGAAAAATCAAATCCGAATGCTATGGCCGCTCTTAGCCGAAATTCGATCTTTACAAACGTTGCGCTGACTGATGAAGGCGACGTCTGGTGGGAAGATATGACCGATAGTCCTCCAGACCATCTTATTGATTGGACAGGACAGGATTGGACACCTGGTTGTGGAAGACTGGCAGCTCATCCGAATGCTCGCTTCACCGCACCTGCAAGCCAAAATCCCGCCATTGATCCCGATTGGGAAAATCCGAATGGAGTTCAAATAAAAGCAATTATCTTTGGTGGTCGGAGAAGCGGAGTTGTTCCTCTAATATATCAGTCATCCAACTGGAATTACGGGGTTTACCTGGCAGCCACGATGGGTTCCGAGACAACCGCCGCAGCTGTAGGAGCAGTTGGAGAAATTCGCCGTGATCCCTTTGCGATGTTGCCCTTCTGCGGTTATCACATGGGTGATTATTTTAACTATTGGTTGGATTTTGGAAGGAAGATTTCTAATCCACCGCGTATTTTCGGAGTTAACTGGTTCCGCAAGGATGACAATGGTAATTTCCTCTGGCCGGGGTTCGGAGAAAATATGCGAGTATTGAAATGGGTTGTAGGCCGCGCCAATGGTCGTGCTCACGGCGTTGAAAATCCTATCGGGCGGGTTCCTCGCTACGAAGATATCGACTGGCGAGGATTGAAGAACTTCAGTCGCAAGAAATTCCAGGAATTAATGGCGGTGGATCGTGATGAATGGAACGAGGAGATTCTTTCTCACGAGGAGCTATTTATTAAGTTATACGATAAGTTGCCGAAGGAACTTATCTTCATCCGGGAATTGATACTATCAAGTCTTTGGCGGTCTCCAGAAGAGTGGGATATACCTTCTGAATAATCGGCGTTGCAAATGAACAAGCGCCAAGTCAGAGACAAATACAAAATCCTCAAATTCGAATATCAACGGTCGTTGATTGGAGTTTGGTGATTGTTATTTACATTACTATGGCTAAGAATCAATTTGCTAATGCTCTTACCCCTTAGGTGAATCTGTATGATGTAGCGTAAGAAATGCATCTACATAACCTTCCTGTACCGTCATCATGTCCTGGGGCAGCTTAAAATCTGCTCGACCCTCGTCAGAGTTGGAATGATCCTGTGGCTTATGAAAACAAGGCACCGGAGTTGGTAAAGAGGTTTGATGAAGATATAAGAAATATAGTCACGCCTGACGAATGCTTTTATTTCAAACGTCGTAATCTACTAACGCCCGCTTTGTTGCTGTACCGGGTATCAGGGTCTCAAATAGCCAGGTGGCACCCCAGCGCGCCGCGCTTCTTCTTGTAGCTTCTCCCTTTCGGGCTTTATAAGGCCAAGATTGAATTCAAGTTGCTTAAGCCGGTCTTCTAGATTTCTAAGTTCGAGGATTGAACGATCTGCAAAGTACCTGTTGGTAAGCAGGTAATCTACTTCTCTTTTCTTATATGTGATTAGATTTCTTGTAAGGGAAATGTCTTCCCATATCCTTTTTTCAGCATTATCGATCTCGAGTGCGCGGCCTCTCCAGTACTCTCTTATAGCCTCTTCTTTATCAATTTCTAAGTCTTCTTCAACGCCGTTCAACAAATCTTCAGTGGGTGTGGGGGTTGGTAGATTGGATTTAATTCGATCTTCCGATCGTCTCTTTTTTACTTCCTCAATGGTCTCGACCTCGACTGCTCTGTCTTTTGGAATCAGCGTGGGATTGTCTGTGAAATGGACCTTTCCCATTTCATCTGTCCATTTATAAATGTCGTTTGCATTTGTATTATGAGTCACTAAGCCGAGAAATAAGATTCCACTTGTTGTGATCAGGATGTTCGAAAGGAAGTTTTTGCACATGCTTTAACTACCAAATCCTCCGCAGCTTGCAACAGGTTTTAAACTGTCATGGCAATGATACGTCCGGTACAGTCATTGCGAGCGTTAGCGAAGCAATCTGTTACATCAATTCCATAATTGACTGAAATCCGTACGAGATACGCTGCCAGTGTTAAAGGAGATTGCTTCTGGACTTAAGACCCTCGCAATGACATGTGACACTCTTTATTTGTGTGCTGATAGCCCACAGCTTGCTCTAGGGTCATTCATTTTTTTATTGTTATTACGGTATTAAGTATAACCTGTTAGGATTTAAATGTTGGAAATCAAAGGGGGGTCTTAGAATAGTATGAAAATACCATATATGCTGTGTCCACTTTTTATAGTTTTTGTTCTTTTGCAATTTCCGGTTCAAGTTTGGGCAGGGGAGGGCACGGTTAAAATTCCGTCCCTACTACAGATATGTCAGGAATATTCGGATGAGCCAATGATATCCGAGGATTTATATCAAGGTAAAATGATCGAAACATCCGTCGAGGTAGCGAGCAAGCGAGAAATACCCTCAACTTGCTCCGACGCTGAACAGGGGACGTTTACGGGGGAATTTGTAGCAGATAATTATGTTGTGCAATGTGTTTGTAATGCTCCGCCCAACAAACAGGTTTTTGATAAGATAAGCAGTGGAGATATTTTGTCGATTACCGGTACTTTTAGGTCAATGACTTCTGCGTTTTTCGAGGGCGGTGCAAAGACATGCCAGATTACTATTTACGGATGTGCTCTTGAACTTGGGACTAGATAAAACGGATAGGATCTTATCGGACTAGCTTAGTTGATTAGGTTTCTATAGGTTTAATACATTCGGGCACATCGGTCTTGGGTGAGTTGACTATAGTCGACACTTCATACGCTTCCATGAGGTCGGTTGGGTATGGTCGTAAGAGTGGTACTAGCTCATCAAAATCCGTTAGCTCGGGATCCAGCCACATGTTTTCATCCTTTTGACGGAGTATTACAGGCATCCGGTTGTGGATTGGTTTCATCAATTCATTTGGACCCGTTGTTATTATTGTGAATGATAGCAGTTTATCGCCATCCGGCTGTTTCCATAGATCCCATAGGCCTGCGAAGGCAAATGGCTCTTTGCTCTTGAGTCTAAAGTATAGTGGTGTTTTTGTGCTTTTCTTTTGAGTTTTTATCCATTCATAAAATCCGCTAGCCGGTACCAAACACCTTTTTTTCTTTAAGGGATTTTTAAAGCTTGCTTTTTCTGTAATGGTTTCAGCCCTCGCATTTATCATCTTATAGCCTATCGAGGGTTCTTTCGCCCAGAAGGGTACCAATCCCCATCGCATCAATTTGAGCAGCCTGTTATCTTTTTCTACAACTACTACAGGCACATTTTGAGACGGGGCGATATTGAATCTCTTCTTGAACAGGATTCCAGCCGGATTGGAGAAATTAAAACGGTCTTCAAATTCCTCTTCTTCATTATGTTGGGTAAATCTTCCACACATGATTCTTAACCTGAACGGAAATCCATTAGTACTACCCCCTCTTCAACATTGGCCGGTGTCAACTCTACGCATGTACATACACGTGGGTCGAGCCAAACACTACCTTCATTTCCGCCGTTATCATTAGCTATTTTACGAGCCTGGAATTCGTTTTCGGCACAGATCAGGAATCCAAAGCATTTGCCGAACCATGGATTCCAGGGGCTCTTCTCAGAGGGTAGATTACTGTTGGGTTTAAGTAGCCACAGTTTCTTCAAATCTTCGCCTCCTTTGAAGCTCGTTTTGGAGATCTATATTTATCATTGTCTTTAGATAGCCGACCTTCCTTAAAGATTCTGGGTTTTGAGTTTGAATTATAGTTCTTTTTACTTGACCGATATCTGGGCTCACGTCACGTGATAAACACCTTCAATATTTTATCCGATGTTTTAAAAGTTGAAATACGATTGCTAGCCGGAACGTTAATGTATTTTTGGGTTTGCTATTGGATCAAATTTCTCGTTCTTGGTTTATACTTATTATAAACTGCCTCAATGTCGAATTGGGACTTATCCTTTTACAGCACATTTAATAAATTATGAAATGTATGTGAGTCCTCTTTTTTATCAGGTTTCTGCGCCGCATGCAGATAATCAGAAGAGTGTTGAAATTTTATGAAATTTCAGGGTATCTATGATATCATTTGAGAAAAAAATAAAGGAGATGGAGCATGAATAAATTGGTATTGTTAGGTGTAATTTTTGCGCTGTCGCTCATCAGTTGTAATCCAGCATTGAACAGAGCAGTTACTGATATGGAAAGTTCTAAGGAAGCTTACAAGGCTTGTCTTGAACAAAACCAGGAAGACACGTCGCGTTGTGATACTTTAAGAGCGATTTACGAAGTCGATGTTCATAATTATAAGGTAATTCGAGACGAATTGTATTGAGCAAAGAAAAGAACAGGGTTAGTGTTTCCTTTCTCGCCATTCTTCCACCGGTCGATGGATCCTGGTGTTCTTATCTATGAGGATTGCTTGACTTTGAGCTATTGCATGGGATATGGCAGGCAATGTTAGTATTAGATACCATTAGGACTTGATAGTAACTGGACGGGATAGTTTCTCATCAAATTGAGATACACCAGCTCATCTTCCGATACGAACGTTATCTTCAAGTGCCTGTAATTTCAACAAATTTGGTATAAGTGATGATTAGTAAATAACCCCGTGGCAGAGCCACGGGGTTATTTACTTTCATCGAGGTTGGGAAACCCCGCCAATCGAACGAGCATTTATACACACTCCGATAGGCGGGACATTCCTCTCCCGTTAGTTTGTGAAAACGCGGGGTGATTTCTCTGAATGCGCCGCAAGGTGATGCGTATGAGAGATTCTGCTTGACTTTTATATTTGAATACCTCTATTATTTACATTATGGTTGCTACAACAAGAGCATTTCTTAAATACCAAGGTAATAGGAAGTGGGTAAAGTTACGAAAGGCGGATATAGCGTTGCGGAGACCCTATCTTATTTACGTGGGAAATAGGAGATGGAAAAAAGATAAGCATACCCGTGCGTATCATTAAGCTGCTAATGTTTTAGGCATATCTTTCAAGGTTCTCCAGTATAATATCCTCTAAGAAGCAAAGGGGGACGGCGCTGTCGCAGAGCCCGATTTACACCATATGATTTGAGTTTCTTTACGTTCTACTTTTATTACTGTCTTAAGGATAATCCTAAAAATCTAATGTGAAGAGTTCCTGTTGACTTTTAATTATCGTAGGCGTTAAAGTTAGATAAATAATTGGAGAGGCTAAGTCAAAATGGATGGGGTAGTTTCTTTATATTATCGTCCGCCTTCTATTAAGAGTGCAGTTTCTTTGTGGTTAGCCTTTCTTAATATTTTGCGGCCCGATTTGATTTTTACGGCCTCTTTTGTTAGGGAAGATTCCTCAGTGCTCAATTGATTTGATCGATATATCATGTGGCCGTCAATCCTCTCATATTTTATTGTCGTTATAATACTTGTTTCTTCTTGCACTGAAGGTAACAACTCCGCAAAAGTAGAGAAGACCCAACGGAAAATTTCATCGAGTCTCCACAGTGTTATAGAAGAATTGGAATCAAAGACAGAGAACAAAGAGCAAGTGTTAACTTTTATTGACAAATCGGCTCGGATTAATGAACAAGGAGAAATACAAATTTACATCCAATTGTACGGGATCGATGAGTCCAAACTGGAGGACCTCAAGAAACACGGTGTGACGATTGACATATATGATAATCAGCAGAAACTCATCCAGGGTTGGGCACTACCCAAAGATATAAAGACCATAAGTGAACTTCCATTTGTGAAAACAATCGATTTACCCGCATATGGAGTATCAAATTGATGGGAGTATGGGAAAATGATTAAATCAATAATTCTAATTGGTGCAATATCTTTGACCTTAGCTCTTCCGAGCGATGCAGATAACTTGATCTCCGGATCAAAACAAAACACGAAAATCTCCTCTGCTCTTTCCAATGCCTTGAGGAGTGAAAGTGCGGAAACTCAGTCTCTCAAGTCGGAGAATATTCAAACCCTATCTTTCGCAAGAGATGGTGTTAATCGAAGCTGCTGATCCAAGTTCATCTGCCGAATTAATTACGGCAATAATTTCGTCCACGCTTGTTTCTACTAATATTCAGGATGGTGATGATAATCCCACAGAGATATTGATAGATATCGTAAACCCCGGGGTTGATCCAATAACAGCGGGAATCGTTATTTTTGACTTTCTCAAATTTTTTGGACTCGGTAACGCTGAACCGCGGGAGTTCGACTTATTTGTCCTGACTCGACCATTAGATGAATTTGCAGTGTCGCAAAGCAGTGTACCAAATAATCCCGATGCCGATTTAGTGCTTTCGATCGGCGCGAGTGGCTTAGGACTTCTTCAAAGTATAGATCAGATAAGACCTTATAGCTCTCGAGGCCCGACCAATGACGGAAGAATTAAACCTGAGCTTGTAGCACCCGATGGAGTTACAACTACTGTGCCGGGATTTATCCCATTTTTTGGAACATCGGCAGCGGCTCCTCACGCCGCGGGAGTGGCGGCGCTTATATTAGAGGCCGAAGAAAACCTACCTATGGCGAAATCCGGATCAATGCTTACAAATCAGAAACTCTCTCCTTCGGAGGTCTCAGATGTATTGAGAAATAGTGCCGTGGATTTAGGACCTCCCGGTACGGATAATACTTTTGGTTCCGGAAGGATAGATGCATTTGCAGCCGTGCAATCCGTTGTCCAGCAGGCTCAACCTACGCCTACACCGATTCCAACCCCAACGCCCACCCCTAGCCCTACGCCCACACCAACACCTACTCCCTCACCATCTCCGACGGCCACACCTACAGTAGAGCCAACTTCCGTCGACCTGCAAGGGGACAGTAATGGAGGTTGCACGATCGGAGGCTCTGCTCAGGCTGGTACGGCTTTTGTGAATTTACTTATTCCTTTAGTTCCGGCATTTGCAATTGGGCTTCGGATGATTAGAAGAAGAAAGAAGAATACTATTGCAAGTGAGTCTCACGTCAAGGCCTGACACCTTATTATTACCCTGAATTAGAAAGGTAAGGTTTGTCCTAATGGAAAGGAACACATATCCGTTATTTTTCATTAACTCATTAAGGGCTTCAAACAAAATATCGGACATTGCGACGGGACTTATTGTTTTTAGTCTCAGTTACAAAGATATTTGTTGATTCATGTGATAAATTGATCTGATGGTTTAAGGTGTCGAAATTTTCACACCTGAAGTAGTGTACTCTTGCACATTGTATTATAAATTCGTTTTCTTGCATTCATAACTATCTTTAATTATTACGCAACCAAATTTATGACTACTGGCATAAAAATTGCTCAGTCAGTATTCATAGGTGGAGGATGACTGAGTTATCTCAGGTAGATCATTTTTATAAATCACGTGTTAACGAGTGTTATGTAGGAAGACTGACTAATTAGGAGGGAAAAACAATGAGAAATGTGTTTTTTAGTTTACCGATGTCACGAAATAAACCCTACCAGTTAATCACAAGAGAATGGGAGGACTTGAGATACTGCTTTGAGATGTGCGGAGATATAGGAGACGTTACCTTCGAGGATCTAAAGGACATTAAGTGGCTTGTCGGAGAAGAATATGAATCCTTTATATCAAAAATTATTAAGATGGATGAGAAGCTTTCCCAATATGGATATGCTACATCCGAAGCCTTGTATGTGTTTACCGTGCTTGCTATGATGGCAGCAAAAAGGCTTGGGCTTATCAGTGAAAATTTAGCCTTTAATTTCGGAATGGGTTATGGCTTTGTTCGGACAGGGTTGATTTCATATGATAGATTAGAGCCAATGCAGGTCCTTTTTTTCAAAATATTTTTTCCCTTGGGCGGAACATGGGATATTTATTGGGGATTTGATCCTTGCTTGGTAAAGGAAAAGCTTAGTATTGTATTTAATAGATTCATGAGTTGGCAGAATAATCCTCAGGGTTACAAAGAAGACTTTGCCCGAGGTCAAAATATAGGAGAGCT
>JBAUII010000040.1:0-10875 GCA_049682815.1 Thermodesulfobacteriota bacterium | reverse complement strand
GTCTCACGCCGCATTCGTGGCGATCATGGGAGCTCAAGAGCCTCGACGATGAATATTTTGGCGGTATCCTGAGACAAACCCCGGAGAAGTGGTTTCTTCCTGTAGATTAACACGAGGTCGGCTCGTCGATATTTGCGCCCGCTATGATATCGGAGGCACCATTATTGGATTTTAAGGATAAATTCATAATCGGCCGGTCCCACCCCGTCGGCGAGAGTCCGGCCCGGCAATCGTAGATATCATTCCGCGCATGCGACTGGCACTCTAAACGCAAGCGAAGAAACGACCGGTCTTATATACCTGATGAGTGATTCTAGCAAAGAATCGGTGGATAAAATGAAAAGTGCAGTAATCGAGTTTCCGGAGCCACATACATTACCTGTCTTCTACGCAAAGAGGGGGAATTACCAATCAGTAAGTACTCAAAATATTTGGACTATCTCTCCAGACTGTTACACCTAGGGTTCAAAGAACAAGGATCTTTGTAAAGGATAAGCTTTTAGATCTCTTTTCGGGAATGGAACGAATAATTTGTATCCCTCTTGCATGGGTTTGCATCTATATAGATAACTCTGACCTAATTTGTCTAAGTTAACGCAGATATAGATGATGAAATCAAAAAAGAAAAGAATTCATCTGGTTCTAATACCATTTAGTTTTCTCATTTTGGCGTTTTCCTTCCAACCCGGGATAAGTGACGAATTAGACAAAGACCCGATTAAAAATGACCTATTTTTAGCCATTCTCCACCCTGTAGTAGTCCCTATTGGAAAAAGCAGACGTGTAGAAAGTGTGATTACGTTAATAAATCTAGGAAGTAAACCGATATCACTGGGAAAGGTGGACTATAGAACTGGTCGATTGGTGGGTGGCGACTACGAATTAAGGGTCTCTGTAGATATAAGTAATGCACCGCTAAGACATATGCAGATTGGAGGTCAAGTAGCGGCCAGCGATGCTGCTCCGTTTACGAGTGCTAATCTGATAAGCGGCGTGACCTTTATGCCCGGATCTGAACTTTGGATGGCTGTGACCGCCCTACCCGCCGATAGTAGAGAGGTGCCTCAAGGGGGAGATGCGAAGTTCACATTCACACTGTTGAGCTCAGTTGACGGCAAAATCAACACCCTGATCGAGATGGGGTTTTCAATGCGATATGAAAAAGGAAAAAAATCAGGCGATACCACACTCATACAAGCGAGCATGAAGATTAATAAGCCAGTTCCTGCTCCTAATATTAATATCAGCGTACCTTCGATAGACGAATATGTGAGAAAAGTTGAGGCCGCTGGAGGCAAAGCAGTAATGCCAAATGGGTAAGTCCTGGACGTGGGCTTTTGTGCCTATGTTGACTACTCGGAAGGCAACGTGATTGGTTTGTGGGAGGATTTAAAAAAGGCTTAGGGACAAAAATATAAGAACTGTTCAGGAGCAGCCAAAAAAGGTCAACGAAAGTGTCCTGAAATTGCTGGTTCATTCGTCGTATTCATGAAAAAAGAACAAAACCATCGTACGAAGGAGAATTAATCATGACAAAGAGCAAGATTGAATACCCGAAAATCGTATCCCGGGAAGAATGGCTTGCGGCCCGGCTGGAGCTGCTTGACGCCGAGAAGGAGTTGACGCGGCGCAGCGACGAGCTGGCGCGGCGACGGAAGGAGCTGCCGTGGGTTCAGATCGACAAGGAGTATAGATTCGAGATCGACGAGGGGAGTGCCTCGCTGGCAGACCTCTTCCGGGGACGCTCGCAGCTCCTCATCTACCACTTCATGTTCGGACCCGACTACACGGCGGGGTGTCCGACCTGCTCGACGATCGCGGACGGCTTCAACGGTTTCGTCGTCCACCTGGCCAACCATGATGTCATGCTTTGGGCGGTGTCGCGGGCGCCGCTTGCCAAGCTGCAGTCGTACAAGCGACGGATGGGGTGGACGTTCCCCTGGGCCTCCTCGTCCGGCAGCAACTTCAACTCCGACTTCAGCGTCGGGTTCACTGAGACGCAGCAACGCGAGGGGGGCATCGAATACAACTATCGGCGAGAGGGGGCGTGGCAGATGCCGACGCGCGTCTTCGAATCCAATGTGCGCGGCGACGAGGGGCCGGTCGCCGAGATGGCGGCCATGTCCGGAACGGACGCGGCCACGTACACGCGCGAGAGGCCGGGCATGAGCGCGTTCGTCCTCGAGAATGGCGTCGTCTACCACACCTATTCCACCTATGCGCGTGGACTGGACGGCCTCTGGGGCATGTACCAGTGGCTCGACCGCGCCCCCAAAGGGCGCAACGAGACAGGCATCTGGTGGCGCCGTCACGACAAGTACGAAAAATAAAAGAATGAAAGACTCTGGAGGTTTCCAAAACCTCCAAGGTCTAAAGATGAAGCACTAGAGAAAGCATCATAATTAATCAATAAACTAAGGAGGTAATGTCATGACGACTAAAGTCAAACCCATTCCCGAAGGACACCATACGGTCACGCCGCATCTCACGCTTAAAAATTCGAAGAAGGCAATTGAGTTCTACAAAAAGGCCCTCGGTGCGAAGGTACTGATGATGTTCCCGACGCCGGACGGCAAGAAAACCATGCATCTCGCACTCCAGATCGGGAATTCGATCCTTATGATGGGGGATGAAAATCCGGGCCAGGGCTGTGCGAGCGCCGAATCTCTGGATGCCTCGCCCGTCAGTTTCTACGTCTATGTGCCGAACGCAGACGCGGCTTTCAAACAGGCTGTCGCTGCCGGCGCCACGGTCACCATGCCGATGGCTGACGCATTCTGGGGAGACCGCTGCGGGACGCTGAAGGACCCCTTCGGTTATTCGTGGACCATTGCCACGCATACCCGCGACCTGAGTCTGAAGGAGATCCAGGAGGGAGCCCAGTCCTTTTTCGCCAAGATGGGAAAAGGGTAAACTGATTAGGTTGGTGGCGGGTCCATTCAGGGACAGGGAGGATTGTTACCGCAAAACAAAAATGACCGGTGATTCTCTCCTCCGCCGGAGTTACCCGCCCCGCATGGTACCTGTTTCTGATTCAAGGGACTATTATTAAGGAAAGGATCCGCAGAAGGAAACACAATGCAAGATGATTGAAAGGAGACTAGAATGCAAAAGATCACCCCATGCTTGTGGTTCGACAGTAACGCTGAGGAGGCGGTGAATTTCTATGCCACCATTTTTAAGAATTCAAGGATTGGGAAAATATCCCGATATGGAGAAGCGGGATACGAAATCCACGGAAAACCGGCGGGAACAGTGTTAACTATGGAATTTGAGCTCAACGGGCAGTCATTTACAGCACTCAACGGCGGTCCGATGTTCAAATTCAACGAGGCCATATCATTCCAGGTCAGTTGCGAGTCTCAAGAAGAAGTAGACTACTATTGGAATAAACTATCCGAAGGCGGCGATGAGAAGGCACAACAATGCGGCTGGCTTAAAGACAAATATGGTGTGTCATGGCAGATCTTTCCCACTGTTTTGGTAGAGATGTTGCAAGACAAAGACGCTGAAAAATCGGAAAGAGTTATGACGGCATTGCTCCAAATGAAAAAAATTGACATTGAGGGTTTGAAGCAAGCGTATGAGAAAAGATAATCCGGCTCAGGCATAAAAAAGCGATACCTCGTCCTTTTCCACGTCTTTGATGCACCATCTTATCGGGACGGCTTCGACCAGGTGAAGTGGGCTGCAATTTGTGCCAGAGCTTGGGCACGTTTCGCTGTGAGGAGGTAGATCTAACATTAGAAAAATAATCGTATCAAATAACGTCACACTTGACGGTTTTTTCGCAGGCCCAAATGGAGAGCTGGATTGGAAGGTCTGGGACGATGAAATCGCACAATACGCCAAAGATCAGTCCGCTTCCACAGATACCATTTTATTCGGCCGAGTGACTTATGAACTGATGTCAAGTTACTGGCCCACACCGGCCGCGAATTCCCAGGATCCGGTCATTTTAGCATTCATGAATAATTCACACAAAATCGTCTTTTCCAAAACTCTCGCTCGGGCTGACTGGAAAAATACCGAAGTAGTAAAAGATATTAACGCAAAGGAAATCTTAAGAATGAAACAAGAACCAGGAAAGGACATGATTGTCTTTGGCAGTGGCAGCGTTGTATCAGCTCTTTCGCAGCATGGCTTAATTGATGATTATCGAATCTTTGTCACTCCCGTTGTATTAGGCCGTGGAAAACGATTGTTCCAGGGTATAATGGTCAGGATGAATCTGAAACTTTTAGATACAAAGAGATTTAATAATGGTGTCGTTCTTCTTCACTATAAACCAGGAGACAAAAAAGAGGAGCCAAGATGAGAAAAATAATTGCAGCCCTGCAAATGTCGGTCGACGGCTTCATTGAGGGGCCTAACGGAGAACTAGATTGGGCGATGGAGGAGGATGAAGACGCGTGGAAAGATATCTTTGAAATGCTCGAGTCTGTCGACACCTTTATTCTGGGACGCGTGATGTATCCCGACTACGAACAATATTGGCTGGCTATCCTAGTTAACCCCGCCGATATTCTGCCCCTAAGCGGCAAAACCGCCACGAAGAATGAAATCGCCTTCGCCCACCGTGCCGATAAGATACGCCATATCGTCGTTTCCAAGACCCTGGACAAGGTGGCATGGAAGACGACGCGGATCGTGCGGGACCTGGAAGAAATCCGAAAAATGAAACAACAGCATGGCAAGGACATGTATGTTGTCGGTGGCGCCACTCTGGTATCCAGTCTGATGAACTTAGGCCTCATCGATGAGCTCCGGCTCATGGTCAATCCCATTATATTGGGCGGAGGAAAGGCGCTCTTCAAAGATGTGAAGGAGCGGCATGCGTTTAAACTCGTACGGGCTAAGCCGTTGAAATCGGGCAAGGTAAGCCTGACATATAGCACGCAATCCTCAATGAGGTAACAGGGACTGCGGGAGTTAGAATATGAGAAGACCACTCTGCCAGAAGAATGTGATATTTGCGGTGAGCCTGATGACAGCTTTGTCAACGGGACCGGTCGCTTCGCTGGAGAGGGCGCCACATGTTAAAAGCGGATACGCGCCGGTAAATGGTCTCAAGTTATATTACGAGACTCACGGCGACGGTGATGGCAAAAATCCACCGCTGGTCCTGCTTCATGGCGGCGGGTCGACAATCGAAACCTCATTTGGAAAGGTTCTCCCGGCCTTAGCAAAGTCCAGGCAGGTTATCGCCTTCGAGCAGCAGGGACACGGGCACACCGCCGACATCATAGATCGTCCATTTTCCTTCGAACAGACCGCGGACGACACCGCCGCGCTCATGGAGCACCTGAACATCGCGAAAGCTGATTTCTTCGGCTTTAGCAATGGAGGCAACATCGCGCTGCAAATCGCTATTCGGCATCCGAACCGCGTGCGCAAGTTGATCGTCGGATCTGCTATGTATAAAAGGGACGGACTCTACCCCGAGTTCTGGGAGTCGATGAAACATGCGACACTTAAAGATATGCCGGCAGAGTTGCGAGAGGCCTACCTGAGGGTAGCACCGAATCCTGAAAAATTGCCCACCTTTCACGACAAGTGTGTGGCGAGGATACTGGAATTTAAGGACTGGAGCCCCGAAGACATTCGGTCGATCGAAGCCCCCACTATGGTCTTGATCGGGGATGCAGATATCATCCGCCCCGAACACGCAGTCGAGATGTTCCGCCTGCTTCCCCATGCCCAGCTAGCTGTACTCCCAGGCACGGACCACATGACGCTCGTGGAACGCCGCGACTGGCTGGTTTCGATGATAGAGGCTTTTCTAAATGCGCCCATGCCAAATAAATAAACGACGGAGGAACAAACAAATGGCAACAATTAATCCTTATTTAAACTTTAATGGAAACACCGAAGAGGCATTTAACTTTTATAAATCAGTATTTGGCGGAGAGTTTATAGCTTTAATGCGTTGGAAAGACGCACCTGAGGCAGACAAGATACTCGAGGGTGATCGGGAGAAAATAATGCATGTCTCGTTACCCATCGGAAAAGGAAACATTCTCATGGCTACCGACGCCTGTGAATCAATGGGACAAACTTTGACAGCTGGCAACAATTTCTATATTTGTATCGGGGCGGAGAGCAAAGAGGAAGCCGAAAAACTTTTTAACGGACTTTCTGCAGGTGGGAAAATAGAGATGCCTCTCCAGGATATGTTTTGGGGTGCATACTTTGGAATGTTTACCGATAAGTTTGGAATTCAATGGATGGTAAGCTACGACTATAATCAACAGAAATAACATGGGAGAATCAAAATGATCAGGACAAGTTTGAAGCGCTTCCTGCAACCTGTTCCTCAGTCGATCCCTGCGTCGGCAGCTCTTTTTCTGATTCGCCTGATTGCGGGAGCAGCCTTTGTCCTTCACGGGTGGGGAAAAATCCAGACACCTTTTGGCTGGAATCCTCCCGAGTCTCCTATTTCAATTCCCGTTATTTTCCAGTTTTTGGCGGCAATCTCGGAGTTCGGCGGCGGAATTGCCTGGATACTTGGGTTCTTGACTCCGGTCGGGTCACTGGGAATCGGCTGTACCATGGCGGTTGCCGTCTACTTTCACTCGATGATAATGAAGGATCCATTCGTGAATATGACTGGAGGCTCCTCATTCGAGCCGGCCCTGGTCTATCTCGGGGTTGCCCTGGTATTTCTAGTGCTGGGACCGGGAAAGTTCTCGTTAGATAAAAAAATATTCGGAGAGCGCAAATGAGAAGTGTAATTGTGAGCACGCTGGATACATTGGATAGCTTCATTGAAGGAGCAAACAGAGAATTAGACCGTTATACTGCGATGAAGAAATGACCAGCTATAATTGAAGACGAAAGTAAAGGAGCCTTGTCATGAAATATGTCGATGGATTTGTCCTGCCTGTCCCGAAGAAAAACCTTCAGGCCTACCGGCGCATGGCGCAGAAGGCAGGGAAAATATGGCGAGAGCACGGCGCCCTGGAATTCAGGGAGTGCGTCGCCGATGACGTGAAAGTCGGAAAGGTCACATCGTTTCCGCAGAGCGTTAAGCTAAAACGGGCCGAGACCGTGATATTTTCGTGGATCGTTTTTAAGTCGCGCGCGCATCGAGATCGCGTCAACGCAAAGGTGATGAAAGACCCGCGCCTCGCTGACATGATGGATCCGAAATCGATGCCCTTCGATGCCAAGCGCATGATCTACGGCGGTTTCAAGGTTCTGGTTGAAGTATGAACGAACGAAAGCGTGGCTACATGCGGTTTCATTTTCTCTTCTTCTTGACCTGAAATAAGGGTTTTTGTAATATCAGAGTTAGGTAGGTCAAGTAACGATTTGCAGTTCATCAACTCTTTTTTATATCTTATACCGCATTTTTGCGATCTGACTATTAGTTAGTCGGTTGAAACTAAGAAGGAGGTCAAGATGAGAAAGATCCAGACAATTGTAGTAATTGCAGGTCTCTTGTTCTCGCTGACAGCGAGCGCGGAAAATAAGCAGACTCCCGAGGTGCTGAATAAACTCGAGCCGCTACCGCGAGATTTGGAAATTCAACTAGCCCTGAGCGCTCTGCCGCCTCACCTCAGTGACAATGCAACAGTATATGTTTTGAACCCCGACAAGGGCTTTGAAGTTGCCCGCAACGGCACCAATGGATTCCACGCTTTCGTCGCTCGAACCGGCGATGATGCGTTCAGGGGGACGTGGCCCTTAATGGAATATAGAGATGATATTCTCTACCCGATTTCCTTTGATAAAGCGGGCACCAAGGCACAAATGCGGGTCTTCTTTGACGCGGCAGAGATGCAGGCCAAGGGTACCCCTGCCGACGAACTCAAGAAAATCATGAAAGACCGTCTCAAGACGGGATACTATAAAGCGCCGGAACGAGCGGGTATCTCATACATGCTGTCTCCAGTGCTGAGAACGTACTTCAACCCTGAAGAGAGCGACCGTGTCGTCACCGTAAACTTTCCACACGTCATGTACTACGCCCCTAGCGTTTCCAGTGAAGACATCGGCGCCGGGGAGCTCGGCGGCATGTATCCGTTTGTTATACTTCACGGCCACCTTGGATACATGATCCAGCCTCTCGGCCTGACGGAAAGAGCAGCAATTAATAAAGAGTACGAAGAGATGCTTGCAAGACTTTGCAAAATCAAAGAAGTATGGTGTTTACCAAAAGAGAAAGCCCAATATTGAAGCGGCCTTCGTGTCCAATAAAATTGGGGTCGCTGTCACATGTTGAACGGATTAAGGCGAGACAATTTCATGACAAAGGAAAACACGACAACGAGAAAATTAAAACTTCAAGTACAAATGACCGTTGACGGATACATTGCGGGACTAAATGGTGAAATGGACTTTATGGTGTGGAATTGGGACGATGAATTAAGACAATATGTCGAAGATATAACTGAACCTGTTGACTGCATTATCCTTGGACGAAAACTTGCCGAAGGGTTCATTCCTTACTGGGCTAATGTTGCTGCAAATCCGGATGACCCGGAATTTACATCCGGTAAGAAATTTACGGACACACACAAAGTTGTTTTTACCAAAACGCTTGACAAGTCAGAATGGGACAATACCGTTTTAGCTAAAGGCAACCTTGTTGACGAAATCACTAAACTAAAAAAACAAGACGGTAAAGACATCATCGCTTATGGCGGTGCGACCTTTGTATCGGCTCTAATCAAACAACGACTGATTGACGAGTTTCATTTATTCATTAATCCAACTGCAATTGGTAACGGAATGACAATTTTCAAAGAACTTGACAGCAAACAAAATTTGACATTAGTAAAATCTACATTATTTGACTGTGGGATTGTTGTTCTTAATTACGAGCCGAAACGCGACTAAATATGTGAAAATTAAACAACTTCCGTACGGCTAATATGCCAGCCGCCTAACAGGGCATGCAGCCGACTGATGCCCATGCCGTTAGGCAGCCTGTCACCCTCTCTCTTAAGCATGGGATGTTTCAGTAGAATTCAGCGGTTAGTCCTGTCACCTAAAGAACATAATCTTCGGTTTTCTTATAGGGAATGACATGGGAGATGGCTCGGAAATGCTCGTCATAAGCTACCATCGCATCACAGCCGGAATTAAAGGCGACAATTGCATGAGGAACGTCGCTGGGGTCTTTTAGCCCGACAAATTTCTCCCCAAGATTCGTCCTTTCTGTTCGGGAAACAAACGGAAGAATGAGCACGGGAGTAGAGAGAACCTTCAGGAGAGTGTCCTTTCCGAAAGCATAACCTGTCTCCAAGTCAGGTGCATTCTCCAGCGCAAATATATAAAGTTCGTGAAGGGCATAGAAGGAAGTTGCAGCAGTGATTTCACTGGAGATGATCCTAGTGAATAACTTATCTGTTATTTTAAATCGTTCGATTTCAATAGATTGGGTTAGGGTATAGACGAGCAGAACAGATGTATCTACATAGAGCAATTAATTATCTCTTAGATCCAGCTTTTTTTCGGGCCGGTTTACTGTGAATTACTTTGCTTTCTTCCTCACCGGCCAAGATACGCTTTAGGCTTTGTTTTCGAGCCCGATGAAGGAGTTTATCAATAGATTTGCCTTGGAGGTACTTGCCAAATTCCTTAAGTTCCATAAACACCAAATCTACATAGAAACTTTTATGATGTCAAAATTAGAAAAAAACAGGTAGGAGCGAGCAGGGTTTCATCACCGTGCGTGGAAGGCTAGAGACGCGTAGCGGTGCAGTAAACCGTTCCGGCGGTAGCCGTTGAATTCTACTATCTGCCTTTATGCTTTACGCGGTTCTCGGCGAGTTCGAGGCGCTTCTCAACAACCGGCAGGCTGCTGTTGCCTATTTAGCAAATCGCTTAAGCTGCCCACTATAGAGTCGGAACGGAACTTCCTGAAAAAAAGACTCCGGGCCCTCGAGGGAACAGAAAGGTCAGAACTTTGATTTTGCATTTTAGAATTTGAGTATGTGTGTGTCATTCGGATATTAAACCCCAATGGTTTAGCTATTGAAAAAGAATAGACAAAAACGTTATATTTCAATGCCTGACCCTCGGTTTCTTCTATCGTGATCGAAGCATATCAATTGGACTCCGCACCGCCAGTCCTCCTCGATTTAGAACGTGAGTGTAAATCAATGTGGTCTTGACATCCTTGTGTCCCAGCAACTCCTGCACGGTTCGAATGTCATCAAACAAGCAAAGCCTGACCCTCCAGCCTTGGATCATGCACAGGCTCACTCGACTCAATCTCCAATTCAACGCGCTCCTAGCATTCATTCCCTCTTGCCATCCTGTATCATGCATGGTATCGCCATTTGTCAATTGTGAACGGGCTGTTGCCCAAATCCTCCGGTAATAAAAAAACTTGACACAAAAGAGCTCAGAAGTGCTATAATGGGAGAAAACCGGAAGGAGGATAAAAACACCAGCCATGATGAGCTACGAAGACCCTCCACAGAGTAAATTATTCTATATTGGAGTCAATATAGATAAGAGGATACGAAAGAACCATCCACTCAGGAAAATAAGAGAGTTAATAGATTTTGATTTTATATACAATGAGGTAAGGGATACATACGGCTATAATGGGAATGAATCGATACCGCCACCCGTGATACTTAAGCTGATGTTAGTTCTAGTACTTTACAATGTGAGGTCTGAAAGAGAGTTAATGGATACACTAGGAGAGAGGCTAGACTGGCTATGGTTTTTGGGGTTTGATCTTGATACAGAGATACCGAATCACAGTGTATTGTCGAAGGCAAGGAGGGGATGGGGAGAAAAGGCGTTCAGGAGTTTTTATGAGCGGGTAGTATTGCAGTGTGTTGAGAGTGGATTAGTGGATGGTAAGAAGATATTTGTTGACTCAAGCCTGGCACAAGCAGACGCATCAAATAA
>JBAUII010000039.1:0-15649 GCA_049682815.1 Thermodesulfobacteriota bacterium | reverse complement strand
ACAACAGGTGATAATGGTTTTTCATGAGTACAAAAACATAGACGTTAACTCCGAATCTCTCCCCCACATTGCCTAGGATCTCATAAAACTTCTTTCGGTCCTTATCATCGACGAATATTTCTGCTCTCGTGTTTCCACGATTCATTACATGATAGAAGGCTCCTTCATATTGAATCCTGGCAGGTCGAGACATACCTGTGAATTGTAGAAGGCGGGTAAAGAATGTCAATAGTCAAGATGTGTCACCTATAATTTAATCGGGGATCCAGAGGTAAAAGCATGGATTCCCGCTAACAATCCGCGGGAATGACGCCGGCGGGGATGGCCTTGATTTTTGCTTCTTTGTATCAAGACAAAGAAGTTAAAAACGACAAGTAAGATACATCAGGAATACAGATTGAAAGATTCAGTCCCCGAAATATCTAACATCTACAGTTAACGACACGGCTTTTGAGAAAGGGGACGCATGTACCCCTTATTGAAAAATGCTTTCCGCAGGCAGCTTCGCCCTCACGTAGGCAATAAGTTTCTTTTTGGGTAGTTCGACGCGCTTAGTACATGGGGTTTCATTTTCTCTTCTTCTTGACCTGAAATCAGGATTTTTGTAATATCAGAGTTAGGTATGTCAAGTAACGATTTGCAGTATAACGCTCCTAATAGCGAATTATACTGCATTTTTGCAGTCTAATTATTACTTAGACGGCAGAGAGGCAACCAGAGCTGGTTCCTCGTAAGGAAATCGCAGAAGAAGGAGAGTAGAGAATGGCCGAGCAACACTTCGGTAAAGCCTACAGCGGAGATCCACCGGCAAACTACGAGCGTTTCTTTGTTCCAGCGATTGGCGCGCCCCTGGCAACTGATCTCATTCGCCTCGCCGAGCTTCGTCCGGGTAAGCGTGTGCTGGATGTTGCTTGCGGGACCGGTGTCGTGACCCGGCTCGCTTCACAGCAGGTCGGCGCTGCCGGGACGGTCGTGGGGTTGGATGTCAATCCCGGTATGCTGGCGGTTGCGCGTTCCGCAACGCCGGCCAGTATGCCGATCGAGTGGCACGCGGCGAGCGCCGACGCAATGCCACTCCCGGATGCGTCGTTCGATGTCGTGCTGTGCCAGATGGGCCTCCAATTCATGCCGGACAAACACGCTGCACTGTGCGAGATGCGGCGGGTTCTGGTGCGCGGCGGCCGCCTGATCCTCAATGTGCCTGGACCCACACCGCGACTGTTAGCTATTATGGCGGAGGCGCTCGCGCGTCACATCGGTGCCGAGGCCGCGGGGTTCGTGAACCACGTGTTCTCGCTCCACGAGACGGCAGAGATTCAGAACCTCATCAACGGCGCCGGCTTCCGTGATGTGTCCGTTCAGTCCAACACCAAGCCGCTACGCCTCCCGGCTCCGGAGGAGTTTCTCTGGCAGTACGTGCATAGCACCCCGCTTGCGGGCGCCGTGGCGCAGGTGGATGACGAAAGTCGAGCCGCACTGGAGCGCGACCTCGTCTCAAATTGGCAGGAGTTCGTGAAGGATCGCGGCCTGATGCTTCAGGTGCGCGTCGTAGTAGCGACTGCCCGGAAGTGAGAGCCAACCGCAAGCTGTTTCTGAGTCGCGTGACCGGCGGCCGGCTGTTCAATACCCTTGGGGGTAGCGACGTTTGCTTCGTCACCATGAGGGGGGCCAAGAGTGGCCGCACCTTGACGATCCCGCTGATGTACGTCCCCTACCGAGACGGTGTGCTTGTGGTTGCCTCGCTGGGCGGTTCACCGCAGAACCCCGTCTGGTACAACAACCTCGTGAAGCATCCCGAGATCGTGGCGAGTCACCGCCGCCGCCGCATGAAGCTCCGCGCCCGCCTCGCCACTCCCCAGGAGAAACCCACACTCTGGCCCATCTGCGACCAGTACTACGCCCCCTACGCTGGCTACCGAAAGCGCACGACCCGAGACATTCCCATCTTCGTGTGCGAGCCGGCGGCTTGAGAATTGCCAGCCGCGAGGCCTCTGGCGCCACCAATGACTACTGCGACGCCGGTCCGTTGGGCACCATCCTCTCTCCTCCAAAATTAGAGGAGACGCAACCCTTTAAAGCCGTACTCCGACAAAAATATACGAGGCCGGATGTGGGCGGTGAAAAAGCGGATGGACAAACAAGTAAGCAAACAAACAAAGCCTGACCCTCCAGCCTTTAGTAGGAGCGGCTTCTAGCCGCGACTCCAAGTCGCACCAAGATGGTGCTCCTGCATATACATAAGAAAAATTTTGAATTAGAATTGGTATGGCCATTCAGAATACCGACGGTTAAAACATTGAAGCTGCGTGTCTTCAGCCTGAAGCCTAAACGTTCTAGAGCCTGACGGTTAATGATTAAAGTTGAGCAAGGTAGCTGGTAGTCGTAAAAGACTCAACCGCGTATAATTTAGCAGCAATGTTCAGGGCGAGCAAAAAAATTAACGAAAGTGTCCTTACATGTCCCTTCCATTCGTCGTATTCATGGAAATAGACAAAACCGTAGCAAAGGAGAACTCATCATGACTAAAAGCAACATAGAACATCCGAGAATCGTGTCGCGAGAAGAATGGCTCGCGAGCCGCAAAGAGCTCCTCCGAAAGGAGAAAGAGTTCACTCACTTGCGCGATCAGTTGAGCGCCGAGCGACGCGAGCTTCCCTGGGTCAGGGTGGAGAAGAATTACGTGTTCGATGGGCCGGATGGAAAAGTGACGCTAGCCGATCTCTTCGACGGACGCAGCCAGTTGATCGTCTATCACTTCATGTTCGACCCGGATTGGTCGGAGGGATGTAAATCGTGCTCATTGTTTGCCGACCATTACAATCCGGCAATAGTTCATCTCAAACACAGGGACGTCTCGATGGTCACAATTTCCCGTGCTCCGCTGGAGAAACTGCTCGGGTTCAGAAAGCGGATGGGATGGACATTCAAGTGGGTGTCGTCATTCGCCAGTGATTTCAATCGCGATTTTAATGTAACGTTTACGGCGGACGAACTCGAACGCAAGACGGCTAACTACAACTACGAGTCGGGGGCATTCCCCGTCTCAGAAGCTCCGGGAATCAGTGTATTCCTAAAAGACGACGACGGAAACATCTTCCACACCTACTCTTCCTATGCCCGTGGACTTGACATCTTCATTGGCACATACAATCTCCTCGATATCGTTCCTAAAGGACGGGACGAGGACGGGTTGCGTTACACGATGGAGTGGATTCGCCATCACGACCGGTACGGTGACGACACGTTCGTTGATCCGTATGTGAAGCTGCTACCGAAAGACTTGGGTAAATCATAAAAATGAACAACAGCGTCCTGAAACTTCCTTCTCATTCGTTATAATTGTAGATGTCAGGTAATTCGACGACAAAATTCTACGATTCCATGAAGGTTTTGTATTCACCAATTCTTTTCAGGATGAAAAGGATTTGAACGGCATTCCAAAAATTGCGTTAAGAAAATTAGAAACGAGGACAGTAAAATCCCCTCTAACTCCCCTTTCTTGAAAGGGGAGGATCAAATTGTCCCCTCCTTTATGTAAAGGAGGGTTAGGGAGGATTCTCGACAGCGTGTCGAACTATCAAAGAACCTGTGCTGAGCCCTTCGATTTCACTCAGGACAGGCTTAGCCGAAGCATTGCTTCTTTGTATCAAGACAAAGAAGTAAAAAGCGACAAGTATCCGGTTGCTCCAATCATGTGAGCCCCGTATAATATAAACAAATCTCAACAGGGGGCCAGAAGACATCATCGAAAGTGTCCTGAAAACTCCCCTTCATTCGTCGTATTGATGAAACCAAACAAATCCATTCTCAGGAGGAGTATTATGAGCACACAAAAAAACACAGAATACATGCTGTTATTCCGAGGCACTGATTGGCATAAGGGCCTCTCGCCGGAGGAGATCCAGCAGGTGATAACCCAGATGTATGCCTGGTTCGACAGATTGACCGAGCAGGGCATACTCAAAGCAGGGCAGCCACTCGAGACGGAAGGGAAAGTTGTCTCGCAGAAAAAGGGCAGTAGTGTAGCAGACGGTCCGTTCGCCGAGTCCAAAGAGGCGATAGCCGGCTACTTCTTGCTTTTGGCAGACAGCCTGGACGAAGCGGTCGAAATTGCCAAGAATTTCCCGGCGTTGAACTACGGCGCGACTGTGGAAGTAAGACCAGTTGCACCTGAGTGTACGATGAAGCAAATCCTCGGGCAAAAAAGCGAAGAAGAAGAGCTCGCACAAGCGAGTGCATGACATTTCAACTGCGAGGCCAGTATGACCGGCACCGAAATTATCGACGGAGCGCCGCCAGCCGAGGAGGTTAACCATGTTTTAGAGCATCTTTTCCGTCATGAGGCGGGGAAGATTGTCTCTACCCTGGCCAGGAATTTTGGGGTCGCGCACCTCAAACTGGCCGAAGACGTGGTTCAGGAGGCGCTGGCTAAGGCGCTTCAGACCTGGCCATATTACGGCATCCCCCGGAATCCCGGCGCCTGGATCACACAGGTGTCAAAAAACCTGGCCATCGACGTCATCCGGAGGGAAAAGGTCTTCCGCAATAAGGAAATCGCAATCGCGCGTTTCATGGAGCAGGGGTCAGCACGCTCTAACGGTCAGGATTCCGGGTTTTTCGAGGGCGAAATTGGGGACGACAGCTTGTGGATGATGTTCATGTGCTGCCATCCCTTGGTTCCACAAGAGGCCCAGGTTGCCTTGGCGCTTAAGACTCTTTGCGGGTTCAGCCCTCGAGAAATTGCGCGGGCATTCCTCACGTCTGAGGCCGCGATTGCCAAGCGGCTGACGCGGGCAAAACAAAGGATCCGCGAGGCGAGTATTCCCTTCGAGCTCCCGGCGGAGGAGGAGCTTACGGAGCGTCTTGACGGAGTGCTTAAAACGCTCTACCTGCTTTTCAACGAAGGATATAAAGCTTCAGGTGGCAAAAACCTGATAAGGGAGGAACTCTGTCGTGAAGCGATCCGTCTGGGTTCATTATTGGCAGAGCATCCCGCTGGGAATCGGCCCCGGTCTCATGCCCTTCTGGCGCTCATGTTGCTTAATGGAGCAAGGCTACCCTCACGCGTGGACACAGACGGCAACATTCTTCGCCTGAAGGAGCAAGACCGCTCATGCTGGGACCAGGCGATGATAGCGCAGGGGCTCTATCATCTGATGCAATCGACAGACGGAGATGAGATCAGCGAGTATCATATCCAAGCCGGCATCGCTTCCTGCCACTGTGCCGCGAAGGATTACGAGTCCACGGATTGGCCTCGAATCCTGTCGCTTTACGATCTATTGACTGATATGGACGATTCTCCTGTGGTTGCGCTCAATCGTGCCGTGGCTGTTTCCAACGTCCACGGTCCAAAAGCAGGCATCGAGGCGGTGGAGGGAATCAGAAACCGGGAGCAGTTGAAATCTTACTACCTGCTTTACGCAGTCCTGGGTGAGTTCGAGGCGCTTCTTAACAACCCGAAGACTGCAATCAACTATTTTCGCAAATCGCTCGAGCTGGCCACTATTAGATCCGAAAAGAAGTTCCTTTCGAAAAGACTCCGGTCAATCGAAGTAACACTGGGCTCTGAGCTTTGATTATGAAATTCAGAATTTGAGTATGGATGCGTCAATCAAAAATAAAACACCAATAGGCTAGCTATGGTAAATGATAAACTAAAAACTTGTATTCAAGACTTGCTCCCGTCGTTGAGGGTCTATGGGTTGCTCTATTTCTCCCAAACCCCGGAGTTGCTAAAGAGAAAAAGGACATGCCAAACCCTGAGATAATTTATAAACTCGCATTAGGAGGATTCAGTGAAACACTTTCCCAATGAATCAATCGAATATCGTAATGCAAGGAGCCGGCTTCTTCAGGCTGAGATTGACTTGCGGACCAAAATCGAACGGGTAGCCCGCGAGAGACGGCAGCTCCCCCTAGGTGGTCTTGTGAAAGAAGACTACACATTTGAAGGCATAATGCCGGACGGTGCTGTCAAGCCAATCCGACTTTCCGAGCTTTTCTTGCCAGGTAAGGACAGCTTGATTATTTATAGCTTTATGTACGGGCCGAAGATGGAAAAGCCTTGCCCCAGCTGCACCTCACTAATCGACGGATTTAACGTCACTGCTCCCCACACCACGCAATGCGTGAATATGGTGATCGTTGCGAAATCTCCAATTGAACGCATTATGACCTTTGCTCGAAGCAGGGGCTGGGACAAGATTGGATTCCTCTCCTCCTATCAGAATACCTACAATAGAGACTACTTGGCCGAAGGCGAGGATGGGAGTCAGCTTCCGATGATGAACGTCTTCGTTAAAAGCGACGGCAGTGTTCATCACTCTTGGGGATCCGAGATCTTGTATGCTGAGGCAGAGGGTGACCCGCGGCATGTGGACTTGCTGTGGCCCCTTTGGAACCTTCTTGATCTAACACCGGAAGGACGGGGAACCGACTGGAATCCCAAACTGTCTTATTAAGATAATTGGGGGGTTGGGATCACATGGGTTTACCTATTGAGATAACCACATTCATGCATTTAACAGCCTTTTGGGTTTGTAAATCCGTCGCTTGGCTTTTGAAGACCAGCAACAACATGCTAAAAAATTCGCGTGCTATGGGAAAGTCCACGATCACGCCTTGGATCTTGAATTCTGGCTTAAAGAAGAAAAGCAGCTTTTTCGTTGAAAAATACTTTCCACGAGTAGCTTCACCGTTGGAGAGGCAAAAGTTTCTTTTTGGGGCTGTTTTCTATTTCCTCCTCTTGACCTTAAATTAGACCTTTTGTATTCTGAGTACTAAACTAATTTGGTTATGGAATGATTTGCAGCATAACATTCTTCCTTGGATATTCTGCTGCATTTTTGTAGACTAATTAATAGTTATGCGTTGCAACGGGCAGTCTGTCTCGACGAAGACATGCGGCATGAATCGGAGGCTACAATCGACATATGGTCGTTCGGTTTTACATCGATCCTTCGACAGGTGCTCCTCATATTCATCGACATGGGATTAACGAGAACGAAGTCGAGGATGTCTTAGCGCGACCAATCTAGGACCGCCAGGGTCGAGAAGGCTCTAGAGTGGCCCTCGGGCAAACCAAGGCGGGTCGGTACCTCCGAGTAATCTATGTGCCAGATCCAGTACCGGAATCGGTCTTTGTCGTTACCGCGTACGAGCTTGGCCCAAAGGCGTTGACAGCATTGCGCCGACGACGTAGGAGAAAGTCATGAAGCAGGCAAAGTTTCCCCCAGGTTGGAATGAAGAGCGCGTCAGGCGTGTTCTAGAGCACTACGAGCAACAGTCGGATGAAGAGGCAGTTGCCGAAGATGAAGCTGCATACGAGTCAATAACTCACACCACGATGGGAGTCCCTGTTGAACTCGTTCCCGCAGTCCGCGAGCTCCTGGCAAAGCGCCGTGTTGGTTAATTAAGCCGACAGCCGAAACAAAGTCCAGAATCCTGAATTGTGAATTCATGCGTAAAGTAGAAGTACGCTCATCTTTTTTGTTGAAGAATGCTTTCTAAAGGCAGCTTCGCCGTTGGCGGACAAGAGAAGTTTCTTTTTGGATAGTATCGCAGGCTTGTAATTGTCTCGCCACAGAATGCCCTCGATTTTCTCTTCACGTCTTCTTGACCTGAAATAAGGTTTTTTGTATTCTCAATAGTGATTATATCGAACAACAGATTAGAGTATATTAAACTCCTAAGACATCATAGTTTATTTTTTTGCATGACTAAGGCTTACGCCTAAACAGAACAAATTTTGAGCGGAGGATTATCTTGACGCTAAAAGCGGCTTCACAAGACGAACCATGGCCCACTCTCCCTTTAGATGACTGGAAAGAGACTTGTGCCACGCTACACATGTGGCTCCAGATGGTCGGGAAGATCCGTCTCGCCCAGAGTCCCTGGATTAATCATTCCTGGAACGTCACCCTTTATGTGACCGCACGTGGGCTCACTACTTCCCCCATGCCTTATGGGGCGAGGGCCTTTCAGATTGATTTCGATTTTATTGATCACAAGCTATTAATTCAGTCCAGCGACGGTAGAGTTGGGTCCGTTCTGCTTCGACCCTGCTCGGTTGCAGCTTTTTATAGGAAGCTCATGGAAGAGCTCAATAAGCTCGATTTACATCTTAAGATCAACACGAAACCAAATGAAGTGCCGGATCCAATTCCGTTCGACCAGGATGAGGAGCATGCTTCTTATGATGCCGACTACGCCAACCGCTTTTGGCGGGTGCTTCTGCAGGCCGATCGCGTCTTCAAACAGTTTCGAAGCCGTTTCATCGGCAAGTGCAGCCCCGTTCACTTCTTTTGGGGTGCCCTAGATTTGGCGGTAACGCGGTTCTCCGGGCGACCGGCACCAGAGCATCCAGGGGGGATACCCCACCTTCCCGACGCCGTAACCCGAGAGGCTTATTCACATGAGGTTAGTAGTTGCGGATTTTGGCCCGGAGGCAGCGCGATATCATATCCTGCCTTTTACTCATACGCTTACCCGGAGCCTCCCGGGTTCGCCGAAGCCGCTGTCAAACCCAGCATCGCATTCTACAGCATGGACCTTCGTGAATTTCTGCTTCCGTATGATGCGGTCAGAACATTGAAATCACCCGATCACATGCTTCTTGAGTTTCTGCAGACTACGTATGACGCCGCGGCAAATTTGGGAGGCTGGGATCGTAAATCCCTGGAGCGAAGCCACGCCTAGAAAATTTAAAGGGACGCAAACAAAAAACTCGAGCTGGCGCGGCTTCTGAGAATGGGTTAACTATGTCCCCGTTAGCCAAACGTAGAGAACATATTCGGCGGGCAGGTTAGGTCACCACGCCGTCGAATGTCACGAGCAAGACTCGTGACCTACCCGGTTCTATTATCATTCATTTACCGCGGGTAGCCCACCAAGTCTTGCTGGTGAAACTTTGATCACCGGGAGGTCATGACGTCCCGTAGGTATGTTAATATTCGACAATCAGAAGGCGTGAGGGACGATGCTTTGCCAGTTTTCCGAATAATATCAGGAGTAGACAATGTTGCTCGTGAAGCGCTTTGAATGGGACACTCCAGAGTATGCGGATGCCTTTACCACCCTTCTGAGATGCGCTCGGGGGCGGATTTATGTTCACCGCATCCTCCGAGGGCTCTTTTCCAACTACCCCGCTGACTCGCACGTGATCGACTGGGGTGCCGGAGAGGGGGACCTGACCCGCCTTATGCTGGACCGCTTCCAATACGTTTATGCAGTCGAACCGCACCGGGGCATGCGTTCGGTGCTTGCCCAGAGATATCCGAGCGCGCAGGTTCTCGAGGGAACGCTAATCTCAACGATCCCGCCCACCAAAGTCGCAGTTGGTCTTATCAGCCATGTATTTTATCATGTTCCCGACCACAAATGGGGTGCCTATACGATCCATGCTGCCAATCAGCTCGCCGAGAATGGTGTGCTTGTCGTGATCCTCAAAGATCCAGATTCGGGATGTAATCAGATGCTCGAATACTTCGGGGCACCGCGGTTCGACATCTATGATTGCCTCGCCACAGTTATTCAGCTTCATACGGAATTCGACTTTTCCTTTACGCGTGTACCAGCCTCCATCTCTACGACCTCGATCGACGATACAATCAAGATCGCCCGGTTCATGTTGTGTGACAGAGACGCTGATGCCTTTTCCCAATCCCCAACCGAGGAGGAATTTCAGGACTACGTCCGCACGCACTTCTGGGACAAGGGAAAAGACGCGGGCGGTTGGCACTACGAAGAGGTGTTTTGCTTCGTGCGACGAAACGCGGTGCATGCAAAGCAACCCTTAGGAGGGGCTGACCGTTACGCATGACTATTACGTGCTTAGCCTAATTCTTAGCTGACTTTGTCTAAAAATTGCGTGGCGTTGAAGGCGCGCAATAAAAACTCGGTCAATCGCCGTGCTCGCACTTCACTTCTTCCTTGTACTCGTCGCGCTTCGCCTCAACCTTAACCTTGCAAGGGCCGTCCCAGAATTCCTTTTTCCACTCGCCGTGCCAAAGAGCGCCAACGCCATCCTTACACTTGATCTCTCTCTTGAATTCGCCGCCCTTGGATTCGAGCTTCACCTCGCACGGTCCATCCAAGAACTCTTCTTTCCATTCGCCATGCCACCAGCGTCCATGCCCGCTCTCGTCCTTCCAATCATCACCGACCGCAGGCCTTACGGTAGCGATGCCGACGACCATCAAGACTACCAACATAAGCCACGTCCTCATCTCCTCACCTCTACTGAGAAATTTGGGGGCAGACCACAGTCCGTCTCCCTCGCCGACCACGTCCTCCTAACGCCCCTGGTCCGCAGCCACCCTAGCGCTTTAAGGTCGTTCCGAGAATAGATGGCCAGGTCTAACTGACAATTGGACCCCTTATCTTATAATTCTCCTGATAAGAAAAAGTTTCGCGCCAAGGATGGCGCCTCTAGGATGATTTTACTCCAGCTCCTCGTGCATCCAGCCGTTGGATTCACCGACACCGATCACATTCAGGACTTTATTGACATATCCCTGAACAAGGTCGTCTACAGTCTTTATCTCAAGATAGTGTGGTGGACTTATCGGCATTATAATGGCGCCCTCTCTAGAAAGCTTGAGGGAATTCTCCAGCGCAATTGAACTGAGAGGAGTTTCCCTTATCGATAGAATAAGCCTTCGCCTCTCCTTGAGTGCCACATGGGCAACCCTTGTTATAAGAGTGTCTGCTATACCATTGGCGATCTTACTCAATGTTGATACAGAGCAGGGTATGATAACGAGAGAGTCAAAGTGATTACTTCCGGAAGAAAAAGGAGCAGCAAGATCCCAGTCATCAAAGGTTTTTTTCACCCAGGGTGCCAGTTCTTCTATCTTAACCCCCAACTCTTCTTGCAGTACTCTCCTCCCCCATTTACTGGCAATCAGAAATTTTTCATCGGGGCACCTCCTGAGGAAATCTACGCCATATACTACCCCTGAAGCCCCTGTAATTCCTACAATAGTTCGCATTTCAAGGTAAGTATATCCCAGAGATGACAAAAATGAAAACAAAAAACCCTACTAGGATGTTGATTTTAAAAAAAGCCAAGTCCACATTTGACGATTTTTTATATTCCCATAACAGAAGAAGCCCTGATACAAACAAAAACGGCAACGCATACAGGGTATTGAATCTATATAAATAAAGAATTACGAGCACAATAAATGCAAGAAAATGCAATAAAGCCGAGATCGATAATGCCCGTTTCGCACCAAAAACCGAAACAAAAGAGAAGACACCGCTTTCTCTATCGGATTCCTCATCTAATGTTGCGTAGATTATGTCAAACCCGGAAACCCAAAATAGTGTAAACAGGGAGAGTAGAATCGGTGACAACAAATCCTTAAATGAACAGGTAACAGCTACCCACCCTCCAAGGGGCGCAAGCGCAAGGCCCAACCCCACCCCAAAGTGACAAAGATACGTAAATCTCTTCATATATGGATAAGACACGAAAACGATTAGTGGAATAGGTGAGAGATACAGTACGAGATTGCAGATCAAAGAAGCGGAAATAATGTATATCAGAATTCCCAGACAAGTTACGGCTATAGCACCTCCAAGCGTAATAATGCCTGAGGGTAGTTCTCTGCCTGCAGTACGAGGGTTTCTCCTGTCAATCTCCCGGTCAATCATCCTGTTTAGGCCGAGCGCCGCCGTCCTGGCTCCTGCACCTGCAAGAAGAATAAGGATCAGTAGGTTGACTTTGGGAAAGCCGTCTGCGGCCAAAAAAGAGCCCGATAATATCAAAGGGAGTGAAAAAAGGGTATGTTCAACCTTTATAAAGCTCCCATATTTTCTGAGGTTCTTCATTTTCGAGAGGATTTTACCCGATTTGGGGTTATTAATAAGAACATGATACTAATTCTAGATGTTAGACAATTCGGGAACAGCATCCTTAAAAGTGTTATGTTAATTCACTTTTCTTTTTAACTTCTTTGTCTTGATACTGAAACGAGTTCAGCACAGGTACGAAGAAGCAAAAATCAAGGCTGTCCAAAAACGCATGCGTATCGAGCGAATGCGAGATATCTGCTACTATAATTAATTAGTTCTCTCAGTCACTCTGTTCCTTCGAGATGACATTAATGCTTGTCATTTTCTAACGTCTTCGTTCGTGATTTTCTTAACGCAATTTTTGGAAGGCCCTTTAAGTTTTTTTCATTCGTAAAGGGATTAACGAAAATAGAATTATTCGAGGAACTTTAAATATTTTGTCCTTGAATTAGTTGACGTCTATAGTAATGGCGGGACTCCATGCGCAACTATCATAGTTAGCCAACCTATCTTTATCCCTCCAAGCTCTAGTGACGTGAAGACATAAGTTGCTCACCCCGCTAACTCAACAAAAGAGTAAAAGTGGCCCGGCGCTTCATTCTAAATGAACACCGGATGTCGATTGTGCAATATAATTATTGTCGGATATGAATCTCTAAATTCATGTGTTCGCAGTTCCAGAAACTGAAATGAAATATGATCCCAGAATTCATCATAGGCGATCGATACGTTTAAAGGACTATGATTATGCAACAGCCGGAGCGTACTTTGTGACGATATGCACCCAGCATCGGGAATGCCTGTTTGGAGAAATCGTCGCAGGAGTAATGAGATTAAATGATGCCGGGAATATGATACAGGGTGTCCTGAGCAACTTATTTATCCAATATACCGGTATAGAGATCGATGAATTTATTGTGATGCCAAATCATATCCATGTAATTATTTTTTTAAATACGGATGTAGGGGCAGGCCCCAGTGCCTGCCCTCAGAATTTAGGATCGAATATCCAAATGCTAAAAGGGCAACCACGAGGGGTTGCCCCTACAATGTCATTGCCAGACCTCGTTCATCGCTTTAAATCATTAACCACCTCTCGCTACATTCACGGCGTTAAACAAAAAGTTTGGCGGCCGTTTCCCGGCAAATTATGGCAACGCAACTACTATGAACACATAATACGAAACGAATATGATTTGAACGAAATACGTGAATACATCGTAAACAATCCCCTGAAATGGGAATTAGACAAGGAGAATCCTGAAAATATAAAGATGGATTAGAGAACAAAATAATTTCCATCCTAAATCGAAAATATATCTCACCCTTTAATAAAATGAAACTCCACTGCTTTTTCGGAATTCACGATGACCGACACAAATTCTGGTCCGATTCTACAAATGCGGACCGCTCTCAAAATTTCAGCTATACCAAAAGCAATATTATTGCTAAATGTTATATTATGCTGGTGCCAATTTTTTTATAGATCAAAAAAGGAGAAATAAAATGAGCGACGATAGATATGAACGCGGGCTTAAGAACTTCAAGGAAATCACGGAGGAAACAGGAGAGAAATTTATACAAAACCTGAATGAAATCTCCCCCGACTTTTCTCGATACCTAATCGAATATCCCTTTGGAGACATCTACGACCGCCCTGGCCTGGACGTTAAAACGAGGGAACTTGTGACCTTGTCTGCCCTCGCGGCACTGGGATACGCAGAACCCGAATTGAAAGCACACACCAAGGTCGCACTTAACACAGGCGTTACGCGGGAGGAAATAATAGAAGTTTTTATTCAAATATCCGTGTATGCCGGATTTCCGGCTGCGATCAATGCACTCCTCGCGGCGAAAGAAGTCTTCAAAGAATTCGATAAAAAAAAATAATTACTATGCAAGTTTGATTATAAGCTAATAAAGCCACTAGTTATCATAGCAACTTTAATTAAACCTAACAGTACATAGTTAACGCGTCCTTCAACATGCTGCACTAACGGCTCTGGAAGAAAGCGTACTTCGGCCTCCAAGCGGGGTTGGAAAACCCCGCCTATCGTTTTGCGATCATAACCCCAAAAACAATCAATAGTCGGGACTTTCCAGTCCCGATTATGGCACACGTAACACTGATTTGCTGTTGTTTAGATGCCAAAAATCACAGACTTTCCTTCAATAGAGGCTTGTTATGCAATTATTTGCCGGCTTTCTTTTCCTTTTTCTCAAAGCTGACCTTTAGGACTCCATCATCAAAACGGGCATCCTCGACTTCAAGCCTCGCAAGGAAATTCGGCAGGAAAACATTACGCCGCTGGTTTTCGATCTGGATAGTAAGCTCATCACCCGTCTGAAAAAGGTTGATTTTCTCCTTGGAGACAAACGGGAGTTTTAAATGCAGCTGATAACCGCCCTTCTCCTTAACTATATTGTACGGCTTCCCCGTAAAAAAAATCTCAGTCGGGTCCTTACCATCAAATAATGTCTCGCCAAATCTCTCAAGTGAACTTACACCCATCACCTCCCTTGAAAACATCGGCGCCTCGAAGTGGGGCAGCGGACTGAAGAGTTCTTCAATTTCTTCCCTGTATCCCTGCTGATGTTTTTTCCATTCTTCGAAAAACGGATCGGTTACGCCTACCGGCATTGACCTGTTTACTATGACAGCATCGGTAGGATATCCGTAAAGATTGAGGTAAGTAAATGCCCTCTGGGTCTCCTTAATAACCATCTTTTCTAAATTCAGTACGAGCCTGATTGACGTCACCTTCGGATCGGAAAACACGTTATGTATAGCATCCAGTCGATCGAACAGATCTTCCACAGCATCATATGTATGATCCTCTGGCAGCGGCATATTACTTACTACCTTAACCGCAGGTCGAATTACCTTTACAAGCTTCCTTTCGATAGGAAATATCTTCACGATCCACCACCTTGCGACGTCAGGCAATGATAGTAACCGAAGTGTCTCTCCGGTGGGGGCGCTATCTACAATGATCACGTCATACAAATCATCTTTGAAGTGACTGTGAACCCAGAGAAAACATGAGACTTCTTCCATTCCGGGTAGAACACTAAACTCCTCCGATAGGATGTCATCTACCTTCATCCAATTGAACAAGGAATGCAGATACTTTGTTAAACTCCCCCAGTATTTTTCAACCGAGTAATAAACATCGATCTCCTGGGCGTATAAGTTAGGCATGATTCTTATTGGCTCGGGTCCCAGCTCTATGTCAAAAGCATCTCTCAGGCTATGAGCAGCATCTGTAGAAATTACTAGTGTCTTGTAACCCCGTTTTGAACATTGAATTGCAGTTGCCGCGGCCGTCGTCGTCTTCCCAACTCCGCCTTTTCCCGTGTACAAGATTATTCTCTTCATTCAATATTATCCTTTACATTTAGCATTAAACGGTAAAATCGTTATTTTACCCTTTTTATCAACCTGTAAGAAATTGTTAAGCGACGAATGGTCGGACTGATGGGGTATCAGTCACTACATTTTCAGGAAACCTTGATCAAGAGAAGCGGGGTTGGAAAACCCCGCCTATCGTACTTGGTATCAGGATAGAATTGCTCCGAGCCCTTACCATTTTATCGAACGAATGGCACTCGTATTCATTCATTAATTACTTTGATCAAACGAAACCGTTCGTACTGAGCTTGTCGAAGTACGTACTTCGGATTGGATAAATTTTAATCATCGTTCGACATGCTCAGGATGATCGGATACATTTCAAAACTCCAATAAAAGAGAGATTTCCCAGCGATTTCACTCCCTCGGAACGACACACCCCCAACAATTAAACCTAACAGAAGGGTCAAAACCAATCATTCCCAAAATTTATTC
>JBAUII010000038.1:0-4227 GCA_049682815.1 Thermodesulfobacteriota bacterium | reverse complement strand
GTACGCTATAAAGGCCGCTTCAAGGTTTGTTGCATTCATGGACCTTACCAAATCGTCCGGGATATCGGTAGCCAACACCCTTCCGGCATGCATTAATGAAATGCGGTCACAACGCTCAGCCTCGTTCATGAAGTGAGTGGAGATGAAGATTGTTACGCCTAGATTACGAGAGATATCGCCCAAAAGTTCCCAAAATTTGTCGCGTGCTACCGGATCCACTCCCGAAGTGGGTTCATCGAGAATGAGTATTTCGGGCCTATGGATGATCGCAACCGCCAGGGATAGACGTTGACGGATTCCGACTGGCAGTTTACCTGCTTGGTTATCCATCACGTTTGCTAAATCCATTTGATCTGCAAGTTCCTTGATGCGGCCGGGAATTTGATCGATTGGCAAGTGGAATAGACGAGCGTGGAGATTTAGGTTCTGGCCAACCGTAAGTTCAGCATAAAGAGAAAATGACTGCGACATGTAGCCAACCCGCTTGCGGGTCTCGATATCCCTGGCATCGACGGAGCGCCCGAAAAGCTTTGCTTCGCCTTCGGAAATCTTTAATAGCCCTGTCAACATCTTCATTGTTGTAGTCTTGCCACATCCATTGGAACCGACAAAGCCAAATATCTCTCCTCTTTCGATGCGAAAACTGACATGATCAACGGCTGTGAAATTATTAAAACGCCTCGTGAGATCAATTGCCTCGATTGCAACTAGTTTGTCTTTGGATTTCCTGGGTGGAATGGCCAGCTTACGGTGCCCACGTCGTTTCTCCTCCGGAAGTAAATTGACGAAAGCCTCATCAAGGCTGATGGCACCGCTTCTTGATTTAAGTTCATCTGGGCTGCCGAAGGCAAGGATCTCACCTGCATCCATTGCCACCAGTACGTCGAAATTCTCAGCCTCTTCCATGTATGCAGTAGCTACGAGGACACTTATGTCGATTCTTCTAGAGCGTACTCGTTCTATCAGATCCCAGAATTGGCGACGAGAGAGGGGATCGATCCCCGTAGTGGGTTCATCTAATATCAGCAGATCAGGGTCGTGAATGAGTGCGCAGCACAGGCCAAGTTTTTGCTTCATCCCACCCGAAAGCTTTCCAGCGGCACGATTTGCAAAGTTTTTTAGTCCGGTGCTGGTTAGTAAATCATCAATTCGACTTTCCCTCTCCTCTCTTGAAAGTCCAAATAGCCTGGCGAAGAATTCAATATTTGCATAAACTGACAGAGTGGGATAGAGGTTATGACCTAGTCCCTGTGGCATGTAGGCTATTCGTGGCAGTATAGAATGCCGATAATGGGCTTCTGCCATATTACCTCCGAGCACTTCTACTGTTCCACTATGAATCTCTCGGACACCGGAAATCAATGAAAGTAATGTGGATTTACCTACCCCGTCGGGCCCAATTATACCAAAAAAGCATCCTGATGGGACCTCAAGGCTGACATCGTTCAGAACCAGGGTTTTACCATATCTTTGCGTTACGCCGGATATGTTTACTGCGACATTAGAAGATTTGGGTTTGCTGACCATTCTATAATTTGGGGAATCTGTTCAAATTTTCTGGCCATTTTGCTTCTGGATCGAGACGAACATACGCTACCCCCGGGATCCCCGGCTTTACCCAAGCTTGATATTTGTTAAGTACTCTAGGATCAATCTGGATCTTGACTCTAAATACTAACTTTTGGCGTTCGGATGTTGTTTCCACCTGTTTTGGTGTGAACTGTGCTTGTGGAGAAACGAATGACACCCATGCTGGAACGGTAATATCCGGGGCTGTATCAGCAATGATTCTGGCTTCTGCTCCTATTGGTACTCTTCCAACGACCTTTTCCGGCAGGAATATGGTCATATAAACGTCCTCGAGGTCAATGATTGTTAATATTTCCCCGCCGGATGGAATGACTTCACCGGGCTCCGCGAGCCGATACTGTACCCGTCCGCTGATGGGTGTTTTGAGGATGCTATCCTCGATGTCTGACTTGATTCGTTCGGTCTCTGCGCGTGCGGCTTCAATGGACGATTCTGCTTCGGCTACTTGCGCCTGTGCGGCCGCACAAGAAGCAACTGCAGTCTCATGCCTTGTCCTCGCTTGATCATATTCCTCGAGTGAGATGTTCCCATCGACATATAGTTGCTCCGCTCTAATAAGGGTCCGCTTCGCCAGATTCAATTCGCTCTCTCTTTGCCTTACGATTGCTTCTGCATATGCCTTTTCTTTCATGGCTTGTTCCAACTTCGCTTCTGCTTGCCTGAGCTGCGCCTCAAGTGATTCCGTATCCATCCGCGCAACCACTTGTCCTGCTTTCACAAGGTCGCCTTCGTCAAAGAGGATTTCGACAATTCGGCCTTGAAATTTTGTCGCAATATCAACTTCAGTCGCCTCAATTCGCCCATTGCCTTCAGCGAATCCCTCAAGTGGCGCTTTGTGTAAATAAAACCACCACGCGGCAGCGGCCAATATAATCAAGGCTAAGATTGTTACATATAAGAATAATCGTTTTGGTTTGCTATGGGTCAATGATCTCGGTCCTACTCTAAGGATACAGAATAATAACTATTTTAGTATGATCTGGACAAATTCATATTTGTTTTCACAGAGTATTAGTGGAATCGCAACTGTTGTGCCATTCAGAGGAGATTTTGGATCTTAATTATTATTGGTAGGCGACTGTTATGTGAATTATTTTATACTTACCCTTTTGCCAATCATAATTGTTCGAAGTGAAGAAAGATCTCGTGTCTATGTTGGCGTCAGTTAAATATTTTTCAATCGGAAACATTAAATTTATCCAAAAGGACCCAACAGGAAAAATGAAACAAATTATCACCTTAATCTAATAATCGATTTTGCAGATTGATCCAGCGGGTTATAGCAAAATGTATTCCTACTCCTCTGTATCTTTCCTTATATATATCTGGTTTCCAAAGATGGGTGTGAGGGTAGAATCCATATACGGTCTCCCCGTATACCAGAGAAAGGACGGTGGATAATCTGTCCTCTTGGACGGGGCGCTTATTTGAAAATACCATAAGCTAATTGGGTTATCCTGCTTATTGTATTTGCGTTGGAATTCAAGATCGTCTTCTTCAGCCATGATTGAAACCGAAAGAAGTGAGGTTATAAGGGCAGCAATTATCATATAAAGTGTCAATTCTCTCATTCCGTAAATCATAACTAATAGACCTCGTTACTACAAGCGATTGAGTAAATTTATGTCAGAATCAGCGCCCACATTTGAGGTTTTATGTAGCGGAGGACTTTAGTCCTCCATTATTTCCTACCATGAATCCATTGCTAGGGCAGGCCAGGTTTGTTTGTGATTCGAAAATTTGATTCCGAAAGAAGTTCGAGATGAGAAATGACCCCGGGTAGGCGACCAGTCTTGCTGGTGCGTAAACATGGTGACGTGCAATACTTTTCATGTACACAATCGCGAGGTCAGAAAACCTCGCCTATCGATGACAAAAAATTTTACTGAGAGACCGATAGGCAAGACTTTTCAGTCTCGGATAATTTCCCGATGTTGGAAAGCATAGGCTATTGTGTAGGGAAAAACTCATCAATGAAGGTAAGTGAGGAATTGTTGCCGTCTGCGGATTAGAATATAGAGATTGATTTTATCTTCATTTTAAATATTTGGTATTATTATTGCCCCATGACAAAAGATAAACTCAGAATCTATATAAAACCAACCTGTACAACCTGTAGAAAAGCTTTAGGGATTTTGAGAGAAAAGGGATCTGACTTTGAAGCGATAAACTATTATGAAGAACCGTTTTCGAAGAAGGGACTCACGGAGTTAATAAAGAAATTAAATATCACTCCGAAGGATCTCTTGAGGAAGAATGAAAAGATTTATAAAGAACTTGGTCTGTCGCATAGAGAATTGTCAGATTCGGAAATTATTGATTTGATGATTAAACATCCGGACCTGATTCAGAGGCCGATAGTCGATTGGAAAGGGAAGGTAATACTGGCGAGACCCGCCGAGGAAGTTAAAAAGGTAATGGAATAGTTAATAAATCGGCAAATGATAACCCGTTAACCGTCCCTTCGAGTCTTAAGCTCAAAATGATCCCCGTGGTCAATTTCCTGTGGATAGTTTCAGGGCATTTCATTTCACTCCGTTGCCATATAAAGATCCATTGGCTCCTTGAGTCCCGCGAGTTGTTCAGTTCCTCGCGCTGCAAAACGAATGCCCGAACCGGCGAAAAGCGCTGCCAGGG
>JBAUII010000037.1:0-11509 GCA_049682815.1 Thermodesulfobacteriota bacterium | reverse complement strand
CAGCGTTGAAGGGGATTGCCTCGAGACTTTCCAAGTCTCTCGCAATGACGGGAAAATGTCTATGATCCCAATTGAAGTGAAGCCCTCTCGCAAAGGCGCTGGGAATTGCTTTGGGACTTTGTGTCTCGCAATAACCTCCGAGGCTCTCGGTTTTCATCATGATCCCCTGCGGCCTGCTGCAGGGAGTTTCATTTGGCCGGATTCCTTTCGACGTGACTCGTCTTGAAATATTAGGATGGATTGCGCAATTGAGCAAAATTAACAATTACCTAACATTAAATTAATTTTCATTTAATTCTTGGGTGATACTATAGTTTCTAATAGTTAAGATCAGTTGCCTTCCTCGTCTTTTGCCACTTGCCCAGAGGATTTTCCACACCGATTCTCTGGGCATTCTTTTGAAAATGTCATAGGATAATATTTTTCTAATCGGGAGTGGAAGTTGTTCTTAATATGACTAAGCAGCGATCTATGTTGAAATCGGTGGTGGGATATCGAAGGGTTAAGAATTATGCTTGACATCTCTTTCTAGAATGATATATAATGTTGTCCAGTCGATAATAGAAGTAGTAAGCGAATTCATATAAAGGTGTGGCAATAGGGTAATATATAGGGATTCGCTTTTTTATTCTGGACTAGATTTTATGTTTTTTTTGAACGTTAGAAAGTGAATAAATTTTGTCGGAGGTAAAGGACATGAGATTTAAGTTTATGGGATTAGGTAGAAGGGAAAGTGGATATACCATTATCGAGCTTTTGATCGTAGCGGCGATAATTGGTATCCTCCTGGCGATAGCGATACCAAACCTTATTAAGGCGAGGATTTCGGCGAACGAGGCGAATGCCAGAAAGGCTATGCAGACCATCAGGGATGCCGAGGCCGAGTTTTTTGAGCAGGACATTGATAATAATGGCACCAGGGATTTCACCGATTTGATAGGTAATAACCCTCCAACGACAGATAATTCTTTACGTTGTCCCGATAGTACCATTGTGGGTGGCTGCCTTGAGCAGGATGCGCTTGTAGATAGCAGTTTTGTGGGAGCGCTAGCTGCTGCTGACGGCGGAGTGGCTGCTACTGCTGATTGCGCCGCCGGTGGGGGAGGCGGAGGCGATCCGAAAGCAGGGTATTGCATAAGCTGGACCGGGGACAATACAGATGCTAACATTGCGGGTGCCGATTATGGTTCCGCACTCCTGCAAGCCGATTTTGGCTGGGAGACATCTATGACTTCTGCGCAGAAGAGTGGAAGGCGGGATTATGGAGTTTGGGGAGACGGAGTTATAAGATGTACCGCTACTACTGTAACTAACGGTCTTGTGGGAAAATTTGAAGCCACACGCGACGGTACTGGTGGAACTGCCGCCGGGGCTTGCGATTAAGAAAATCTAGAAGTGACAAAACAAAGGGTGGTTGGGCGTTGCCAGCCACCCTTATTTTTTTGTACCCGTTGTATTTCGAGATCTTGGATTTTGAAGACTGATAATTATTGTCATTGCTGGAGACAATTCGCTTACATTCCGTGGAAGCCGTATCTCGATACAATCCCTGTAGAATCAAAAGATTTCTTTACATCTTTCAATATGAGAGTAAAAATAGTGCCGTTGGTTCATTTCTTCGGTGGCTCGCAGTGGAAGGAATTGAGATTCGTTTGAGACCTTGCCGGCATTATTATCTTACCTATTTTAAAATATATACTAAGCCATGTTAAAGATAGAGAATCTAATAAAGGACTATTCTACGGGGTTCTTAAGAAAGAAGGTTCGCGTTTTACAAGATGTGTCTTTCTCCGTCAATAGAGGAGAAATCTTCGGTTTTGTCGGACCGAATGGCGCGGGAAAAACCACCACATTTAAGGTCATTCTCGGCTTTGTTTCTCTTACAGGCGGAAGGGTTGAATTGATGGGTGAGCCCCTTGGAGATGTCAATTTGAAAAGGCAGATAGGTTATCTGCCTGAAAATCCGTATTTCTACGATTACCTGACTGGTGAAGAGCTATTGCATTATATGGGCGAGTTACATGGTGTAAATGGAGATAGACTCTCCAGACGTGTTGATTATCTGCTTGAAATGGTAAAAATGACTCATGCTAGAAAGATTCAGCTTCGCAAATACTCCAAAGGGATGTTGCAACGGGTTGGAATTGCGCAGGCTCTGATAAATGACCCGGAATTCTTGATCCTGGATGAGCCTATGAGTGGTCTCGATCCCATCGGACAAAGAGAAATCAGGGAGTTAATTCTGGAACAAAAGGAGTTAGGCAAAACTATTCTTATGAGTTCGCATATACTCTCCGATGTAGAAGCGATTTGTGAAAGAGTGGCAATAATCATTAATGGGAAAGTGGTGAAAAGCGGCGAGCTCGGAAATCTGTTTGAGGATATACATTCAATCTATGAGATGCTTTTACGGGTGGAAGATGAAACGGTTCTTAATTTCCTGAGTGATCTCAACGTAACTATTGAAAAAAGGGCGGGTCTCATAGTTCTGAAATTTGATGAGGATATTAAAGGCAGGGTTTTGGAGGTTGTTTCAAGATCTGGTGGAGACATTATAGAGCTTCATCGCTTGAGAAAATCACTGGAGGGACTCTTTGTAGAGGAGGCACAGAAAGATGTTCATGTTGAGAGGTGAATGTAGGAGCCCTGGAGATTGCTTCACATGTCCTACTCTGAGCGCTGAGCACCGCGCCTGTCCAACGAACAATCGAAGGGTCGTAGACTTTTGCGATTGTAGCCATCAGATATTTCGTAGAAGAAAATGTTACAATTTGATGAATAGATTTAATTTCATTCATCCTTTCCCGGATGTAAAGCAGTTGAACGGCGTTCCAAAAATTGGGTCAAGAAAATCAGTAACGAAGACCTTAGAATCCCCTCTAACTCCCCTTTATAAAAGGGGAGGATTATTTATCCCCTCCTTTTTGTAAAAGGAGGGTTAGGGAGGATTAAGGTGGATTTTGGCGAATTTCTAGGTAGCCTAGTTCTGAGCCGTCAGTAGTGAGCCTGTCGAACTGTCGAAGTGCTAGCAACGACAAAAAAGCGAAGGACTTTTGTTGAGTAATTAAACATGAAACCGATCTGGAGCGTAGCTCGCATTACATTTACCGAGGCAATAAGGGATAGGGTACTTTACAGCTTAATACTGTTTGCCATAGTGATGATTTTAAGCTCTCTTATCTTTGCGAGCATATCGGCCGAGCAATATAACAAAATAGTCAAAGACCTGGGGCTTACAGTAATCTCCCTCATGGGAATTATCATTTCTGTATTTCTCGGAATGGGGCTTGTCTATAAGGAGATTGAAAAAAAGACAGTATACAACATATTTTCGAAACCTGTTCGAAGATATGAGTTTATCCTCGGGAAATATCTTGGACTTTCCTTTACGATACTCATGAATACTTTAGCAATGGCTCTCATTCTCACGCTCATCGTACTCTATATAGGGTTTAAACACAGTGGGTTAATCGCTTATTACTACGGGGGACTCTATTATTCACAGTTTTTTAAGGCCGTATATTTTGAGTATCTTGAATTTCTTGTTGTAATTGGTATCGCTTTGGTTTTTTCGAGCTTTACCACACCTGTAATGACTCTGCTTTTTACGTTTTTCCTTTTTGCCATCGGCCGCTTTTCGAGCGATATAAGGCTATTTGCCGAGCAGGTCAATAACCCAATCATAGGCCATATTACACAGTTCATTTACAGGGTGATACCTAATCTTGAAAAATTTGACGTGAGGAGCGAGGCGGTTTACGGGGGTGATATAGGCTGGACACTCATATTGTATACCACGGCCTACGCATTAATCTATATTATTGTTCTTCTCATTCTTTCGATAGTTATATTTCAACAAAGAGAATTCAAATAGGACAATGACAGGCTCTTTCGGCAAGGGATCGATTGCAGGGGTAATCCTCGTGATTTTATTGATAGTTGCTTCTGTCCCTTTTCAGCGGAAAATTGATAACATAAGGGGAAAGTTCCGGTCAATCGAGGAGACTCTGTATTTTTCTTCGTCGGCCCTTAGACGAATCTCACTAGGTTATGATGATTTATTGGCCGACATCTATTGGTTGAGGGCGCTTCAATATTTTGGGGGCACGAGATTTGACGATGCAGATTCTGGGCACCTTTATAAGTACTTTGACATTCTGACAGACTTGGATCCGAAATTTGTGAACGCTTACAGATTTGGGGGAACATTCCTTGCCGAGCCTCCGCCATTTGGACTGGGAGATGTGGCAAATGGTATGAAGCTCTTTGACAAGGGGAGACGAAACAATCCCGATAACTTTCGTATACCCCTTGAGCAGGGTTTTGTTTATTATTTAAATCTTAAAGACTACAAAAAAGCCTCTGAACTCTTTGGGGAGGCATCGGATAAACCGGGGCTTTCAGACCTTAGGCGCGCATACCTTAAGGGAATGACTGCCTCCGCCCTTGCGAAGGGGGGAAATAGAGACCTCTCAAGGCGGATCTGGGAATATATATATAAAGATACCCCGGTCGAAGGTCGAAAAAACTTTGCCTTATTGAATATAAGGGAGCTGGACACAATGCATATGGAAGACAGCTTAACCACGGCATTGAGAGAGTATTTAAAGCGCTATGATAGGTTCCCATCATCGGTCGGCGAGCTTAAAAATAGTGGGCTAGTAAAGCAAATACCTGAGGAACCTTTTGGTGGAGAGTTTGTGATAGTGAAAAAACTCAAAGAGGTTAAAAGCTCTACCTTTATAGATCAGAGACTTAGAGTCAATCCGACCTATCTGTCTTCTAAGGCTTATAGGTTTAAGAAGGTGTTTGGGAGGTTTCCTTCAGATTTGGCCGAGCTTAAGAGGTTTATAGAAGAACAAACGACGGGAGAATTTCCTCCCCATCCCTTGGGTGAGGAATATACTTACAACCCTGAGACGGGAATTGTAAGGGCTAAATAATGATGTATTCTTGACCTTGTTTGAATTACCCAATTTGATACCGATATAGTAACATATTTTACCCGTTGAAATGAACGTCAAAATTGAGGGTTTAAAAATACTGGATGCTCTTTTGGGCAGACCGTTAGGTTTTCTTGCAAGGGCTTTTATTCAACCGAGACCAGGAGACAGTAATCGGACACAAAATTTCTCAGGTACAACCGAATCAGAAAAAAAACTAAAGATACTTGTCATAAGACCGGGCGGCATAGGTGACGCAGCCCTTCTATATCCCTTATTAAATGCTTTAAAACGGTATTTCAATAATTCTGAAATAGACGTACTTGCTGAAAAGAGGAATTCGGGAATTTTCGTCGGTTGTTCTTACATCCATGAAGTATTTTTGTACGACTCAGGACCTTTGTTTGCCCTTTATAAAACTCTCAAAAAGAATTATGACATAGTCATTGACTCGGAACAGTGGCATAGGCTGTCTGCGGTTTTTGCTTACTTAACGAGTGCGCCGATAAGGGTCGGATTTGCTACCAACGACAGATCTGAACTCTTTACACATGCAGTTCCGTACAGACATGATCAATATGAGGTCTTTAGCTTTCTGGATTTAGCTTCAAGAATTACCGGAGATAGTCACGAATTTAATACTATGTCGCCATTCATACCAATTGATCAAACGCTAATATCGAAGTTTAGTCCTCAAATTAACGAACTAAGGAATAGATGCGCTGCAATTGCGGGGATATTCAGCGGGGCAACAACACCTGAAAGGAGATGGGGAATAAGTAAATTTGTGGCGCTCTCAGAAGGCTTGTTAAAAGAGAGTTTTGGAATTGTGATCGTTGGAGGAAATGAGGAGGTAGACGATTCAGTTAAATTGGAGGAAATCGCCGATGGGGATGTTACTATCAACTATGCCGGTAAGACTTCCTTAATCGAAACCGCGGCGATAATCTCCCAGCTAGATTTATTGGTGTCTACAGATACGGGGCTTATGCACATTGCCTGTGGTGTTGGAACACCAACTGTTTCTCTATTCGGCGCGGGAATTCAGAAGAAGTGGGCTCCAATTGGGAACAGTAACATCGCATTAAACAAACATCTTCCCTGCAGTCCCTGTACGAGGTTCGGATACACTCCGAAATGCCCTTATGAGGTGAGATGCCTTAGCGACATCTCGGTTGAAGAGGTTAAAGTGGCGGTGCTGGAACTGGTCTCAAGGGTCAAAAGGCACGAGTAGGCGGAGGCATCCTCGTTTTAACCCTTCGATACTTCGACAGGCTCGCTATTCAGGGCTGGGGACAGGGCTGTCCGAAATCCTCCTTCATCCTCCTTTGGAAAAGGAGGAAATTCCCTATGATGCGGCTTATGAAAGTGCTCACCGCAGTCATCCTCCCCTTTTACAAAGGGGAGCTAGAGGGGATTTACCTTATCCCCTGAATCCTTTTCTAAAGGGGAGGCGATCGGTTTGGGGAGTTAGTTAGACCCCCTTTTCTTCAAGTCCCTCTGGCAGTTCCCCGAAATAGGGAGATTCTTCACTATATAGAGCCCTAATGTGCTCCTTTGGCATATCGGGCATCTCTTCCGTAAATCCAAACATCCTGCATATGTGCTTAATCTCTTCCTCCCTTCCAGGGAGTGGGTCCATTGGCTGAATCATGTTTTTCTTTGTAAGATCTTCTTTTACCTTCGGATCTTCTTTTAGGGGATTACCATAGGTATTGGAATGAAACAGCCTGTCAAAACGCTTTCTGGGTCTCTGTCCAGGGCTTTCGAGCGGATAACCAACCGCCATGAGCCATATTGGAACGACATTGTCAGGTGTTCCAAGAACCTTAGGAAACTCGGCCGGTTTTCTTCCTGTGGCGAGAAGGCAACACCCAAGACCGAGCTCTGTAGCCATGAGAAGTGAATGAGCTATTGCCTGGCCTGCTTCAATCCTTAGAAGATCCTCTGTTCTGTCACGGGGAAAGCTCATGAGACGAGGGTAAGTCACCTCTGTGAGCAGCTTGTATGTCCATCCGTGCGCGGCGCTTATTGCCCTTGCGGGGAAAAGTACTGCAAATGACTGCACTAACTCCTTGTACCATGCATCGAGATTCAGAAGCCACGCAATTACGATCGGGGCCTGTCTCAGATGTATTTCATTAAACGGTGAAGCACACTCGACAATCTGTTCAAATTTGTCTTTTGGATAAGTTCTTTTGTCTATAACTATGGCTTCTGTCGAACCGCAGTTGCCCTGACAGGATGCATATCTTGCAGCCTGCAGCATCATCTGAATCTTCCATTCTTCAACCGGTTTCCATGGTTTGAAGAACCTAATGCTTCTCCTCGAACCTATAGCTTCGAATAATTCCATATTAAATACCTCCTTTTTTATCTAAACTAGTTATTGATGTTTGTATCAAGAAGCATAAAACATTCACACGTTGACCACTTGATTTTCTGTTCTGGTGCCCAATTTTCACTTAAATGTAACATCTTTAATCGAGATGGTTGTACTGTCTTTAGAATCTTTAATCTGTTTACCCATGTAGTCTAATAACATTTTCTCTTCCTTGCTGATTTCTTTGTTTTGCTCAACAAACTTATTGTTCAATGCTTCAAAAAGATCGTAGTTGTTCATCTTATAGCATTGAATGGCAATCGCTCTTATTATTTGTGGAGGAATTGAATCCTTGTTAAATTTAGCGATCACTAATGGGATAATTTCCTTGAGAGATTCCATTTCGTTGTTTATTGCGTAGTCCAAAAACTGGAACTTTAGTCGGATGTCGTAAGGCGGATTTTTCTTTAGAACATGATCTCTAAACAATTCAACCGCTTCCTGATTATTCCAGAGCCCTCTAAGCAGCTCGATCGGAAATAGGTCATTAAATAAGTTCTCGATACTTTTCCAATCGGAGTGTGAGTCAGCGGTCCGTAAAATTGTAAGTAAATAATTCATTTTCATGAGGTCTGGCTTGTGATTTGATTGTTTTATAAGCAATTGCTTAAGGGTTTCCGAAAATTGATCTGGTTCAAGCACCTCCTGATAATAAAAGACGGAGTTTTTAAAAGGAGAGAGAACTTCGACATACTTACGTAGAAAAAATGCCTTTTCAGCGCCATTATCGACTATCGGGAAATAGTCAGAGTTTGGATTGTAGTCTTCTAATATTGCCTTTAGGCTTTGCGTTGAAATCACATAATTTGTGTTTGAGAGAAAGTTGATTTTGCCACTAAACCTATGCAAATCTCTTAGGATTTGTTCGCTGTTTCGAAATCGATCGTAAAATTTGGCCGAAAAATCCGTCTTTGAGGCTACTATTACGATGTTGCCTCCATCCTGCACATCGTAAATTTTCACATAGGGGAAAACATTATCAATCGCCTTTAATATTACAAAAAACAATGTTGAATTAAATTCATAGAGCTGCAACCATTGAACTAGCAGCCCGTCAGGTTTCAGGAATCTATTTATCGCTCGGTAGAACTCTTCGGTGAAAAGGCTAGAAACGCCGCTTACCCAGGGGTTTGACGGCTGCGAAATAATCATGTCATATTTTTTTTGCCCGGTATAGAAAAATCTTCGAGCATCATCAAAAACAAATTTGATACGCTCATCTTTATACGCCCTTTTGTTATAAGGCATAAATCCTTTGGCCAGATAATAAAACTCTTTTTCAATTTCAATGAGATCCAAATGCTTCAATAAAGGGTCGCCGAGAAGGAAATGGGCTGTCATACCACTTCCAAGGCCGATCATGGCTGCGTTGTAGGGTCTATTCACCATGGCCATCGGAATGAAAGCTGGAGCCGCTTGTGCGGTTTCATCGGGTGCCAATTCTTCCGTGGTAGACAGGCTGGCTTCAAATTTACCATTTGTTTTAATGTATTTCCTGTCACCAATTTCATGAAAAGACACCGTAGCCGTCTTTCCATCCCTAATGGTGACTTTTTCGTCGGGTTCATATTTATAATAACTTCGAAAAACTCCGGTGGTAATCAAAAAAGAGTTAAAATGAAAAAAGAGAACTGGTGTCATGATCAAAAAACTAGAACCTATGGCTAAAGATTTTGTTAGCTTACTGCTTCGATACATCCAGAATAAGATAAGGCCGATTGCTACATCAATTAACGCTCCGGACGCTAGAGTGAATTTGAGTTGCAATATCGGTAATACTAGTAGGCCTCCTAGCGCCGCACCCAAAATTGCACCTATGGTATTCCAGCCATAAACTGAACCTGTATATTTTTCGTCTTGGGTGAGATTAATCAGGAAATATGTGATTAAGGGAAGTGTCATTCCTGCAAAAAAGCTTGTGGGAAACAAAAGAAGAAGGCAAAGAATGTACTTAAATACCGAAAAAATGTAATACGATGATTCTGTCCTGAGTAACACATTGTTGGAGTCTCTCACTAACTCGAAAAAGAGGTTCGATAGGTAGATACTTATGATTGCAGAGGCTCCCATCAGTGTCTGTACTGCTGCTAGAGTGTGGGGAATATTCTTGGATCGATATAATAATGTCTTTGCCAGCAAACCTCCGATGGCCAATCCGAATATGAATGCAGAGACCATGATGTCAAAGGAGTGGGTACTTGAGCCAAGTAACATGCTAACGAGACGTAACCAGCCAATTTCATAAAGGAACGAAGAAAATCCAGTTAGGAAACTAATGGAAAGCCAAATCAATACGGATGGCCTGTTAGTTGGATCACCATCAATTTCGATAGTAGGAGCCCTTGTATCGAAGCTGTATGTATCTATATCACCCCGTACTTTTTTCGATATAAACAAGAAACATAATGCGATTATTAAATTTCCGGAACCCGCTATCATTAGTGACCCAATAGTTCCAAAACCGGGAATCAATACATAGGAGGTGACCATGATCCCAATGGCCGCCCCCAGAGAATTTGTGAAATACAATCTTGACAGCGTAGTTTTTCCAAGATCCTTAACGAGGCGCATCAAACCAATAGCCAAAATCGGAAACGTCATTCCAATGAGAACGGCTATCGGTCCTGTGACGAGAGTCGAGAGCGCTACCCTTAAAACGTCTGAAATTATGGGACTTGGGGAATAGGTAAAGCTCAGACTATAGAAGAAATTTGTGACCAATAAATAGGCATTATGATATAATAGGCCTCCGAGGCCTATTAAGAGTTCTAATATTGAATAACAGTATAGAGGATTCCTTAGCCGTTTGGCGTACCGACCCGCTATGAGAGCGCCAATTCCCAGTCCCCCCATGAATATACATAGCGTTAAGATTTGTCCATACGCGGAATGTCCTAAAAACAACCTTAAATAACGGGACCAAGTCGATTCATAGATCAGAGCGATAAATCCGGATAAAGTGAAGAGAAAATAAATGATTATTGACATTTAAATTCGCTAGTATTGAGTTAATATTATATCTCAAGTTTAGTTAGTATTGGAAGTATAGTTTGAATCATCTCGATTTTATAACCGTTTTTACCTATCTTAACTGTCAATTTCCAGAAAATCTTCCGCGACTATGACTTCTGCATAAACTTCATTAATTATTGAATCGAGAATATCCCTTTCGTCGCAAGCAGGGTATAAGTGTGTGAGTATTATCTTTTTTGCTCCTGATTCATTTGCAATCCTGATGACCCCGGCGGGAGTGAGATGTCCCTCGACCTTTAAATCGTCCGGCATTGAACATTCAATCAGCAAAATATCGGCATTTTCTGCAAGCTTGACCAGTGATTCTGAGTAGTCTGTATCACCTGTGTATACAAGCGATTTTCGTTCCGAATCAATCCTGTATGCAAGGCTGTTTTCTGTGTGAAGGGTGTGCGCCGACCTTAGAACAAAATCACCTAGTTGTATCCTGTCATACTCAATATCGTTTACCAGGAGTTCTTGTGGTACAATCCAATCGCTATAGGCCTCTTTTAAAGCGGAGAAAAAACCCTTGAATCCTGGAGGTCCCCATAAGTGTAATGGTTTTTCTCGTGTCGAACCGTATGAATATCTAGTGGCAAATAAAAAAGGTATGAGGTCGGATGTGTGATCAGGATGAAAATGTGTTATTAGTATGTGATCTATATCTAAATAGTTAATCCCCACCTTTCCAAGCTTCCAGGTCGCTCCGTTTCCACAGTCTAGTAGTATTGTCGATTTTGGGAGCTCGAGTGCATAGGATGAAGAACCTCTCCTATGATAGGGAACACAGGTTCCAGAGCCAAGGATAGTTAGCCTCATTTTTTTATAGGTCCCATTCAGGTAATTTATAAATACAATCTATCGGTCAAATAAGTATCGGGCAAATCGGAATGTGTAGTATCATAACCTTAACGACGGATTTTGGTAACAGGGATCATTATGTGGGTTCGATGAAAGGAGTCATTTATACCATTAACCCCGATGTTACTATTACGGATATTACACATGAGATTCCGGCCCATGATGTCTTCAGTGCTGCTTTTACCCTCAGAAGCTTCGTTCCGTATTTCCCCAAAGAAACGATACATATAGTCGTCGTTGATCCCGGTGTAGGCAGCGTCAGGAAGCCAATTGCCTTGGAAGCGGATGAAAATTTTTTTGTGGGCCC